>VBKY01000572.1 GCA_005879255.1 Deltaproteobacteria bacterium
TGAACTGCAAAACGTGGTCGAGCGGGGCGTGATCTTGTGCGATGGAGAAACGTTCTCGGTCGACGAGACATGGTTGAAAAACGAATCACCACAAGAGGCGTCTTCGCTGAGCGCATCCGCAAGTCGACTACTGCGCCTTGACGAAGATCAGGAAAGGAAAATGATCGAGGCGGCACTGGCAGAGAGCAAGGGCCGAGTTGCGGGCCCGTTTGGCGCCGCCGGCAAGCTAGGAATCCCGCGACAGACTCTTGAGTCGAAGATCGTAAATCTGGGCATCAACAAAAATCGTTTCAAGTTTGCGTAAACGTTCCCTCCCGTCTCCTAAAGCATTAGCGCCCCCAGCCTAAAACCACTCGTCGTCCCATCCGACAGTGAACGGCCTCTCTACTAGCTAGCCGTGTCCCTGCCCACAGTGCGGCTGTGAACTCACATCCAGGAAATGCCGAAAGTCAGCAATTGCTGGAATCGGGCACGAACTAAATATGGAGATGGCAGGCAATTTGCCATTACAAGTGATGAGGCTAACGAAATGACTTTGAAAATCGAAAGGAACTCGGATGGGCGCACAATTGGGCGAGTTAGATCGGAACATCTCGAGGAATTGAAGAAACAGACCGGCGCCAAAGGCAAAAGGTTAGCGGGATGAACTTACAATACCCCAGGCAAGTCAGGATATCGGCGCATGCCGATAGGTCGGCACGCGCTCATCGTCACGCTATAAGGTCCCGTCGTTCCGAGAACCGAAAACCAGAGGTATCTGGACCACTTGCCCAAAACTCCCAACGTCGTCCGGTTTGGCACACGCCTTGGGATAGTTATCTCCAGAAGAAGACGTGATTTGTGGTGAATATTATGAAGATCGAAATTCCAATCCTCGCAGCGTTGTTTCTTATGGGCAGTGAATTGATGGCGCGCGCCGCGCTTCAAGGTATGGAGCAAGCGCTTGTTTCGACGGTGGTCGAGTGGTCCGTGAACAAATTCAACGTGGCCAGAAAAATGATTCGCTGACGCCGTGAGCGGCCAGTCGGCAAGCTCGAATGAATACTGAGGAGACCGTCATGACCTTCGAGAATCGCGCGTGGTTTTTACCAGCGACAGCACCGGTGGAGATGCCGATCGGACTCAATCATCTGGACTCGAATTTCTGTTGGTGTGATCCGATGGTCGAGGAGGACGAGAGCGGCCGGAAAGTCGTGGTTCACAGGCAGGTGACTTGGAACTGAAATCGACGTGGGGGAGAATGAGCTATGTCACTGAAGAACAAGATCCTTCTGGCCATCAGTTTTTTCTTTGCCTTTGTCGCTGAGCTAATGGTTCTCCTTTGGATCGCGAATGCAACCGAACTAGCAGCCGAAAGCGCCAAAGAGCCAAGGATCACGATCGAATCTCTCGGCCTGCCGCAACGGTCGTTGAATCTGATTTCGCTGTCCCCAGTGGTGGTTGACGGCAAAACGGTGGGCGCGGTCGCTGTATACGATGACCCGGCCACGCCAAGGTCGCAGGATTATCTTGAATTGTACGACAGCGGCGGCGACCTGGTAGCCGTCGGTTGGTTCGATCAATTCGGTATCGAGAGGATCGCCATAGATCGCGCGCTCCTTGAGGGCAGGGATGATCTCCACGGTGTTTTTGTGACTGTCGTGGATGGCGAGCCGATATAAACGTTTATTCTTTTGCTCATGCTGAAAATCACGACCGATACAGACGCAGTGAGAACGATACTCAAACTAGAAGGACGACTTACCGGGCCCTGGCTCGAGGAATTGAGAACTTGCTGGCAGGAGGCTGGCGCCGAAACACAGCAGGTCGGAGTCGTGTTGAATGAAGTAATTTTCATCGATGAGGCGGGCAGAAAACTCTTGGCCGACATGCATCGGCAAGGAGTGGAGCTGACGGCCGCTGGATGCATGACGAAGGCGATCATTGAAGAGATTATACGAGGAGAAGGCATATGACAGCGCACATCGAAGAAGTAAACGACGGCAATTTCGCGAAGATCGTGTTGGGGGCCACGGGGCCCATTTTGGTGGATTTCTGGGCCCGATGGTGCGGCCCATGCCGGGCACTCGCGCCAGTCGTTGAAGCGGTCGCCGAGCAATACGCAGGGAGCGCCCAGGTCGTCAAGCTAAACGTCGACGATAATCCTTCTGTCGTGGAGAAATTTCGCATTGCAGCGATACCGACCTTGATCGTGTTCGAAAACGGCGAGGAAAGGGACCGCATCATCGGAGCGGCAAGTCAGGAAGTGATCGCACGCCGGCTCGCCGCGCATGTGGGTAACGCAGTGAATTAGGAGGTTAACGGAATGGAGTGGCAAAGCGCCGGATCGAACATCACAAAAGACCAAACCGGTCTCACGAATGATGAGAAAATCGCCTCGCTTTTTCAGCCGGACACGCTGATGTCTGCGCAGTATTTTGAAAATCTCCGACGAAGGACCGTCTTAGAACCGGAAAAGAGTCTCATGTTGGCGATCCTAGAAGACGCGGTTCGCAGTTATCAGGAGAATCTGCTCTCACGGCAGAAGCGAGCAAAGAAGCTTTTTGAGGATGCGGCAGAGTGGATCGCCGAAACGGGCAGTGAATGGATTTTTTCCTTTGAAAGCGTCTGTGACGCCTTGGGTCTTAATCCCGCATATGTGCGTCGCGGGCTGCTCCAGTGGAAAGAGAAAAATAGATCCAAACAACCTCTCAGCGAATCGTGGGAGGGCAAAAGGCTTGCGGGATGAATTTGCGAGGGACATGGGGCGGATCATTGGAAATTAGTCATTCGCCGGAGGAGAAATGGCAATGAACGCATGGGAATTGATCTTTCGACAAAGCAGAGTGAACAACGGCGCGTATGACGGGGACGAGCTGCCCCGGCAAAATTGGGCTTGGCCGCGGGGAACCTGGTTTCAACGGCGTCTACGTTATCTGCGCCGAGGCAGCGGCAAATATTCCACAGAATTAGCGAAAGGAAGATTGCAGTAAATTGACGAAAGGGGCGCGGTATGAAGATCGCGGAGATTGATTGGCAGCTTTTCTGGCACGCCTTGGGCCAACAGCGCTTTACGGATCGAGATCGTTGGCTGGGGCGCTGGGTTTTCGCGGACGATGGCGTGAGAATGTCGATGCAATCGGCACCATCCGAGACCGGCAATTCCGTTCACAATAATCGTAGCGAAACTCCGCAGGACCAAATGATAAGAATTTGCTTTTGGAGCCCGACGCGAATAACTGAAAACCGGCTCCATCAGCCGCTTGCACTCACCACCACGATTCGACTTCGCGATGCGGGTCAACAGGAGACTTACCTCAACGCCGTCCGCCGTGAACAAGACCTGGCCGATTGGAGCACTCGGGAAATGTGGCGCGATCACTTTTGGTAAACGACAGGGCTTAGGAAACAAGCCGGCGCGAAAGATCAATGAAAGTCCGCTGGCCAGCAAGGAGAGTAGGTTATCATGTTAATCAAACGGTTTATGGCATCGGTTCTTTTGTGTGCGCTTCTATTCGTAACCAGCAATTGCGCGGGAGTGGCCAATCAAGAGGCCACGGCTGCTACGCCGTCTGCGGTTCAGCCGGCGCAAGTGACTGCAGAAAAGTTGCAGCAACTGGTAGCGCCCATCGCATTGTATCCCGACGAACTGGTCGCGCAGGT
>VBKY01000573.1 GCA_005879255.1 Deltaproteobacteria bacterium
ATTTTCCCGTTCGTGGTCGCCGCGCCGCACTATTTCACGCGGACCATCCAGCTTGGCGGCTTGATGCAAACCGCCTCGGCGTTCGGGCAGGTGCAGGAAGCCCTCTCGTGGTTTGTCAACGCCTACGTGGATCTTGCAGAATGGCGAGCGACCGTTGATCGTCTCACGAGCTTTTACAACGACACCGAGCGTGCTCGTCTCGCCGCACAGGACGGAGCCGGCATTCAGGTCACGAATATCGCGCAACCGAACTTCGCGGTCGAGCGCCTCAGCGTCGCGCTGCCGAACGGGCGACCGTTGATCGCCCCGACTGACGTTACGCTGGCCCCACGCAGTTCCATGCTCATGACCGGACCATCGGGATCAGGCAAAAGCACGCTGTTCCGCGCATTCGCCGGCATCTGGCCATTCGGCAGCGGCACGGTTCAGTGGCCCGCCGCCGCTCGCGTGCTATTTTTGCCGCAGAAGCCTTACCTTGGCGTCGGCAAGCTGCGCGACCAGCTGACGTATCCGGCTCAAGGTGACTCGGTTCTTGACGGTGTTCTCAACCAGGCCTTGCTCGATTGCGGGCTGCCGCAGTTGGCGCACCGGTTGGACGAGGAACAAAATTGGGCGCAAGTTCTCTCTGGAGGGGAACAGCAACGCGTAGCGTTTGCGCGCGCGTTGCTTTACCAACCGCAGTGGCTGTTCATGGATGAGGCCACCGCCTCGCTCGACGATGCCAGCGAGACGCGTCTCTACAACCTGCTACACGAACGCCTGCCGGATACCTGTATTGTCAGTACCGGCCACCACGCAAACCTCGCGCAGTTTCATGCGCAGCGACTACGGCTTGAACACGACGCGGCGGGTCTCGGACATCTGATCCCCGAGCAACTGAGTGAGCGGGTCCGGTCATCCATTGTTTCGCGAAAGCGCTGAAAAGAAACGAACGTTACACCGGCCGCATTCCCGAAGCTGCGGTAGGTATAGTGAATTTTCTGTGCTTTAACGTGGCGGGTTGGGGCAATTTTATCGGTTTCGATTATTGAAATCGACGTCTCCTGTCTAAGTCAGACGGCTCGCGATTCTTTTGCCGATCGTTCAGCCTTCTTGATCAAGTTCGCTAGTTTTGTATCGAGAGATCGAGCCACGGTGGTGACGTCCGGATCATTGAACTGCCCGAAGAGAGAAGAAGGCTGATCAAATTCGATTCGCGTCGCTAGCGATCAAACCGAACTAACGTTCACCAGGGTATTTTCAATCTCTGCCTGACTCAATCGTTCATTGATCATCGTTGTTTCCGCAGGCGTAACGCTTATACGGCTAGAAGCTGGCAGCGTGATTACGCGCCTCGTTCTGACCTCTAGCTATATTCTCTTCGGCATTGTCACTCCATGTGTTCTCTACAATTACCGTTTCCACCTGCTGTACTCCGATGAAATGAAGCCAAAAGTTGATATACGCTGTCTGATGGTCAAACCGGGTCGGTGGTGTCGGGGAGTCCTCGGAATAGGTCTGGCCTCGCGTGTAAACTACCAAGGCACGTGGCGTTTTCAGCAGGGGGCCAAAAACACCGTTCGCGAATGTAAACAGGAAATTACGTTGACAGGCAAGGTCGATCAACTGTTTTAGCTTGTAAGGAAAAGCGAAGTTCCACATCGGAACGCCGAGCACGATGCGGTCCGCACGTTGAAAACGTTTTGCAAGAGTTTGAATTCGTTCCCAAATCTCAGCTTCTGCCGCATTCATCGGCTTGTGAGAAACTCCCTTGTATTTCGCGCCGATCGCTTCGCTGTCGAAGTCCGGCAGGTTCTCCTCCCACACGTTAAGTGTGTCGATCATCGCATCGGAGTGCAGAGCCTGATAAGCATCCAAGAATGCATTGGTCACAGCGATGGACGCAGACTTCGCACCGCGAGGAGAACTTTGAATGTTGAGTAGGAGCATAAACCCTTTCCTGCCTGTGATCGTCGATTTGGCCAGTCTCTAATCCGATGCTGAAGCGTTTCCTGCTGCAACCTCTTGTCGTATAGTCGGCTGCGTCAGCATATTCCGCCCTGGCCGTGTCCGGATTGGCTTGAAAATCTGAATCGCTTCTCTTTCTTTAAGTTAGCTCAGCAAGGCTCGTACCAAAGCAGATCAATGTCTAGATGGCGGCGGAAGTAACTGAAACTTGGAACATAATGGATTGCTCCGTCTTTCGGTTGGAAAAACTGTGATGAAAGAAATGTGACGAGCTATCGCCAGCAGGCGAAATATCGGCATTGAATAGGGTGCAACAATTTCAAGCTTGAGATATTCTGCGATGCGCAATAATTACCGAATAAAAGTATTGCGAAGAAATATTATATTCAAAGCTCACGAAAATTGACCGCCAACCTTACTTTTCTAACAATCCTGTCTCTTGACCTCGCATCGTCTACTAAGAGAAGAAACGACCGCGCGCGAGACATTTTCGCATCGTGAAGTTTCCGCGACACATACACAGCCGTTTCATTCAGGTATTGGTGCTGGGTCGAAGCTCTCAAGTTTAGCTACGTAGGCTTCGCTTTATCGTCTCTGACAGGGATCTTTTGATGACCCTGGAGCTTTGATAGGATGACTGAAGTTTGGGTTTTCCACGCATTCATTCACGGACACATTGAGGAATATCTCTGATTCATCTAGGCGGAGGCGCGGGCGTCTTGAAGCTAGACTCTCTGGCACAGCGAGTTCCCCATGCGGTTTGGCAATACGGGTTTGCCGCGCTGAGTGTCGTAGTGGCGCTGGGTGTCACGAACTCGCTGGAGCGCTACACCACACTCCGAACGCCGCTCTTTTACATCGCAATAATCACTAGCGCATGGTTCGGCAGAATGGGCCCGGGGTTGCTTGCCGTAGCGCTC
>VBKY01000585.1:0-2160 GCA_005879255.1 Deltaproteobacteria bacterium
GCGCACCCTTCGGTAGATCTGATCGGCCGTGGGATGCGAGTTGTCGCGGGCAACCTCGTGCCACACAACTTCAAGCTGCCGGGTCTTTCTACCGTTGCTTTTCTCCATGGGACGTCCTACGCCTCGAGATCTTCCGCAAGGGACCGCCTGGTTTCCGGTGCAAGCTTTGCCTCAGCCCGGTAGTTCGGATGATCAATAACCAATTTTATTTAATTTCCTGCGTCAGTTAAACACTTGCTCAACTCTTTTCCCACCGGGAACCGCACGTACTGCTCGACATCGACGAGGGCAGTTAGTGCAGCGAACGGTCTCTTGAACCTGGCGACCATGGACCGGCCTTGCCCCCTACCGAACAAACTCGCGATCGATACCTCGATACCCCCGCTTGTGTGTGAGAGCTTTATCAAAGCAGCCCAACTCACGTCAAACGTCCCGATAGCTTCGGCGTGGATTCCCGATCTGCATAAGCCCCCACAGACACTAGAGAACTTGCAGCGATATTCGGAACAAGTTACTTGATTGAATCTGTGACCGGGAGTGAACTGATCGACGCCCCACTCTAGCCACGTAACAAAAGACTATTTTGCCGCCGTACCGATGATTTTAATTCCCTCGGTTTTTTCGATGTAGCGCACAAAGCGGTATTTGCCTTCTTTGCCGTCCATGTCAGTGCTCATTCTTTTGCCTACCGCTTCCACTTTGGCGACGATGTAATTGGGGCCTTTGCGCTGTAGCGCGGCGCGCGCCTCACGCTCGAATTCATTGAGCGCGCTGAGCGAGCAGGAGTTCTCGATGCCTGCTCCGTTGGCCATGGCGGCCAAGTCGGTGACGCCGGCAGTGGCCGTGGGCAGACCTCCGGTGGCCATATAGCATTGATTATCGAAAACAATCACGGTGAGATTGGACGGACGCTTGTTCGCCAGGGTGGCCATGGCGCCCAAGTTCAAAAGCACGCTGCCGTCGGATTCGATGGCGATCACGCGGCGATGCGGCAGCACCAGCGCCAGGCCCAAACAGAGCGGTGTGCACATGCCCATGTTGATCTGGTAGAGGTTCGACTCTTTGTGACGCACCGCAAACCATTCTCCTGCGACCCATCCGAGAGTTGTCACGACGAGATCGTCGTCCTTGATGAGCGGCCCCAATAGACTAAGACAGTCCAATCGTTTCATCACCCCTCCTCAGTCGCGCAACACTTCGCCGGACAGCAGCACCGCCACTGGATGCTGCCAGAGAAAAGTCGACAGCTTCGCGCCCATGATGACTTCTTTAGTTTCTTCGGGCCTGGTGGCGCGGACATACGGGATCTGCAGTGCTTGAAGGATCGGTTCGGTGGTAAACTTGTAAGTGATAAAACGCCAATTGGCGCGGTCGCCAACTTCGCCGCGGTGGGCGATCAAAATCAGCATGGGAATGCCGTAGGAAACGCCAAGCGAAGCCAAGGGCCAGGTCGCGACGAGAAATCCCGAATCAGCGATCAGCAACGCCGGCTTAGCACCGCCCAACCAGGCACCGGCGCACGCCGAAACGGCTTCGGCTTCGCTGCTTGCCCCGACTGTGATGAAGCTCGGATCCTCGGTAATTAATTTTTGCGCGTCATGAATCTGGTCATCCGGCAGATAGGCGACGAAATTGATACCTGATTCTTTGAGCGCCTGGTGCAAGATCTCTGCGTGGGCTTGCTTCATGATTTGTTTCTTCTATCTGCGTGGCCTCTGCATAACTCCCGACCATGAGTCTTGTCAACAAAACGTTGACAGCGTACACGACCAGTTATATTGGCTTACGCAGGGCCGCTTTGAATCCGAGTTCGCTCTTCAGCTTCTCAACAAAACTCAAATTTCCAACCGCGTCGCTTCCGACAACCGATTTGTGGAGAGAAATTTCACCACAGAGGCACGGAGCTCACAGAGGGATTGTTTTCGACTTATCGCCGTTAGAACAGCGCCAGCGGACGACGCAGAATTTTTAGCGCGTTGTCACGATTTCCTGTGAAGTTGCGATCCGACGACCCCCGTAGTTTAAACGTTTAAAACGTCTGGAACCACTGGAACGGTTCCCCTACTTGAACGGCTGGAACTATTGGAACTGTCTCCTGCATTGATGAGCGATCTGCCAGACATTTGGGCTATACGTTGAACCTTACACTCGGAACCTTGA
>VBKY01000585.1:2180-5412 GCA_005879255.1 Deltaproteobacteria bacterium
AGATAACAAGTGCGGTTATCAATGCAATGTTCTTCGCCGGGTCGGAATAAATATTAAAATGGCGATTAGTTTAACGATCCCAGTCGGCAGCTCGTAGTATGGATGTTGGGAATCTGATTTTACTTGCGGGCGGCGCTTTTGTGGCGTCTATCTTGGCAGCAGTAGCGGGTTTCGGCGGCGCCGCCGTCTTGTTGCCGCTACTCGTCACCACCTTCGGCGTGCGTGACGCGATTCCAATTCTCACCGTGGCACAGTTGTTGGGGAACTTAAGTCGTGTATGGCTTAATCGAAGAGAGCTCGATCTGTCCGTCGTCGGTTGGTTCGCTCTGACCGGCGTTCCCGCCGCGCTTGTCGGCGGTTTCCTCTTTGCATCGGCGCCGCTTCCGTTTCTTACGCGTCTCCTGGGAATTTTTCTAATCAGTGTGGTGGTCTACCGCCGCGCGGGCAGAAGCAGCGCGATGCGACTTCCGCTGCGCGCATTTGCGATCGTGGGCGCCGTGTTTAGTTTTCTCTCCGCCCTATTGGGAAGTGTCGGACCGATCATGATTCCTTTCTTCCTGGCGTATGGGCTTGTCAAAGGCGCTCTCATCGGCACCGAAGCGCTCGCAACCGTCGTAATGCACGTCACCAAACTGGTCGCCTATGGAAGCACGGCGATCCTGACGAGCCATAGCGTCACCGTGGGGTTGGGTCTCGGATTGATCATGATTTTCGGCTCTTTGATCGGAAAAAAGATTTTGGATCGGCTGCCCGAGAGAATATTCATCTTTCTTATCGAGGCGACGCTTTTAATCGCCGGATTAAGATTCCTGATCTATGGATAGCGACTGATTCCGAGAAAGCAGGCCGGGTCAGACCAAGCTAAGTCGCCGCAAACTTGGAATGTTCGTCCAAAATCTAGTGTTTTCCGCGCTTAGTGCCTCATTTTTACCCGTAAAATTGGCCTCGTAAGCTTCACTCACTCAATTTTGTATTTTCGATTTTAGATTTTGGATTAAACTCGATCTCAGCGATTATCTGAGGCTCGGCAATGCATTCGCTCGCTGAAAGCCACGCGACCAACCGCGATCGCTTCCGACCAGCGAGCGTTTCTCGCCATCCTCTCACGCGTGAGCGAATCGTCTACCCACCGGCGGTGTGCTTGCTGAAATTCCGTAACCTCACTAAAGCCACATAACGAACTTACGAGGTAATGATGGTCTGTATCTGCGTTCGAAGCGAACCTCCATGTTTTCGTAATTCCGAAAACGTGGAAATGATACAAAGGCTAGCGGTGGCGGGGGGCTACCTTGGAGGCAGCCTCCACAACGCGGGAGAGCGCGGCGAGGACTTGACGGATTTCCCTGGGATGTTTGAGCCGATAATAATTGCGTTTTCCGTCGCTGTCGTAACGCACCACATCGGCCAGACGGAGCGCGCCCAGTACATTGCTCACGCGCGGCACGCTCCTGCCGACCGCGCGGGCGATCTCGCTGGGGTTTAGCTCCTTGTTCTCTGCAAGCAGTTCGACGACGGCGAACGCGACCGGATTGCCGAGCAGGCGGCACAGACGCGATTGCCTGTAGCTGTCCTCTTCCACGCGGCTTCTCTATCACGTTTCGCAATTCCGAAAACGTGAATGAACGGCCGTTGGGCTATGCGGCTCGCGGAGTCGGGCCAGGATCTGCGCATTTTTACCCATAAAATTGCACCCGTAAGCTTTCACTTACTCAATTTTGGATTTTCGATTTTAGATTTTGGATTAAACTCGATCGCAGCGATTATCTGAGCGCTCGGCAATGCATTCGCTCGACTGCGCTGAAAGCCAACCGCGATCCCGTCCGACCAGAGACTAGTCCAGAGAAATTTCACCACAGAGCCACGGAGCTTACAGAGAGTGTTTTGGACTTTCGGCAATCGATTCCGCGTCTATGCGCGCCTCGATTGGGTCGTGGCGACACGAATTAGTAGACTTTGCGGATTGACGGACACGGACGATGATTCCGGAAACTCATCACCATTCGGTTACTCCATTTTCTGTGACTCTCCAGTTGCAGTTGAGATGTATGCCTAATTCAGATAATGTGTATGTATGTTCGCAAAAATCGAGGTGGCAAAAATGGCAGCCAGTGGAAAATTGAAACGGAAATCCTATTTTGTCGACGAGCGCGCACTTAACCGCGCGAAGAAAGCGCTCGGGGTCGAGACGGAGGCAGAGGTCATACGGTTGTCGGTTGAGCGCGTTAACGAAATGGAAGAGTTTTGGGAATTCATGAGCAAAACGCGCCGATCATTGAAGCCCGGCAGCATAGTGAAGCCCTGATATGCCTTTGGCCATATTGGATACGAATGTCTACATCGATCACTGGGAAAGAGGTTTGTATCAGGAGACCCTGGAAAACATCAGGCGAGCTTACATCATCCGACATTCAGCCGTCGTCTTATCGGAGCTCCGGCGCGGGGCGCGTGGGAGTGACGCCGAGCGGCTTGTCACGAGCCTCTTTGAACTGGCCACTGTCGCCTGGGAGCCTTCGGCGAGAGAGTGGTGGGAGGCAGGCAGACTCGTCCGAAAGATTGGTGACAAACAGAATTGGGACATAAACAAACGCCGCGACTTTCAAAATGACGCTTTGATCGCTTTGACCGCCAGACGTTACGGGGCAACTATTGTAACTGCCAACAGCTCTGATTTCGAACTACTTAGATCGGAGCTGCACATTTCCGTTTTCGCGGCAACATAACTATAAGTCCTGGAGAAGATGCGTCATGGTGAGGCTTTCGATCAGCGAGCGGCTTGCTGAGCAAGAGCGGAATGATCGCAAAAGGAAAGAACGGTTATTTGAAGCGGCCAAAACCTTCGCCCGCAAATGCGCGGGCTCAACGAACGTCCACGAGGTAGCCTTATGCGGTTCGATGGTCACAGAAGATCCGTACCCGCAAGATATCGACCTCGCCATTGTGGTCGACTCGTTTTCCGATCTGCCGTTGATCGCTCGGGCCGCCCGCCAGATCACCTCGACTTACCACGGATGGGAGGTGTTTGTATTCCGACCCGATCGAACCTATGCCGGTCGAATTTGCCATCGTAGAGAGTGCCCCACACAGACGGCCCGCTGCGACAAAATCGACTGCAGTCGTGTGCCCCATCTCGGTAATCTCGCCGACTTCGACTTTGATCCGGTGCTGTTTTTGTCTCCACCGATTGAGATTCTATGGTGTCGCGAATCAAAGAGCGTGCTCATCAATTGGAAGG
>VBKY01000586.1 GCA_005879255.1 Deltaproteobacteria bacterium
CACCGGTCCCCGCCCGCCTGTCTTATAGTTGATCTTTACGCCATCTACATTGGCGATTTTCTCCGTGAACCCCTTGGGCAGCCGAGCGGTTGAGATTGCCGTCATCATTTTCTCCAATCCTGCGGCAATACGCCGCGAAGCCATTCATGTTTATCCGAAGGAATTTTGTAGATAGCGCCCATCAGGCACATTTCAGGTTTTCCGCTCGCGCTTCCGTGGATCTCGATCGAGAAGGCCTGATTAATTCATCGGTGGTGATGAAAAATTTAGGCCACACCTAAAATCGCGACACCACCCACAGCGAGCCGGCAATCGCCACGAGATCCTCAAACAGCGCGATGTAAATGTCTCGCGTAGCCAGCGTTTTCACGAGCCCCGTGCGCGCCTGGTAGCCTAGGAAGCAACCGACAACGCCGCCGACGGCGCCAAGCAGCACGCCAAGAAAAATTCCTTGTCCCCCGCCAGCCGAAACGCACGCGCCCGTCAAACCGCCCATCACGATGCGCGCGATCAGGCCCGGCGGCGATGTGCGGCTTGGTGTCTGCGGCAGCTTGTCAGCGACCAGCTCGACGATCGCGAGCAGTGTAAAAATCGCGACGGCGGGAACCGAGCCGATGAGAGACAGCGGGCGCTCGAGTTTCAACCAGCCCAAGTACACAGCCCACGCCGTCGCCGCAGGAGCGGTCAGCGAGCGCAGACCGGCAAAGAATCCAATGAAAAAGGCTAGAAGTAGCGTCATGATATTTTTCTATTTTTTAGCTGGCATTCAGGCTCGTCAAATCTAGCTTTCGACTCTTCCAATATTCCAATCTTCCCGTGTTCCAGCGCCCTTCCTTCTCATTTTCTCTTCCCGTCAATTGCGCTGACCGCATCAGCAATCTCCCGACTCAGATCTCCGACAGCCTCACTCAGAGCGGCCACCGAACCATCGGTCGATTTTTCTTGGGCATTGCGAATAACACGTGACTCTTTGACGACAGCCACTTTCTTATCTGCGCCATCCAGAACAGACCAGCGCGCAAACAATTGACCGTTGCGTTCGCTGTTAGCCTCGAGACGTAGCACCTCCATTTCGATGTGGTATCGCGGGCGATTGGCGGGTGACCACGGGTAAATGACGATCAGATCCGTGTTCAGAAGCAGTGCAAGATTCTCCGATAAAACCCGGGAGAAATTTTCTTGTAGCGGTTCCGCCCACCGGTCGTTCTCAGAAACTTCAAACCGATTCTGTGCGCTTCGGACGACTATTTCTTGTCGATCGAGATAGCCGGGAAACTTGATCGGGCCAATCCCGAGAAACATCTTTTCCGGCCCGGTTGAGTTTTTCAGTGAAGCTTGTGCCACCTGCGGCAGCGACGATAGCGTGAAAAACCTCGAGGGATCGGGCCTTGGCGAGAAAGTGCCACAGCCCGCCAGTGACAGACCAACGACTGCAATCCCGAATATTAACTTGATCGAGCGGTTCATTTCCCCTCCCGCATTTCCGGTTTACCAAAGATGAGAGACCTGGGGTTTCGCTGAACGGAATCTGACAGCAGGCGCAGGGATCGCGCTGCGGCGGAGACTTCTCGAAGGCTTCTGCCAAGCTCGTAAAAGGTGATAGAGTCCGGATCACTGATACCGCGGATATTGATCATTGCCGCTTCGGCTTCCTTGAGAGCCGCGTCTGTTTGCTTCATGGTTAAGGAGGCTTGCTGCATCGCTTCGCGAGCTGCGTCTGAAGTCTGCTGAAAATTTGCTGACAGGGTTGTAATATTGCCGTCGAGATTGCCAGTCGTTTTGCGAATCTCAGCTATCGCTTGGTCAATCTTCGGCATCATCTGATCGAGTCTCTGCAGAGCGGATTTCAGAGCCGGTGAGTTGACCAGCTGACCGACCCCGTCCACCGCTCTTGAAACGGAATCCATCATTCCTTTGAAATCAACCTCGCTCAGTTTGGCGAGGATTTCGCCGGCTGTAACCTCGACCCGTTCGAGGGTTGTGGGGACGGCGGGGATTTCCGGATATTTAGATCCAGCAGCTTGGACGAACTTGACAGGGGTTCCGGGAAAGAGATCGATGCCAATATAAAGCACGCCCGTTACCAGACTTTCGGTTCGAAGTTGCGCCCGCAGTCCTCGATCGATGGCAACCTTCAATGCGGCGGGATCCTCCAAAAGCGTCAGAGTGCCCCCCCTGCTGGTGATTTTTTTCAAATCGATTTCAAAAAGCACGGGAATACTCGGGACTTCCAGACTCTGGTCGAGCTGAAGCAGAATATTTTTGACTGAGCCGACTTCGACGCCTTTAAACTTCACCGGCGCACCGATATTGAGGCCGTTGACGTCGCGGTCAAAATAAACCACGAATTCTTTTGTCTTACGGAACAACCTACCCGAGCCGAAGGCGATCACTGCGATGACCAATAAGGCGAGAGCGCCGAGGACAAAGCCGCCGATAAGTGTTGGGCTGATTTTTTTATTCATGCTCTTTCCTCTTCTCCGCGGGTCAGGAAACGGTGCACCGTAGGGTTCTGCGAATGGGCCAGAAGCTCCTTGGGGTCGCCGCCGGCAATCATGGTCCGCGTTTCCGCGTCCAGAAACACGCTGTTGTTGCCGATGGTAAAGATGCTCGCCAGCTCATGGGTGACAACCACCACCGTCGAGCCCAGACTGTCGCGCAGCTCGAGAATCAGATCGTCGAGCAAGCGCGAGCTGATCGGATCGAGGCCAGCCGACGGTTCGTCGAACAATAGGATTTCCGGATCCAGCGCCATGGCTCGCGCCAGTCCGGCGCGCTTCTGCATGCCGCCGCTAATTTGCGACGGATAATAATCCTCGAAGCCTTTCAACCCAACCAAGGCGAGCTTGAGCGAGGCGATCTCGTTTATTTCCGCCGGACTCAAGTCGGTGTATTCTCCCAGGGGCAAGCCGATGTTTTCCGCCAGCGTCATCGAGCTCCACAGCGCGCCGCTCTGAAACAGCACACCCGTATGCCTAACCATCTCCTGCCTTTTGGCTGGATCCGCCTTGGTGAAATTTTCGTCGCCGTAGAAAATGTTTCCCTGCGCCGGTTCGTTCAGACCGATGAGATGTCTGAGCAATGTGCTCTTACCAGAGCCGCTTCCACCCATGATGATGAACACATCGCCGTGGTTGATGGTAAAATTTAAATCGCGCATCAATACAAAACTGCCGT
>VBKY01000277.1 GCA_005879255.1 Deltaproteobacteria bacterium
TTCATCGGCACCCTGAGTAAACTTTCTGAGCGGGGTTGGCACACGCACACGCACCGACATAACAATCCTCCTTCGCAACTAAACCTAAGTCTTGATGTCTGAGATTAGAATAGTCCGTCATCTGAAGCCTTGCAAGGTGAAGGAATGACGCAATTCAATCGCGTTAAGACATTGCTAACGTGGCCACAGCCTTCATTCTTGCCGCCGGCTGCAACTGATGAAACAGCTCGTCAAAATTCTCTAACGTTGCGTTAATCGTAAAAGGCTTCTCTACGCTTCCGGCGACGGTTTCGAGAGTCTTGTATCCATTACCCGTAATGATTACCCGTAATGCTGATGACGATCGATTCGTCACGCGGGATCTGCCCGTTTTCGATAAGTTTCTTGGTGACCGCAACCTCGGTTCCTCCAGCGGGTTCAGTGAAGATGCCTTCGGTCTGAGCGAGCAACTTGACGCCGCCGATAATTGCCTCGTCCGTGACGCTTTCGCCCCAACCGCCTGACTCGCGGACCGCTTGGATGACGTAGTAGCCATCCGCCGGATTGCCGATGGCGATCGAGCTGGCGATGGTATTGGGCTTGACCGGACTGATCAGGTCGGTGCCCTTGTGCAATGCGTTAATAATCGGCGCGCAGCCGGCCGCTTGCGCTGAATAAATTTTACAGCCGGTATCTTCGACCAGACCCACTTTGATCAGCTCTTTGAAACCCTTGGCGAGCTTGGGCAAGATCGTGCCGCCCGCCGATGCGACGACAATATGCTGCGGCAGCTTCCAGCCGAGTTGCTCGGCGACTTCGAACCCATGGGTCTTGGCGCCCTCGGAGTAATAGGGGCGCAGGTTGACGTTGACGAAGGCCCAGCCATATTTATCGCCGATTTCAGTGCACAGCCGATTGACGTCATCATAGTTGCCTTTGATGGCTACCGTTTTTGGACCATAAATGGCCGAGCCGATGATTTTGCCCTGCTCAAGGCCGTCAGGAATGAATACGTAGCAGCTGAGCCCGGCTTTCGCCGCATGGGCCGCCACCGAATTCGCCAAGTTCCCCGTCGACGCGCAAGACACGGTGTCGAAGCCAAATTCGATTGCTTTTGAGATTGCGACTGACACTACGCGGTCTTTGTATGAAAAGGTCGGATGGTTGACCGAGTCGTCCTTGAGATAAAGTTCTTTGACGCCTAAAGCGGCGCCGAGCCGGTGGGCGCGCACCAACGGGGTGAAGCCGGAATACAAACCGACGCTCGGCTCACCGTCGATCGGAAGCAGTTCGCGATAACGCCAAAGGTTGCGCTCGCGCGAAGCGATCTTTTCCCGAGTTATTGATCTTTTGATTCCATCGTAATCGTACTGTATCTCCAGCGGACCGAAGCAGGTCTCGCAGACGTGGAGCGGCTCCTTGGGATACTCCTGGCCGCATTCACGACATTGCAATCCTTTGACAAAGCTCATGGTGTTTCCTTCCTTCGTCGTCACATCAGTAATTTTCCGACAGAACCGGTGCTTTAGTTTTCGCCTCGCCGCAAGCAACACATTGGGGATTTCTCTTAATCTCCACGCTGTGAAAATTCATCGTCTTGGCGTCATAAGTTAACAAGCGGTCGGTGAGTAATCCGTCGTCGAATCCGGCAAGATATTTAACGGCTTCAGTCGCTTGGATCGTGCCAAGCGTGCCGGCCACTGCGCCGAGAATGCCGGCTTGTTGGCAGCTCAGGATCTCTTCTGGCGGAGGTGGCGCTTGAAAGAGGCATCGATAACATGCGGTTTTCCGTGGCAGCACGGTCATCGTTTGTCCTTGCAAACGAACGATACCGGCGTGCGAAAACGCGATGTTCAATTGAATTGCGATGTCGTTCACCAAAAACTTGGTCGAGAAATTGTCGCTGCCGTCGACGATAAAGTTGTAACCGGCAGCGATTTCAGCGGCGTTGTTATCTTCGAAGCGCACGGGATACGTTTTTACCTCGACATCAGGATTGAGCTCGTTCAATTTCTTTCTTGCCGATTCTACTTTTTTCCGACCGATATCCGAGGTCGAGTGCAGTATTTGACGCTGGAGGTTCGACAATTCCACATTGTCCGGATCGACGATGCCGAGGGTTCCTATGCCTGCGGCGGCCAAATAAAACGCCGCAGGAGAGCCAAGTCCGCCGGCGCCGATGACCAGCACGCGCGCCTCGCGCAGGCGGATCTGCGCTCTTCCGCCGAGGTCCGGAACCATGATTTGGCGACTATAGCGTTCGATCTGATCAGTTGAGAGTCGCGTACTCATCGTATTCATTCAGCCAAAAAAAACCTCTTCTCAAAGATAAGAAGAGGTTTGCTTCACCTCACCTTATCTTTCCCCCCTTGATGCAGGGGCGGGATTTAGCACCAGCGTTCCTTATATCGGAACCGGTTGCTGTGGCTTCGAAGGGCCTATCCCTCCACCACTCTGGATAAGGTGTCCAGTTGGCGCTTAAGCTAGCTTACGCTACTGGGCATGTCAAGGCTGGGATCCGCACACGCAGACTTGTTCACTCGAAGAGATGGGGAACAAAGCAACTTAAATTATCAGTTGCCGGAGAGAAGGATTCTCTAATCCCGATGCCTGCCGCTGTGCCGTCGATCACCCAACTTCCCAGCACCGGATAAACTTCGTCGAAGGCCGGGATATGGGCCAGCGACTGGTAGATAAATCCTTCGTCGCCGTATGGGCCTTCGGTTTCTTGCAATGATCCACCGCGCCTGATGGTCAGGTTGGCGCCTTCTCTCGATAGCAACGGTTTCTTCACGTAGTCATTTAACCCCCTGGGTTGGTTGAAGTGGCATTCAAGTAGATTGGGATGTCCTGGAAACAATTCCCACAAGATTGGCAGAATGCCTTTATTGGACAAGAGCATTTTCCATATCGGCTCAATCCACTGTGTGTGAGTGTAAGTAGAAAGCAATTGATCGGCGAATTGATCGCACAGCAACCACTCCCATGGATATAGTTTGAACATGCTTCGAATCGGGCGATTGTCCAGGTCGATGAAACAATTCCGTGCCGCGTCCCAACCAATATCGTCGATCCGCACCAATACTGTGTCAAAGCTTGCCTGACTGGCGATATCCATTAAGTAACTCACGGTCATGAGGTCTTCGCTATTCTCGACGTTCGGCGGCTCGAGATAGGTGAAATGAACGGGATTTGCCAAGTAGGGTTTGAGCTCTTGCCATTTGGCGAGTAGCTTCTCATGAATCGAGTTGAACTGGTCGAGTTTGGGAAACAGATCTTGCAGCCAATGCCACTGGACAACCGACGCTTCGAGCAAAGCGGTGGGCGTGTCGGCGTTGTATTCGAGCAGTTTCAATTGCTCGCCATCGTATGCCAGATCGAAACGGCCGTAAATTGCCGGTGGTTCATCTTCCCAAGCCTGCTTGATCACGGGGACTGCCGCGTCCGGAATGGCCAATTCCTTGAAGCGGTTGTTATCGATGATGTGTTGCGCTGCCTTGAGACACATCTGGTGTAGTTCGTTAGTGGCTAACTCAATCCGATCGATTTCCGACGATCGGAAAACGTAATAGGCCGATTCGTTCCAGTAGGGACGGCCCTCGGTGTGGTGATAGATGAGGCCGATCTCTTCGACTTTCTTCTCCCAGTCGGCGCGCAGTTTAATGGCAAACCGTTTCATTCGATGTCGCTGAATCAGCTTCCAATGGAACTGCTGCGGCCTACGAAAGCTCTGCCAGTTGATCCAAAGCCGCCGCGCGGTATGCGGCTGGCGCTTGCATAATTTACTCCGTCCTGGGGAATCCTACCGCCGCCGGAGGCGACATCGCCGGGATAATAACCGCGGCCACCGTAGTAGTGATGGTAGAAGCCGCCGCCGTGCCCGCTGCCGCGAGGTGACTGATCCTCACACCAACGGTCTTCGACGACAACATTGTCGGGATTGACGCAGCGCTTCGCTTCGACCCAGTCTCCGCCATCTTCGCCGCAACCGTTCATCACGGCGGCGGCGAAGGAGGAGAGAAATACTAAACTAACTTTGGCAGACTTCTTCATCACCGATCATCCATGAGTGTAGCCGAGAGTCACGGCCAGAAACATTACGCCTTTAAAGAGCGCCGCAGCGATGTTTCGTTGCTGCATGATTTCATCGCTTAGACGGGAAGAGCGAAAGACCAAAAGCTCCGAGAGGAAGTGTGCAATAACCATCAAGGCGAGCCAAATGAGGATATACGTAATCACCACGATGAAATCGTGTTGCCAGCCTCTTGACGGTCCGCTGATCACGGCGCCGCACACGATGCCTCCGGAGAGAAGAAATCCGCCAAGGGAAACGCCGATCGCGGTATTCTGATTGTCGAGTGCCTCAGCAACGCCACGGGTCACCGCGCGATACAGTAACGCTAGGACGATCAAGAGCAGTTGGCCGATCGAGAACCAGATCACAGCGATCCATAATCCGCTCTCCCAGTCATAAAACGCGCCACTGATCACGTAAGCACTGGCAAGGTACGTCGCTCCTTCGACGATCGAAACCGCAACATTTTGCTCTTGGATGACTTCACGGTTATTGTTGAAATCATAGAGGATTAACCAGTCGTTTAAATAACGCGATAGATGGATCAAAAGCGCCGCCAAAAGGGCGTGCAGGGCGAATTCTACAACGCCGGAATCTCCCTGAGCGCGATCGAAAATTCCTAGCAACGCAAACACGACGGCGATGACATAAAAAGCGTAACGAATACCAAGGGCGGAATTATTCCGCAGGAGAATTTCATTGACCGGATCATAGCCTTCGACTTTGCCGGTGAGCCACAGAAACGCGGCCAGGACGGCCAACAAGAGGAGAACTCCCGCGGCCATCGACAGGGGACCTAAAACGACGCTCAGCCATTCCATGCTATGGACTCCTCTTGAACTTGATCGTTCGCCGGTGCAATGTTGCGCGAGGGTATTACGGGGCGAGATTTTCTGTCAAACGTTTATCGGAGACGGACCGGTTAAATGGGACTTACACAAGAAGTCGCAAGCTTTGTCGCGAAGACCAGGTATCGTGATATTCCGCCGGATGTGATCCAACTAGCGCGGGGTTTCATTCTCGACGGATTGGGTGTCGCGCTGGCCGGTTCGACGGATGAGTGCTCGCGCATCGTCCAGGCGCAGATCCGGCAGATGAACGGCAGAGAGGAGTCGACCATTCTCGGTACCTCTCTGTCAGCGCCGCTAGCGAAGGCGGCTTTAGCAAACGGTGTGGCCGCCCACGCGATGGATTATGATGACACGCAACTATCGACTTCCAAAGAGGGTGTCTACGGTTTGCTGACGCACCCGACGACCCCGGTGCTTGCAGCCGTATTGGCCGTCGGTGAGAAAAAAAAAGTCGGCGGTCAAGAATTCCTCCTCGCCTACATCCTGGGCGTCGAAATCGAGTGCCGCATCGCCGATGCCATCAATCCGCACCACTATCAATCCGGTTTTCACTCGACCGCGACCATGGGTGGCTTGGGCGCGGCCATGGCGGTCGGCAAACTTCTTCGCCTCAAGGAAGAGCAGCTAATTCGTACGCTCGGCATCGTCGCCAGCATGGCTTCGGGCTTGCGCGAAAATTTCGGCACCATGACCAAACCGCTCCATGCCGGGCGCGCTGCGGAGAACGGCGTTACGGCGGCCATGCTTGCCCAAGACGGATTCACCGCGGCGAGTAATATTCTGGAAGCCCCGCGTGGTTTTTTTAACGCCATGGCGGGCGGCTACGACGACAGCAAAATCGCCGGGCGGCTCGGTCAACCCTACTTTATGAAAGAGCCGGGAATTTCAATCAAGCCGTACCCTTCGGGCTCGCTTTCTCATCCGGCGCAGGATTTGATTTTGGACTTGGTCAAGCAGCACGACCTTACCGCCCAGGATATCGATCACATCGAAGTCGGTACGAATTCGAACGTCCCCAATGCACTGATCTATCCGATGCCGAAGACCGCACTGGAAGGGAAGTTCAGCATACCTTTCTGCATGGCGATCGCCGTGCTCGAGCGCAAAGCCGGCATCGCCCAGTTTCAAGACCGCAAGGTGCGCGACAAAAATGTCGTCGAAATGATGAAGCGGGTGACACTTTATGTCGACGATGAACTGGAACGGTTAGGCTACGATCAAGTGCGCTCGCGAGTTCGCATCACGCTCAAGACCGGCCGGGTCATTGAAGGGCGCTATGATGTCGCGCGCGGCCACCCGGAAAAGCCGATGAGCTGGGCGGAGCTATCCGACAAGTTTCGTGAATGCGCTCGCTTGGGGCTGCCGAACAATCATGCGGAGAAGGTGATTCAACTCGTCGCCGGCATCGACCAACTTGAAAGCTTAAGCCCGCTGTTCCGCGCTTTGACCGGTGCGCGTGGTAAGAGCGTTAAAAAAACCAAGATCACGAAACAACGGAGCAAGGGTGGAGCCGTACTCGCAAAGCATAGGCCGATTCGCCAACGCGCTTAAACTCGCCGACGTGCCGCGAGCGGTTGTCGAGAAGGCCAAACTGGTTTTTCTCGATACGCTCGGTATCGCGCTGGCTTCGTCGACGATGGATTTCGGAGCGATGGTGATTAACGTTGCGCGGAGACTCGGCGGAGATGCCAAAAGTACCCTCATCGGTACGTCGAACCGCGTCGCGGCGGCGAATGCAGTCATCGCCAACGGCACCTTGGCGCATGGCCTGGATTACGACGATACGCTGGAGGAAGCGATCGTTCATACCGGTTGCTGCTCTGGGATCACGGCGCTTGCGGTCGGCGAGGAAGTCGGCGCCAGCGGCGCCGCAGTGCTCGAAGCGGCCATCGCCGGCACGGAAGTCCTGTGCAAGGTCGGCTTGGTGGCGCCGGGAAAATTTCACGCCCGCGGCTTTCATCCGACGGCGATTTGCTCGACTTTTGGCGCGGCCGCCGCGGCCGGTAAGCTTTATGGTCTAAATCTCGAACAATGGGTGGATGCTTTGGGCTTGTGCGGCAGCCAGAGCTCGGGAATCATCGAATATCTTACCGATGGCACTTGGACCAAGAGGATGCATCCGGGCTGGTCGGCGCACGGCGGCGTCATCGCGACGATGTTGGCGAAAGAGGGTTTCCGTGGACCGGCCCAAGTTTTCGAGGGCACGCATGGCTTCTTCAGCGCCTTCGGCGGCAAGAACGGCTATCGCTACGACAAGATTTTAGAGCTCGGCAAAGCATGGGAAATTTCGCGCCTGACTTTCAAGTCATATCCCTGCGGCTCGATTTCCCATCCTTATATGGACTGCGCGCTCAAGATCAAGCAAAAGCGTTCCCCGGAGCCGGAACGGATCACCGAAGTCGTATGCCGCTCGGCCGAAGGGCCGGTGCCCCGGCTTTGGGAGCCGCTTGCGGACAAGCAAAAACCTATCAGTTCTTACGGCGCCAAATTTAGTTTACCCTACAGCATTGCCGTCATGCTCATTCGCGGCAGAGCAGGGCTTGAAGAATTTTCCGAAGCGGCGATTCGTGACCCCAAGCTTCTAGCATTAGCCGCCAAGGTTCGTTACGAGCTTGATCCGACGATCGATTATCCGCGCCACTTCTCCGGACATGTCAAAGTTCGAATGAACGACGGAACGGTGTTCGAGGAAAACCAGCCTCACCCACGTGGCGGTTTTGAGGACCCGTTGCCGCCGGAAGAGATCGAAGAGAAATTTCGCGGCAACGCAAAGCTGGCGCTGCCGGCGAGTACCGTCGACGAGATAGTCCGCATGGTGAATCGGCTGGAAGAGATGCCGGCCATAGTGACGTTGACTGACAAACTGATTCCGCAATAATGATCCAAGACATTTTCTAGTTGAGCGATCAGGAGGCAATCATGAAAAAGATCAGTGTTTGCTTCGTCATTCTCACCGGGGCTTTTGCCGTCGCTTCGCTGGTTGCGGCTCAAGATTCCGCGCTGATTGAGGCGGCGCGAAAAGAAGGAAAGGTCGTTTGGCATACGTCCTTGGCGTTGCCGTCTTCCACCGCGATCGCGCACTATTTTCAAAATAAGTTCAAAGGCATCGAGGTGGAAGTGCACCGCAACGGCTCCCAACGCGTGCTGCAAAGGTTCATGCAGGAAGCGTCTGCGGGAATAAAGAATGCCGATATCGTGCATACCTCCGATGCCGGCAACTTCGAGCTTTTAAAGGACAAAGGGATGTTGCTGAAATTCACGCCCCAAGGTGTCGCTGGTTTCCCCGGCGGCTTTAAGGATAAGGCGGGCTTTTACTATGGCATGCGGGCGACGCTTTCGGTCATCGCGCACAACCCAAAAATTGTTTCGGAAAAAGACGCGCCTAAGACTTGGAAGGATCTTTTGAATTCTAAATGGAATGGCAAGCTGGTCACGGGTCATCCAGGCTACAGTGGCATCATCATGACTCACGTGCTGGCGCTCGTAAACCTCTACGGCTGGGACTACTTTCGTGATCTGGCGAAAAACAAATTGCATATCGTTCAGTCGGCCAATGATCCGGCCGGCGTCGTGGCGTCGGGAGAGCGGCCGGTGGGCGTCAACGGAGCGGAATATTTTTATTACAAAACATTAAAACAGGGTAACCCGATCAAGATCATCTATCCCAAAGAGGGCATTCCGCTGGTAGTATCGCCGGTGGCGATTGCCAAAGACGCGCCTCATCCCAATGCCGCGAAACTCTTCACCGAGTTTATTTTTTCCAAAGAGTCGCAGCAGCTGTTGGCCGATAAGGAAGGTCTTTACACCGGTCATCCTGAAGTTACCTATCCAGCGGACAAGCCCAAGCTCAAGGATCTGAAGCTTCTGACCGCGGATGCCGACGAGCTGGAAAAACGCAATGCCGAAATAAAAAAGCGCTTCACCGAATTTTTCGGCGCATGATGTCTTTCTCAGGACGATTACAAACGCGGGCTAGGCGCATTGACGATTCGTCATGCCGGCGCACGCCGGCATCCAGGCTAATGGGGTTGTGAGGTTAAAATGAAAGGAACGCTGGATTCCGGCTTTCGTCGGAATGATGGAAACGGCTCTGGCTTGGGCTCGGCTTGATTCAAGGGATGTTGAGGTAAGCCGCTAGTCATTGCATTCATGGCGACTCAAACCGGCACGCTCGATCGAGTCACACACACGAGCTGGTCCGCGCTGCGACTCAAGGATCCGACCCTTCCCGTGTGGCTCGGGGCGGCGCTTTTACTTGTCTTCTTGATGGTGTTTCCACTAGGCGCGATTTTTCGGGCCAGCCTGTGGGACGGTAACGCAATCACGCTCAACCGATATCTTGAAGTTTTTAGCAACGAGCAATTTCTCAAGGCGATCTGGAATACTCTGATTATTTCCACGTGGGTGGGAGTAATCTCGGTGATCATCGGTGCTCTGCTGGCCTGGGTGGTGGCGCGGACGGACCTGCCCTGGAAGAAACCGATCCGCGCGCTGGTCATGGCATCATTCGTGACGCCGCCGTTCTTGGGCGCGTTTGCCTGGACGCTGCTTGCCGGACCCAACGCCGGTTCACTGAACAAGCTTTACCGCGCCGTGACGGGATCGGAAGAAGCGCTCTTCAATATCTTCACGATGTCGGGGCTGATTTTCGTGATGGCGCTCTACAGCTTCCCCTACGTGTTTTCTATGATCGCCAACGTCTGCGAGCTGATATCGTCGGATCTCGAAGATGCCGCGGAGATTTTGGGCGCGAGCAAATGGTGGACGGCCTGGACGGTCACATTGCCTCTAGCGATGCCGGCGCTGATCGGCGGATTTATCCTGGCTTTTCTGCAATCGCTGTCGCTCTTCGGTGCCCCGGCGATTCTCGGCCTGCCTGCGGGACTGCACACGATCACAACGCAGATCTGGGCGCTGTTTCAATATCCGCCGCGCCTGGATATGGCGGCCGCTTTTTCCGTGCCGCTGCTCTTGGCGACGATGGCGCTTATCGCCGTGCAGAAAAAAATTCTCGGGCGGCGAGGATTCAGCACGGTTGGCGGCAAAGGCGGACAGAAACGATTGATCCGGCTCGGCTGGGGTCGGGTTCCAGTGTTACTTATCGTGCTCAGCATTCTTTCGCTTTCGGTCTTCTTGCCCTACTGGATCCTCTTGAAGGCGGCTCTCTCCAAAGCCTGGGCCCTTCCTCTGACGTGGGACAATTTTACGCTGAATAATTTTTCATTCGCTTTCTTTGAGTACGGCGATACCCAGCTGGCGATCTACAATACTTTCAAATTGGGGTTACTGACGGCGACGATCGGCACGGTTTTAGCGACTCTGGTCGCGTACATTACCAATCGGAATCTGTTTCGCGGCGCGCGTTATCTGAGTTTTTTTGCTTTGGCGCCTTTAGTTATCCCTGGCATCGTCCTGGCTGTGGGTCTGTTCATCGTCTATACGCGGCCACCACTAGTGCTCTACGGCACTATATGGATTCTTTTCGTGGCTTATCTGACCAAGGAAATGCCGATTGGATTTTCTCAGGCGGAGTCCACTTTCAAGAGCATCCACCCGGAGCTCGAAGATGCCAGCCGGATTATCGGTGCGAATCGGCTCATCTCGCTCAAAGATGTAACCGCGCCGCTGGCACGCTCGGGCCTGATCGCCGCCTGGTGTTTTATCTTCATCAGCGTCATTCGGGAGCTCAGCGCCTCGATTCTATTATTTTCGCCGAGGTCGAAAGTTGTCTCCGTAGTCATTTTCGATCTCAAAGAAGAAGGCCAAGTGGGAGTCATTGCCGTTCTAGGAATTCTCTTGTTGGTGGTTTGCTTCGCGGTCATATCTACGGTCCAGTGGATCGCCGGGCGGGACGTGATGGGGACTCGTGAATAGTATATGGCCATAGTATCGATACGAGGACTCTCGAAAAAGTTCGCCGAAGCTGCCGCCGTCAATGATCTCGACTTGGAAATCGGCGACGGAGAATTCGTGTCGCTCCTCGGTCCCTCCGGCTGCGGCAAAACCACGACACTGCGTTTGCTCGCCGGCTTCCTGCAGCCGGACGCGGGGGAAATTCGCGTCGGCGGCAAGGTCATTTCGTCCGCGGCGCATCTGGTAGGGCCGGAGCGGCGCAACATGTCGATGATCTTTCAAAGCTACGCGGTCTGGCCGCACATGACAGTGGCGCAGAACGTTGCCTACGGCCTCAAATTCAAGAAACTCACGAAACCGCAAATCGAAGCGAAAGTTACCAAGCTGCTCGGCGTCGTGCACTTGTCGGAGTTGAAAGACCGCTATTCGGCCGAATTGTCAGGAGGACAGCAGCAACGGGTGGCGCTGGCGCGCGCCTTGGTGGTGGAGCCGCAGATTCTTTTGATGGACGAGCCGCTGAGCAATTTAGACGCAAATCTGCGCGAAGAGATGCGCTTCGAGATCCGCCGCTTGCACGAGGAATTCAAAATTACCACCGTCTACGTGACGCACGATCAAGCCGAAGCGATGGCGACCTCGGACCGAATCGCCGTGCTCGATCGCGGCCGTCTGGTCCAGGTCGGACGGCCGGCCGAGATATTCGATCGGCCGAAAACGCGCTCCGTCGCCGAGTTTGTCGGCAAGGCGAATATTCTCAGAGGTCACTTTGATGGTGACGGCCAGTTACTGCTATCCGATGGCGTCAAGATTCGCTTGGTCGACGCCGGTGGTATCGCGCCGTCGAGCGAAGTAGCGGTATGTTTGCGGCCGCATAATGTCAAGCTAATTGCCGAGCAAGGCGCCGTACAGGACCTGACCGACCAAGGCTATAATCTCTTCTCGGGCATCATTCGCCGCTCCATCTACTTCG
>VBKY01000278.1 GCA_005879255.1 Deltaproteobacteria bacterium
CGACATGACCGCGGCGGACTGGGATCACATCGTCGACATGAACTTGAAATCGGTTTTTCTTTGTTCTCAAGCGGTTCTACCTGCAATGCTCAAGCAACACTACGGCAAGATCGTCAACATTTCGTCGATCTATGGTTTCACGGGAAATGCCACCCGCTCCAGCTACGCCGCGGCAAAAGCTGGGGTCGCGGCGTTCACCAAATCGCTCGCCTTGGAAGTCGTGAAAGAGGGCATCAACATCAATGCCGTCGCGCCGGGACGAGTTTCAACACCGCGGGTACGCAGCCACTATTCAGACCAAGCATGGGCGGATGCAGTGGCACAGATCCCGATGGGCCGCACGGGCACGCCGGATGAGATCGCGAGCACTGTACTTTTTTTAGTCACGGACGAAAACAAATACATCACCGGACAAACGATTCACGTCAACGGCGCCTGGCTAAATTGGTAGGGAAAACCAGTTCAAAGGTTCCAGGTTCAATGTTCAATGACTTTTCAAAAGGGTTGAAACACTTTGCGCCGCTTGAACGTATTGAACGAGTTCGTTGCGTTTACCTTGAACTTTGAACCCTTGAACCTTGAACCACCGACAAAGGAGGTCAAACATGTACGGTTGGCGCGCAAAAATCGGTCACGTCGCTCCATCGCGCGGCGATACTTTGGTTTATGAATTCTATCGAATGTTGCCGGAAGGCTTCATGATTCTGAACAGCACTGGGACGATTCGACAGTTGGTCGACGCCGATTTCGAGCGTCAACTGCAACGCATTGAGGAAGTTGCCGCGGACCTGGTCGACAACAAGTGCGATTCGATAATTATTGGAGGCTCGCCGCTTTTCACCAAGCTAGGTTACGGCAGCGACATCGAGATGGGCAAGAAGCTAACGGGGAAATTCGGCGTTCCCACTTCACCCGGGATCACTGGAGAGGTCGAAGCTCTAAAATCATTAGGCCTGAAAAAGTTAGTTGTCGCCACGCCGCACGAAGACACGCTCAACGAGCGCATGAAAGCTTTTCTCGAAAAATCTGGCTTTAACGTGCTGAAAATTCAAGGTTACGGTGTTCGTAAGAACGCTGATTTAACCGACATGGACGTGCACGCGGCGTACAAGATCGCCAAGCGGCTCTATGAGCAGGCGCCCGAGGCAGATGGCGTCTTCGTTCCCTGCCCACGCTGGCCGACGATTACCGACGTCGATTTACTCGAAAAAGAGATCGGCAAGCCGGTCGTCACCAGCTGCCAGGCCTATATCTGGCACGCGCTCAAGATGGCAAAAGTGAAACAGAACGTGACCGGTTTTGGTAGACTAATGGCCTCGCTGGCGAACTGACTCACTAAAGAAGCTGAAACGGCGCATGAGTTGGCATCAGTCAATCAACCGTTCGTTTACTGCCACATTGAAACGAATAAGACGTCCGTCATGCCGGCGAAATCCAGGGGTAGCAAACGGGGGAATGACACAAACGCTGGATTCCGGACGGAGTTTATCCTGAGCGCACCGAAGGACCGGAATGACGACAGGGGAAGTGATTGCGAATGACGTCAACGCACTTCGAGCTAAATAGTATTCTGGATTTGCGATGAGCTGCGACTACCTTCTGCCGCCGAAAACGTCCTTCAAGAGATCGGTGACGCGCGCCGCCGCGTTGGTTCTGATTTTCTTCTCTTCTTGACCGACTACGAAGAACAATCCGTCCGTCGTCTTTTCTGTCACATACTGATTCACATCGAAAGCGATGTTTTTCGAAAACGGCACGTCTTTGTAGCGGCCTATCAAATCGTTGTATTGGCGATTGACACCTACCTGATTCATTACGTCTTTTACCGATGGCAAAAAGGCTGCTTGGAGTTTCTTCGACGTCTTCGACTTGAAGTAGTCGGTTGCTGCTGTTTCACTGCCGTTGAGAATGTTCCGCGCATCGTCGAAGGTCATTTGCCCGATCGCGTCCCAAAAAATTTCTTTTGCGAACGGCACCGCCTTTTCCGCAGCGCGGTTCATGCCGACGACGAACTCGTCGATTTGGGGACCGTAGCCGACAAACCGCAGAGGCGATTCGATGGCTTGTAACGATTTCGGCATTAAAATCTTGATCGCTTTGTTCTTCAAAAACCCATCGACCGTGCCGGTTTGACTGACCGCGTTTTCCGTGCCGACTTTCAAAGCCTCTTGCAATCCGGACCCGATCCTCGCATCGCTTTGCGCGCTGCCGGCGCCTGGCAGGTTGCCGATCCCCTTAAAAACTTTGTCGAGCTGCGCCGACGCTGGGGATGCAGCCACCAGAAAAATTATTATGGTTAGCCAAATCATTGAATTGACTCCTGCAGAATATCTTTCAGAAGTCACGATACGAACATGGGAGGCGAGATACAAGTTAAAAGAAAGTGAAGGAAAGCCGCTGGAGTCCGATTACAGTGTACTGTCGAATCGCGCCGGTGGCTTGCGGTCTTCGCCCAGCTTGAAATCATTCAGTGCGGCGGCAAACGTGGCGTCGAGAATAAGATCCATGATCTCTTGTTGCGCCTCTCGCGGCGAAAGCCGAAACGCGGTGCGCAGGGGCTGGATCGCAGCGCGCCACATGCTTTGGCTGATGTAGGTACGCCCCAGATAGAAGTACGCCTCGGCGAAATCCGGATTTTGCCGCGTCGCCCGTTCAAAGTAAGGCTCCGCGGCAGCGAATCGCCCTTGGTTAAACAAAGCTAGGCCTTGCTCGAAGCTGTCATACCCTGGGCTGAATCGTCCGAGCGTGGCACAGGAACTCGTAAAAACAATCGCAATGGCCAAGACTATCGTGGCGAGTCGGCTCTTCATGATTCTTTGACCTACCTATTCAGCCTCTTAGACGAGCGGGCGCGCCGAATCTTAATAGGCGGTATTGCCTCATTCGGAAAAGGCGGTTTTCAACAGCGGTTCGAGCTCGCCTCTTTCATGAAGCTCGTGCACGATATCGCAGCCGCCGACGAACTTGCCGCCGATATAAATCTGCGGGATAGTCGGCCAGTTGGAGTAACGCTTGATCCCGTCTCTAATCGCCGGGTCGGCCAGGACATCCTCACTGGCGAACGGAATACCGTAGGACCTAAGAATTTCCACGGTATGGGCTGAAAAGCCGCACTGTGGAAAATCCGGCGTGCCCTTCATGTACAGCATGACTTTGTTGTTTTTCACCTTTTCGTCGATCTTCGTGAAAATATCGTCTGCCATAATCTCTTCTCCTTCTTTCCTGCGAACTCAAGAACCTAGTTTTTCCCACTGCGCGGGCGTAAAAGTTCTAAGCGCAAGCGCGTGAATACGCTGATCGCCTATTTCGGCCTTGAGAGCTTCGTTAACCATTCGGTGTTGCTCCACAAGCCCTTTACCTTCGAAGGCGGGCGAAACGATAATGACCTGCCAGTGATCGCCACCACCGGTTAGGTCTTGCGTCTCAATTACCGATACCGGAAGCGCCTTCGATAGGGTTTCTTTGATCTCGTTCGGCGTGATCATGGAAAAAGCTTACCGATTCGGTGCGGCGCTTGCAACTGCCCTTTTTAGCCCGGCAGAAGGCTTAGCCGACCGGCCCCTCGAAATCCGGCCGGACCTTTCGCATCATCGCGCGCAAATCCATGCGCAGCTCATCTAATGTGGGGCGGCCGAGATACCAGTAACCGCAGTAGAGATTATGGATAGTGAGGTCCGGCAAAAGCGCGAACGTGTACGGCATCGCCGTGACGCCTCGGCTCTTCGATGTCTCCGTCATTTCTAGCATTTTTACGACTTTGCGGTCTTGATCGCTCAAGAAAGTGAAATTGGCACCCAAACCGGTTCTGAATGCGTCGTTCACTTCGGGCGAATCCACACTCACGACCGCGAGCTTGCAATAATTGATCGCGAGCTCTTCTTGAAGTTCCACGTAATGGCGCAACTGCACCTGGCACTTCCCTCACCAATAGCCACGGTAGAACGAAAGAATGAAGGGAAACTTGCCAACCAAATCTGCGAGCTTGCTTTGCTGGCCGTCTTGATCCGTCAATTCGATATCGGGAAAACGTCCTCCAATAACCATGTTCATCGTCGCACCTCTCCTTTCCAGGAAATCAATTTGCCAATGAGACCAAAAATAGTTACGAGTAGCGCTTTGCCATTTCGGCAAAGAAACCTTCTTTTTCCAACTGCTGCAGCAAAGAAAGATCGACAAACTGCTCCGGTTTGGCCGTCTTGGCGTTCGCCAACTTTACCGCCACTTCGTCGAGCAAAAACTGAATTCCCTTCAGCGTCGGGTAAGGTTTTTTGGCTACGCCTTTCACGAAAGCTGTATAGGTTGCGTCGAGCAGCTCCGGATCGGACGAGCGCAAGTACTTGGCGACGATTTTCTTGCTCTCGTCTCGGTTACGATGAATGAAATGGATCGCCTCGACGTAACCTTTCAAAGCGCTCAAAACCGTCTCCCGCTGGCTCTTGATAAACGACCGGGAGGTCGCTAACCCGTTGCCTTGAACCTCAACACCCAGGTTGATCATATCGTAGACTTCGACCAGACCCTGCTTGCGCGCCCGCGGCACCTCCGGGGGAGTAACGACTGTGGCATCGATCCGGCCACCTTCGACCGCGCTGAGCCGGTCGCTGGTCGGCCCGGAAACAACCAGAGCCACATCTCGGTTCGGTTCTAAATTGAATCTCTTAAAGAAAATCAGCGAAGCGTTGTGCGATGCCGAGCCAAAGCCGCTCACGCCCAGCCGTTTTCCCTTGAGCTGTTCGACCGTGCTAATGCCTGGCCGGGCAACGACCGAATAGTGGTAAGCATTTTCTGACGAAGCGATAAGAACGACGTCGTGCCCCTCCAGTCCCGCTTGCACCACCGTTCCAATGTTAACGATCGGCGGATCACCCGCCACTAGGGCCTGCGTCGCCATCTGCCCGCCGCGGAAAAAAATGACTTCGGTATCGAGCCCGTACTTTCTAAACAGCCCCGCATCTTTAGCGACCCAAATATGAATCTGATTATAGGCAATTGCCGGATAACCGACTTTGATCTTCTTCAGTTCTTGCGCGTTCGTGGTTGTCGCGCCAGTTAATATGATAAAAGCAAAAATGACGGCTTTGATCATTGCGGACTAGCCAAGCAGTGGTCTGGAATATTTTCGGAGCGATGATTTCCGGGATCAATAGGCTTTTACGGTAGATTCACGTTCGCCGGCGTCGCCTTCGATGCCTAACTTGATTTCCAGCGCCTTTACTCGCTGCTCTAGCGTTCTGACCTGCGCTTGAGATTGACTAAGCTGGCGTTCCACGATCGTCACCACTGAAGCCGTATTACCCCACCAGGAATAGCCGGCAAGAATTCCCACCAACAGCGAGGCGATACCTGCCGTAATCCAGTAAAATCTATAACTTTGATGCGAACGTCTAACCCAAGGCATAATTTGACTTCTTGTATATGAATAGCGGTCATGGGTCAAATGTTTCGGCCGAACCAATCGCGCGCTTCTAATGATTGCCCCGTGACTCCGGCAGAGGCATCCGACGCCAGATAGACGAAAACCGGGGTAATTTCATCGGGTGTGGGTAAAACTAAGGAATCTTCGGCTGGATAAGCCTGTGCGCGCATTTGCGTCCGGGTTGCGGCCGGATTGACTGAGTTCACTCTGATGCCTGCTTGGTCGACTTCATCAGCGAGCACCTGCGTGAAGCACTCTAGGCCGGCCTTCGAAACGGCGTAGGCGCCCCATCTCGCCTTACCCTGCCGTCCAACACCGGATGTCACGTTGATAATCGAACCGCTCTTGCGCTCTAGCATGACCGGCAAAACCGCACGGGTTATCAAAAAAACTCCCGTCAGATTGATCTGCATCACTTCGTCCCATGCGGCTAAAGGATAACTCGCGATCGGTTCGCGGGGTCCGAGTATGCTGGCATTGTTCACCAACACATCGATCGCGCCGAAGCGTTGGACCGTCTTGCCGACGATGCTCTCGACATCATGCGCTCTGCTAACGTCACCCGCGACCCCATCGATTACTCCCCCGGCATGTCGAATCTCACGCAGCGCAGCGCCGAGGTCATCGGCGTTCCGGCCGCACAGGAAAACACTTGCACCGTTTTGCGCGTAAGCCGCGGCGATCGCCCGGCCGATGCCGCGACTAGCGCCTGTCACCAACGCGACTTTGCCAAGCAGTATTTTTCCGCCGCTGCTTGCCATCATAATTCGCCTATACCATAGTCATAAGTTCCATGAAATCACTTCAACCCCATCAGGCGGCGAGAAGCGCGATTTTTAACCGCTCGGACCGCTCGAGCAGCGGCTTGATTTTCTCGGCCATGCGATCCGCAATCAAACGATAGCCGGCGCCATTCGGATGGATCGGATCGCTCCTTAGGGCTGAATCAGAAAGAATCCCTTTCAACACCTGCGGAATATATAGCGCCCCTAACCGCTTGGCCGTGTCCTCGAACATTGCACTATATTCATCGGTAAACAGCCCCAATTTAAGACCGGCAATGGCGACCATCGCTCCGCGCGCTTGCACACGCTGGACGATTTCCTCGAGGTTCTTCCTGGTTTCCTGGACCGGCCGCTGACGCAAAAAATCGTTCCCGCCCAACAGCAAGATCACCAATCTCGGGTTCTTGCCCAACACCGCATCGGAGAGCCGCTCCAATGCGTCGCCCGTGGTATCGCCGCGCCGTCCCGCATTGACGACCGGCGATGCCAATAGCCGCGACAAAACGGTCGGATAATCTTCGCCTTCCGCCGCGCCGACGCCTTCGGTCAGGCTGTCACCGAAACAGATGATCGTCTCTCCAGCGGAGTCGATGTTACGGATCTTGTCGAAGTTCTCTCCACCGCAGGCAGAAATCAGCGTTGCAGTTATGGGAAGATAAAATGCGAAAAATTGACTACGCAAATTCACTAATCGTACCGTCCTCCACCCTTTCACGATGGAATATCCGAGTCTTCTTTGTGACGAACAAATCCGAGCAGATTGAAAGGATTCTTATAACAGGACCCAGACTTTCTGAAACTACCAACAAAAGACGCTACCCCTTTGGTTCTCCCAGCTCCTAACTGGCGACTAATTACGAAGACGACTATAATTTATCTTGTAAGTCGCAAGTTAGTCGCGGAAAATGGCTTTTATGACTACAACCGTAGTCAACAGAAAGGACGCCTGGAGGACATATGGCCAACGTATATGATTCCCTGAAAGGGACTTTACAGCGGAGCATGGCCAATTCAATGGCCGTTGCTCGGGTAAAAGGTAGTGATGCTTCGAGTCTAGACAATGAAATGGAGCAGCTTGAGAAGACTGTCGTGGATAGACTCGCTAGATTGCGCGCCGCTGTTAAAGAGGGTGAAGCCGTGGTCGCGGGCGAAAGCCAGCATGCTGAGCAGGTCATCGAGAGCCTCAGGACCGAGATCGCTGCCCAGGAAGCCCAGCTTAACGCCGCCCGTGGCAAAGAGCTTGCCAGCCAAAAGATGGAACAAACTCTCAATGTCAAGATCCGCGATTTGCAAAATGACATGAAGAAGAAAGAGGAAGCTCTGGAAAGCCGAGGTAAAGATGCAAGCGATCTCACGTCCAAAATAGATGTTCTAGGGAAACAAATAACCCAATTGGAGTTGGCCATTCAGCAGGCCAAAGCAGAAACGGCTAGCGAAGCTAAGCGTGCCCAGCAGCTCGCTGAGAGTTCCAATGCAAAGATCGCGACGCTGGAAGCCCAGCTTAGAGATAGAGAGGCGATCGTTCGCGCCAAGGAGTCGACTCTCAAGGGTTTGGAACAAAAGCTTACTGCGAAAATCCAAGCCTTGGAAAGTCTGGTGAATAGTAAAGAGAAGCTTCTGGCAGACCAGGATAGGCAGATAAAAGATCTCAATTCCCAGTTGGGAGCTTTAGCGAATGGAATAAAGGGGATGTCTTCCTTTTTCAAGCAGGCAGAGGCTTTGACTGCCGTTGAAGCGCAAGATGTCGGCACGGTTGTCCCAGGCCAGGAATTGAAGAGAGAAAAAGAAAAACCGGCTAACTCTCAATTTAAAAGCGCTGCAGTTACGTCCAACGCAGCGGACGCCGCTCGAGAGGCGGTATCACCGGGCTTTTTTGACAGCGTGACCAAGGAACTTGCCGAGATCAACGGGCCTCTGGCGTCCATGATTATTCGTGATCACGTGAAGGCCCTCGGCGAATCAATAGAGAAATTTCCCAAGAAGCGAGTTACAGAGCTCGTTAGGATTCTTAGCCAAGAGATAACGGACGAAAACGCGAAAATCGGTTTTTGCAAGCGCGTAGCCGAGAAGTTATAGTCATTGGAGTAAGCCGCGTATCGTGTCCCTGCAGCGCGCTCCGACTTAGAATCTCTTGAGCGGATCCACCGCAATTACTTTCCGCGATAACTCCGATAGATTCCGTCGATAAAGCCACTTTCATCCAATCTTCGGATTACCCGAGGATCGATTATCTCGTGGACACTAATTGCTGCGGAGTCCCGCATTGGCGACCAGCGACGCCAATAGCCGCGACAAAACGGTCGGATAATCTTCGCCTTCGGCCGCGCCGACACCTTCGGTCAGGCTGTCACCGAAACAGATGATCGTCTCGCCAGCCGAGTCGATGTTACGGATCTTATCGAAGTTCTCACCGCCGCAGGCAAAAACAACTGCGCTGATAACACCAAGCAAAAAAGCGCGAATGGTCCCAAAGAGACTCATTCGTCGCGCAGGAATAAGAGCCGTTGGCGCAGAATCCTTCCCCACCAATCCTTCCCCTCCTTAGCCGGAGTTCCGCGTTGCGATTGTCGAAACGCCGGAAGAGACTTTTGATGGCTGCTGGGAGATACCGTCTTATAGGTCAGGAGGGGAGCATTAAGACTCCCCTTCTGTTTTCGTGGATGGGTAATTACTTCTTTTCTTTGCTCGTCGGTTCTTTGCTCATGGGTTCCATCTTGTCTTTTTTCATGGCCTTCATCTCCGTATCCATGGGCTTAGCCATTTTGATTCCGAGCTTCTCGGCTGTCTGGTTCATTCTCCAATCATTCTACTCTCCTTGACACGGTGACACGCCGTGATTAACTTCCCGCTACCTTAAAGAAAAGGTTTAAAAAAGGAGAGCTAATTATGGAACTAGTAAGATGGGATCAAGTGGAGGGTGTAAACCGATTTCAGTCCCGTATCAACGAGCTATTCGAAGACACGTTCGGTCGGACACGGGCGCAACAGAGTGCTGCCACTGGAGTCTGGTGTCCTCCCGTGGACATTCTTGAAAGTAAGGATTCGTATCTCATTCGCGCCGAGCTGCCCGGGATGAGAAACGAGGACCTCAAAACGGAAGTGAACGAGGGGATATTGACACTCAGTGGCGAGAGAAAGTTTGAAGAGCCGGCCAATGGGGTCGAGTACCACCGGGTCGAGCGGGTTGCAGGTAAATTTTCTCGATCCTTCTACGTGCCGCAAACCGTGAAACACGATGGCATCAAAGCGACCTATCGGGACGGAATACTTGAAGTACAGGTTCCCAAAGCCGATGAGGCCAAGCCAAGACAGATCGCTATAAGCCTGAACTGATTCATCGCAACAACCCAGGGGGAAGCCAAGCGCTTCCCTCTGGACATTCTCGTAACGCCGCCAAATGCACGAACCTTCGTAATTGGCTGAACAGTACGAACAAAAACGGGACAGGCTACGTTTTGCTCTCTGCTCTCGGTCTCCCTCCCGGCCGCAATCACCGGCGGAATAGAGGTCTACGAACATGGCTGAATGGATCGAAGTGCCGGCGCATCGAATCTACGTGATATGCGCGCGTGAATTACGAGATGGCTTTGACTACATCCGCGAGAATGGGAGGCCCACGGCGCGCGGCGAAAATCCCTACCGTTTAGTACGAAAGAAGGATGGCAAAGTTTTTAAGTTGGCGCGCTTCATTCCGCAATATAGCAGAGTTCATGACTACACGGCGCTCGAAGAGATATGATTCATGTAATTGGGCGACCAACGGCCATACGGATGGCTTTTCAAGAGAAAGACGACGACCGATGAAACAGCAGAAGGACCATCCTATTTATGGAGTAGCAGTTCCATCACCTAGAAAGGGTGGTACTCACGCGGGTTAGTTTTTGATCGGGACCTAACCCGGACAATAGCGATTAAACGACTCGAAGGCCCCCACGGATTCACCGTTTAAGTCCAAGCAACAAGCCGAGGTGGGTACGTAAAATGAAATTGGTCACCGAGGAACACGGACTCAAATTATGCAAGCAATGGATTGATAAGCAGGCGTCCCAAACAAAGTGACTGTCATGAATAAACAGCGCCGCCCTTGAGCGTGGCGACAGTCTTGGTTGTGATTCTTGGGTACTCCGGTGAGTGCCGACACCTAAACCAGCCGCCTTTTCATCTCTGCAACTCGCTTACCCAATGCCTCAAGTTCCGCTATCGGCCCAGCCTTTCCAAATAAGCCTGGTAGTCGCTACCGCCGAAAAACGTCTTCTGTCTGTGGTTCCCGCGCACGATCACGTGATACAGAACTCCGGGAGCCAAAAGTGGACGCCTAGCCATGCATTCCCTCTAACAGGAGTGATAAGAAATCGTCAAGATAGGCTAGATTGGAAAGTCTGACCCTAGGTTTCTGCCTTGAAGTACAAGTTCCCAAGGCCGATGAGGCCAAGCCAAGACAGATCGCGATAAGCCTGAACTGATTCATCGCAAACCGTCAAACAGCAACCCAGGGGGAAAGCCAAGTGCTCCCCCCTGGACGTTCTCGTAACGCCGCCCAAAAGCACGTACCGTAGTGTCGAAGATTAGCTGAAAAACATCCCGCATCGATTTCATTCTTTTTCACAACCGTGTGAGCGGCACGCAAGCTGGGTTTAGGGAGCCTTTGGTTGAGAGATTTCACCCAGTGAAGTTGAACCAACTGTCATCAAAAGACTTCGCCTAGTAAAGGATTAAATCCTATCTCTACCTGTCCCTTACGGAACTAGTAGTCTTTACGAGTTATTCTTTGAGCTCGATAATCCTCCTCCAGCTGGTTCATCTGGTAATGGGAGTTAGAGTTGTAGCCTGACACGGGTGTACGGTTTCCGGACGCCGCTCCTCCAACGAATTGGCAACCCCATTGACCGAGAGCGATCATGAGCGCGAAGAGCATCATTAATTTTCGCATGTCAACCTCCTTTGGTTGGACAGATTAGGAGGGTTAAGTCAGGCTTACTAAAAAAATTTCGAGTAACCTCGGAAGTGAAACCCCACGCCTAGAATTGGTCAAACTCTACAGTGACTGGAGAGGGATTACTGTCTAATATGGGACCGTCTTGAAAGGAATTATCGCAGTCATGAATCCTAGCTAAAAGGGAGGGTTTACTGAAGCGGTGGTGTCGTTTGGGTCTTGTCGACTTCGATGAGACGCTTGGGATAAGTCTGTGTCATTAATTTCTTCTATGAGGCCGTTCAAGTCGTCGCGACTTCAAGGATGATTTGTGGACGCACGTAATAGTGCTCAATTTTCACAATCGGCTTCCAGTCCAATTGCGCTGGGTCCTGGACTAAATTGACTTCTGGCTTCGA
>VBKY01000279.1 GCA_005879255.1 Deltaproteobacteria bacterium
CAAGGAACTCGAAGAGAACTTTCGCGCGCGCGGCGTGACCATTGTTCATCCGTTCAAAGTTCATCGCGACGGCAGCGCGTCTTTTTACTGCACCGATCCCGACGGTATCGTGATTCAAATGCTCTACGAGCCCACTCTGAGCGCGCAAGAAATCAGCTGAGAGGTGTCGGTATGCTTTACGATTCAGAACGGGGCGACTTTAGCATGATGTTTCTCGGCGATGTCATGCCGACGCGCCGGTTGGCGGTATTCGGCGAAGAGCGCTATTTGCAACTGCGAGAAGTCTGCGCCAGCACAGACGCCACTTTCGCCAACCTGGAAACCAGCGTGCATCGCTATCTCGAAGGCCACCAAAACATCAGCGGCGGGACCTATATGACGACCGAACCGCACTTGCTGGAAGACCTCAAATGGCTCGGCATCAATCTGGTTTCGACCGCCAACAACCATGCGTTCGATTATGGCGAAGAGGGAATCGTGGCCACCTGCCGTTATTTGGACGCCGCTGGCATCGCCCACGCCGGCACTGGCCGACACTTACGGGAAGCGCGCGCGCCCGCCTATCTGGACACCAAGCGCGGGCGAGTTGCGTTAATTGCCGCGACGGCGACCATGCCCGGTCATTCCGTCGCCGGCGAGCAACGGCCGGATACGCCGGGACGCGCAGGCATCAACCCTTTGCGTCATAGTATGAGCCATGTTATCGACGAGCGCGGCCTTGAGGAGCTGCGGCGTTTGGGCGCGGCGTTGGGATACGATGCGGTGCGCACCAGACGGCGGAATCTCGGCGATGCCCGGTCGCATGTCGGAGCCGACAGCGCCACCGAATATACCTTCGGCAACATGCGTTTTGAAAAAGGCGGCGAGTTTGGCGTGCGCACGGTCGGAAACAAACGCGACGTTGAGGAAAATCTGCAGCAGATCAAAGAAGCGCGGCGCATGTCCGACTGGGTGGTGGTGAGCTTGCACTGCCACGAGCTCGGCGGCGAGAAATTATTGACCGCGGCGCATCGCAGCGAGATTGACGAGCTGGCCGATTTTGCCGTCGACTTCGCCCATGGTTGCATCGACGCGGGCGCAGATATCTTTGTCGCCCACGGGCCGCAGGAGCCGTTCGGCGTCGAGATTTACAAGGGCCGGCCGATTTTTTACAGCTTGGGCACGACGATATTTGAACTGGAAACTCCGCAATTTCTCGCCGAAGAAGCTTATGCGCGCTATGGTCTCGGCGGCGATGCGGGACCGGCCGACTTCGCTGACGTGCGCTATCAAAACGACACCGTCGGCCATCCCGCCGATCCCAACTATTGGAAACAAGTGGTCGCCAAATGCGAGTTCAAAGAGAAAAAGCTTGCGCGCATCGAACTCTATCCTTTGGATCTGGGATTCGCCAAACCGCGTTGGCAGCGCGGCAGGCCGCTGCTTGCGGAAGAGAAATTAGGACGAGAGATTATCGAGAAAGTGGCCGGCTTGTCACGGCGACGGGGCACGGAGGTAAAGTGGCAGAACGGCCGCGGCCTGATCGTCATTGACTGATACCGTGACGTTGGAACACCGGATTGCTATTTTTTCTCAACTTCGGATTGAGCACATCGTTGATGCCATCGCCAAAAAGATTGACGCAGAGCACGAGCAGAGATATCGCCATTCCTGGAAAGATCGCCAGCCAAACCGAAGCGCTGATCCGTTCTTGAGCTTCGCTCAATAGCGATCCCCAACTGATCAGATTGGGATCGCCCAGGCCGAGAAAACTCAGTCCGGCCTCCAAAAGAATTGCCCGCGCGACCAATATAGAAGCGACCACCACGGCCGGTGGAATCGCGTTAGGAAGGATTTCGCGGAAGATCACTTGTGCGTGGCTGGCGCCGATAGCGCGGGCGGCCAGAACGAACTCCCGTTCACGAAAGCTTAAAAACTGCGCCCGCACAACTCTGGCGACTTCAGGCCAGCCAAGAAAGCCGATCACCAAAACGATCTTCATGATTCCGGTGCCGAGCATGGCGACTACCAACAAGGCGAGAAAAAATCGCGGTACGACCAGGACGTATTCCGTCGCGCGCATCAAAACGGTATCCGTGCGACCGCCGAAGTAACCGGAAAGCGAACCGATTAGGATGCCGAGCGCTAGAGAGGTAGCGGTTGCCAAAAATCCGACTAGCAAAGGCACTCTGGCACCGTGAATGACGCGGCTCAAAGTGTCCCGGCCGAGATCGTCTGTGCCCATCCAATGATCGGCGCGCGGCGCGAGCAGAGTCTCATCGCCGAGGGCGAACGGGTCGTAGGGCGAGAACAGGTAAGCGAGAACCGCCGTCACGACAAAGCCGACAAGCAGATAGAGGCTGATCTCAGCCGCACGATTTTTGCGAAACTGCTGCCAGAGTTGACGCCAAGACATAGGGCCGAACTTACTTGTTGTATTTCACCCGTGGGTCGAGCCAGACATAGATCAAATCGACGATCAGATTGACAATCACCACAAGCGCCGTGGTGATGAGAAAATTTCCCATCAAGACCGGATAGTCCCGTTTGACGATAGACTCATACATGAGCCGGCCGATGCCCGGCCAGCCGAAGACGGTTTCCACCAACACCGAGCCGGTAAAGAGAAAGCCGATGTCGACGCCGATGATCGTGACCACGGGCATCAACGCGTTGGGCACCATATGACGGGCGATCACGTCTTTTTCATCCAGACCTTTGGCGCGGGCGACGGTGACGAAGTCTTCATAGGCCACTTCCAACATGCTGCTGCGCATCATGCGCGCATTCACCGCCAAGTGGCGGACGGCTAGCGCGGCGAACGGCAGTGCGACGTGCGCGGTACGGTCGAGGAGGAGAGAAAAACCCTCGAGGTCAACGCCCACCGTTTTAATCCCTTGTGAAGGGAGCCAGCCAAGCTCGATGGCGAAGGCCGCCATGAGCATTTGACCGAGCCAAAAGGCGGGCACGCAATAACCGAAGAGGGCAAAGACGCTGATGGTATGATCCGCCAGCGAGTAGGGCTTGCGCGCAGAAAGAATGCCCAACAGGATTCCAATGACGGCGGAGAAGATCAATGCTGGGACCATCAATTGCAGCGTCGCCGGGACTCGATCCAGGATTACGCTTAAGACCGGCTGGCGGTAATAAAAAGAAAAGCCTAAGTCGCCGGTCAGAATATTCTTGAGGTAAAGCAGCAGCTGGATGTAAAGCGGCTGATCGAGGCCGAAAACTTTGCGCATCTCGGCGATGTAGGACTCCGGAGCGGGAAACTCGCCGACTAAGGCCTGGATCGGATCGCCGGGTGCTAGGTGAATCAGGAAGAAGTTAAAGACAATGACGCAAACAAGCAGCGGAAGGGCATGCAACAATCGGCGCAGGACGAAGGCGGCAATAGACATAGCATTTCGCTTACGCCCGGGATTTTAAATCCCAATATTCAAAACTCCAAACCTAGGATTACGGTGATCGGTCGATCAGTCCCGCTCGAAGTCGCCTTCTTTGAGCGGCGCGCCTTTGACCCACCAGATCTCGTCCATGCGCTCGTAGGTTTCGGTGCTGGTTAAGGCGCCCTGGAATTGATCCTTGATAATGTTAAGTTGCAGCCGGTCCGCCACCGGAATAGTCGGCAGATCGCGCATTAAGATGTCTTGAATCTCATAGTAGGCTTTGACCATGTCCGCTTTCTTAGTTGCTGCGACCGCCTGATCGAAGAGTTGATCGATTTTGGGGTTGCTGTAACGGGTAAAATTGGTGAATGGCTGGCCGGTGATGGATGAAGTCATGTACAGCCGCGCGGTGCCGATGGCGGGATGACCGCGGGTGGTAAGCGGGCCGAACCATAGGTCAAAATCGTACTTCTGAAAAATTTTCTCCAGCATCACCGAGCGTTCGAGGCGCTCGAGCTTGATATCGATACCCACCGCTTTTAGTTGCTCGCGCAAAATCTGCACCGGCCTTTCGGCGTTGTCGTTGCCCGCTTCGAAGCTAAGCTTTAGCGCGAAGCGCGTGCCGGGAGTGGTTTTTGGATAGCCCGCCTCGTCGAGTAAGGCGTTGGCCTTTTTCAGATCGAAGGGGTACCTGGGCACGTCGGCGTTGTAAGCCCATGGAATGCCCGGCGGGATCACGCTGTCGATGACTTTGCCGACGCCGCGCAATCCTTTTTCGACGACGAACTTCTTGTCGATGGCATGGGCGATGGCGATGCGCACTTCCTTCTTGGCCAAGATTGGATTGCCCTTTAAGTTAAAGTTCACGCCGATGAGTGACGGCGAGCCGATGTCTTTTATGACCGCATTACGCAGTTTCTTCAGCCGGTCGACATGTTGGTAGGGAAAGGAGTTGCTCGCGATGATCGCGTTGATCTCGCCGGTCTCAAAGGCGATGGCGCGCGTTGCCGGATTGGGAATGATGCGGTAGATAACGCTGTCCAAAAACGGTCGGCCTTTCTTGAAATAATTTTCATTGCGCACCAGCGTGATGTGGCTGCCTTTGTGCCATTCCTTAAACTTGAACGGTCCGCTGCCGACCGGCTGATCATTGTTGCGCGGATTCTTGAACACGTCGGTGCCTTCATAGAGATGCTTGGGCATGATGCAGCCGTCGTGGGCAGTGAGCACTTCGAGAAAGGGCGAGTAAGCTTTTTTGAGGCTGATCTTGACCGTCGTTGGTCCCGGCGTCTCGATCGCCTTGATGCTGCGGTAGGCTTCGCGGCCGCGCGCGTTGTATTTGCCGACGAGGTTCTCGAAGCTGAACTTTACATCCGCTGACGTGAGCGACTGGCCGTCATGCCATTTGACGTTGTCGCGCAACTGAAAAGTATAGACCAGGCCGTCCGGAGAAATATCCCAGGACTGGGCGAGGTCGGGATGCGGATTCGATTCCTCATCCATGTGAATCAAGCCGTTATAAATATTCGACGTCACCATGGCGACGATCTGGCTGCTCTCGATGCCGCAATTCAAAGTCGATGGGTCGGCGGCCATTCCCAGGATCAGCGTGCCGCCCTTACGCGGGTTGCCTTTCACCGGACCCGCCGATGCGATTCCGTGCGCAAGACAGAGCAGGAGCGCGACGAATCCAGCAAACAAGAAGGTTCGCCGCTCTCTTCGGTCAGTCTCGTTCGCTGAGTTCTCGCTCATTGCAGGCCTGACTTTCATTTTTTTCTCTCCGGCTTTGTCTAGTCGATTGTGAGCTCGTCGCCATTCATGCATGTCATCAAAACAGCGATGTCCGGCACGTTCTCCAGTTGGTCAATCAGCTGGCCTAATTGCTCCGCGCGCGTACGGCTCAGCGTCATCGTCGCGCAGCTCATGTACTTGGCGTAAATCTCGGTTGTGGTTTTAAGCGTCGCGCGCTCGGCCACTTCGATCGTATGAACCGCGCCGTTTTTTAACTTTACTGTAATCCGATCCGGCGGTTCCATTTGTCCCGGTCGCCGCTCGTTGGGCCGATGCCGTACTTTAGTCATGGCAGCGCGCACGCGCGGGTCGTGGATTTTTTCGTCGGTGAATTGCTCTAGAGTGACTTTACCGTCAAGCAAAGCGATGGCGAGAATGAACGGCATGCTGTTGGGCCCAGCGATCGCTTCCTGGGGATCGGTTCGGCTCAATGAGCGGAGATGAAAATCGCTTTCGACACTTTCGATGTCCTCCGCCGTGAAGCCATGTTGTTGGCGCAATGCCAAGAACCCTTCGATGGGGCGGTGCGCCGGCGTGCAGGTAGGGAATCGCTTGATCGGCGGCAGCTGCTCCATATAGAAAAATTTACCCAAGTCCTTGGTGAGCGCGTCCCAGTCGCATTCGCCTTCGAGGCAGAGCGCGCTGGCAAAACCCATCGGCGCTTCGAGTATAGTCTGATCCGCGCTGAATCCTTTTTGCGCCAGCACGGCGGCCGTGACGCCGTTGCGCGCGGCGTTACCGGTCTGCAGCGCCTTGGCCATGGTGCCGAAGTTGCGCCGTACGCCGCCCGCGCCCGACGCCGCGATGCCGAACGCCGTTGCCATCTGCTGCGCATTTAATCCCAGCACTTTGCCTGCGGCAGCAGCAGCGGCAAGGCTACCGGTGGTGCCGCCGGCGAACCAGCCGCGCGAGGTCGGACCACCTTGGTTTTTGCGGCGGCCGGCATCGAGCGCGGCATCGAGGCGAAAGCAGATATCCCGGCCGAGTATGTAAGCTTCCAATAGCGTCGCACCGGTAGCATTGTTGCCTTCGCCGATGGCGAGCGCCGCCGGCACGATGTGGGTGCTGCCATGGATGTTATCGTCGAAGTCCAAAACGAACGCGAGCGAGCCGTTGGCCCACGCGGCGAGGGCCGTGTCCGTGCGCAATTCACTGCCGATGACACCGGCTTTGGGCGCCGCGCCGCACTCACGCAAATATTCATTCAGGATTCGCGCCACCGGTTGGCGCGCCGCGGCGAGGGTGACACCCAAGACATCGAGGATAACAAGCTTGGATATTTCAACCGCCTTTGATGGAATATCGCGCAGGTGGGTGTCGACGACGAATTGTGCGAGAGTTTCGGTGGGGCCCATGATCAATGCTCGCCTTCCGTTTCTTTACCTCATACCGTGTCCGCCTGTCCACTTGACCCTTGATTGTATTTTCGACTAACGTTCACGTGTCCAGCAAAATCATCGACAGCGTAGCCTAGCGCCGTAGCAGAACTAATAAGGAGCACGCAATGTACGATCTCATACTTAAAGGTGGCAGGATTTGCGACGGTTCCGGCATGCCGAGTTATCATGGCGACGTCGGCGTAAAGGACGGCAAGATCGTCGAAATCGGCCGGCTTAACGGCGCCGCCAAAAAAACGCTCAACGTTGACGGATTGGCCGTCGCGCCGGGCTTCATCGATCCACACACACATCTCGACGCTCAGTTGCTTTGGGATCCGCTCGGCACATCTTCTTGCTTCCACGGCGTGACGACGGCGGTGCTCGGCAATTGCGGATTGAGCTTGGCGCCGGCGAAACCGGAGGATCGCGAGGCGGTGATCAAAAGCTTCGTGCGCGTCGAAGCGATCAGCCGGCGTGTGCTCGAAGAAGGCGTTCAATGGAAATGGACTTCCACGAGCGAGTATCGTGACGTTCTCGGCGCCCGGCTGGGTATCAACGCGGCGACTTTGATCGGCCATATTGCTGTGCGGCATTACGTGATGGGTGAAGACGCCGTCGAACGCCAAGCGACGTCGGAAGAAATCGCCAAGATGAAGGAGCTCGTGCGGCACGGGATGGAGGCAGGCGCCGTGGGTTTCTCCACTAACCAGAATCCGCGTCACATTCGCGAAGATAAAAAGCCCGTGGCTAGCCGCCTCGCATCCGACGAGGAGCTTGGGTCGCTGCTGGATGTTTTGGGTGAGATGAATGCCGGCGTGGTGCAGTTAAGCGGCGGTGGCGCCGATTCGCGTGGGCGCATCGCCTATGCCGCGCAAATGGCGCGCCGGACGGGAAGACCGGTTCTATGGCAGAGCATCAGCCATAGTTGGAGCCGGCCCAATCATTGGCAGGAGATGCTTGCCAACACCCAGCGGGTTTTCAAAGAAGAAGGGCTGCCGATTTTCGCGATGACTCAAGCCAAGCCGTTTCAAAACCGTTATACCTTGCGTGATGCACAGTGTTTCGACGAATTTCCCACCTGGAAATCCGCGATGTTTAATCCGGTCCCAGTGCGGAAGCAGATGTTCGCTGATCTCGAACTCCGAAAGAAACTCCGCGCGGAAGCGATCGAAGATCAATCCCCGTCGGTTTTTCCCAGACGATGGGACGTTATCTTTGTCGATCACGTCAAGCTGGCAAAAAATAAATCGCTAGAAAGAAAATCTGTCGAAGACGTGGCCAGAGCGCAAGGGAAAGATGGCCTCGATTGCTTCTTGGATCTATCGCTCGAAGAAGATCTTGAAACCCGCTTTGTGCATACCAACACTCAGGGCGATCCAAACGCGGTATGTGAAATTCTCAAGCATCCCGCAGTAATGATCGGCCAGTCCGACGCCGGCGCGCATATGGGATACGACGCACGATTTGGATACTCGACGGCATTTCTCGGCTGCTGGGTGCGCGACTACGGCATTATGGGTTTGGAAGAAGCAGTTTCAAAATTAACTTTCCGCGTCGCATCGATTTTCGGTCTCAGCGATCGCGGCTTGCTCAGGTCCGGCCTGGCGGCCGACATCGCCGTCTTCGATCCCGCTACCGTGAACACATTGGAGCCAGAGTACGTGCAGGATTTGCCCGGCAACGAAACAAGGATGATCCAGAAGGCTGTTGGAGTGCCGCACACAGTCGTCAACGGCGAAGTCGTCATTGAAAACGGCGCGCCGACCGGCTCGTATCCGGGTAAAGTGCTGCGACCGTCGGCGTGGAAGAGTTAATTTACCTGGAGTGATGGAGTGCTGCAATCTTGGAATAATGGAGCGGTGGAGTACTGGAGTAATGGGTAATCGGAATTTAGCGCGGTCTTTAAAAGTCGTAAGGGCTATTGGTTGTATTGTTTTTTTAGTTTTCGTCGTTGACGTGAAGAGCGACATCCACGCTCAAGCGAACTTCTACAGCGGTAAAACGATTACTGTCATTGTTGGTTCAGCGCCAGGCGGGCTTTATGATCTCTGGGGGAGGCTCTTCGCCCGTACGATGGGAAAGTACATTCCTGGCAATCCCAACATGCTCGTGCAGAATATGCCGGGCGCCGGTTCGTTGGTTGCGGGCAACTATCTTTTCGGCGTCGCCAAGCCGGATGGGCTGACCATTGGCATGTTTCAGACACATTTGTATTTATTACAGCTGGTCGGCAACGAAGAGGTCAAGTTCGACGTGCGCAAGTTCAACTGGCTCGGGTCGCAAGAAAAGGGCCAGATGATGCTCTACATCCGTGCCGATTCTCCGTACAAATCGGTCGATGACATCATTAAAGCCAAAGAGCCGCCGAAATGCGGCGGATCGGGGCCCTCGGATCAGACTGCGCTACTGACCCGGCTTTTGGAGGAAACTGTGGGTGCAAAATTCGTCAGAGTGTTAGGCTACAAAGGCGGTAGCGAAGTCGACGTCGCGATGGAGCGCGGTGAAGTAACTTGCCGCGCGACGAGAATTACGGTGCATTTCAGCCGGGAACCATTCCTGACTTGGGAGAAAAAAGGCTTCGATCGCCATCTGATGCAGGCCGGAACAAAGCGAGACTCGCGGCTGGGCGACGTGCCGACGATCTTCGAACTGATGGACAAATACAAAACTTCTGAAGTAGGACGGCGTTTGGCGCGGGTCATTTTAGCGGGAGATGAGCTGGGCCGGCCGATGGTCGCTCCCCCGGGTGTTCCCGCGGATCGGGTAAAGATTTTGCGCGATGCCTACAACCAATCCTTGAGAGATCCCGATCTGGTCGCCGAGGTCAATAGATCCAAACTGGATATGGAATCCTCAACTGGCGAGGAGATCCAAAGTCTGTACAAAGAACTCATGACTCAACCCCGTGAGGTCATCGAGTGAGTAAAAAAAATTGATGAGAATTGACGTCAAGAACATCTAAGTTACAGGCTTTCTAAAAATTGGCAAAAACATCCGCCGCGACCGCATGAACTCAGTATTTTCGGCCGCCAGTAAAACAATCAAACCCTAAAGTTCAGATTCTGCCTGCTCACTTTGCTTTTTCAAAAAGCCGATTAAAATTGCCCGTCAGTCATTTCTCCCACCCCTGTCACAATTTCACGCACAGCTGAAATTGTTAGATTCATTATAAGCTTCTAAGATATCGGCATTTTTTCCATGGGCACGCGCCTTGCCTATTGATAATAGGAGTATTCGTGAAAGGAGATAAATCATGAATCGCAAAATAAACGGTTTGATTTTTGGCAGTTTCATTCTTGGTTCGTTGGCGATTTCAACGGGTCCCGCAATGGCCAGGGATTACTGGCACTGGTCTGAGCGCGAACAGCGATGGGATCGACGAGCTGAGTTACGAAGCGAGTACAGAGACTTAGAACAAGCAAGACGTCAACTAGAAGACGACCTTCGCCACGGGGCAAGTCGACGCAGAATCGCGCGGGATGAGGCACGGATTAGAGACATTGAACTTGCCATTCGCGAAGATCGAAGACAGTTAAGCAGACGGTAAACCAACATGGCGAATGCCCGGCTGTATGTTCTACATGCGGCCAGAGCGGAAACGTGCTGGTCACAATGATTAAATTTACAAGAGGAGGGATTCATGAAACTTAATCGAACCAGATCGGTGGTACTGGGAGGGATGTTAGCCGGATCGTTGATTGCGGTCGTGCCTGTTCACGCCGACGATGATAGTTGGTGGCGTGGTTGGTGGAATAGGGGCGAAATAAGACAGGATCGGCAAGAGGTCGAAAGTGATAAGAGAGAGCTCCGCCAAGACCGAAAGGAACTGCTTAACGACAGACGCGAGCTACGACGCGACCTCCGCCAAGGGGCGGGTCCCGACGAAATCGCCCGTGATCTCCGAGAGCTGCGCGACGATCGAGGGGAGCTCCGTAAGGATCGACAAGAACTGAAACAAGATCGGCGAGAGCTTCAACGCGACCGACGCTAACAAAATAATAACCAGGGCCCGGCCGTCATTTTCGGCGGTCGGGCCCGTCTTTTGGAACTCATCAAAACTTCAACAATAATCAAACGAAGTCTAAATCCACAATTCCGTCTGCCTTTTCGTTCCACAAAAAATCTAAATCTTCTCACCTTCGGGGAATTTGATTATAACAACGCGGTCTTAACGCGATCCGGCGTGAACGGGACCGTGCGAAGCCGGATGCCGGTGGCGTTGAAGATCGCATTCGCTATCGCGGGCGCTATCGGGCTCGTGGTGGCTTCGCCGGCGCCGACCGCAGGTTGATCGGGGCGGTTGATCAGTTCGATGACGACTTCGGGAATCTCGGGAAATCTCAGGATCGGATAGAGAGTCCAATCGAGGCTGGTCACCATCGAGCGATCGAACTTCACTTCTTCTTTGAGCGTGCGGCTGGTTGCTTGAATGGCGTTACCCTCGATCTGATTCCTTAAGCCGTCAGGATTGATAATTAGTCCACAATCATGGGCGACAACGACACGCTTCACTCGAACCTCGCCGTCCGCCGGATTCACGTCAACTTCCGCGACTGCGGCAACGTAGGCTTCGGTCCGGTCATATTGCACGAATGCCACGCCGTGACCGGTCTTCAAACTCGCCACTTGCGGCGACTTACGATTCGACCAATCGGCGCGCTTGGCTACCGCTTCTAGCACCGCGCGGGCGCGCGTGTCGCTCAGGTGGCGCAGGCGAAACTCGACGGGATCGGCGCCCGTACCGAAAGCCAGTTCATCCATAAACGATTCATTAGCAAAAGTATTCTGCGGTGAGCCGAGGCCGCGCAGGGCGGAGGCTCTCAGTGGGCTCGAGCTCAGCCAATGGACGATCACGCGGTTGTTCTTGA
>VBKY01000579.1 GCA_005879255.1 Deltaproteobacteria bacterium
GATGCGTTTGCGTTTTGTTGAGTCGGATCGACCGAAAGAGACGCCGAAGATGAGCGCCTCCCTCGCGAAGCAACCACAAACGAGTCCTAACGCCCGCGCACTCAATCGTTCGGGCCTTCGCGGCCATTGGCAATTCACGGACAGATTACAAAAAACTTTGAACTAAGCACGGTTGAGACAGACCGGTTGATCGTCGGTCAGGCGATCACCGCCGCCTCTAAGAGCCCCAAAACCCACGATTGCCATTTTGGGGGGAATATTCGATAAGGTAGCGCTATGAATCAACTTCGGGTTGGCTTTCACATAGGGCTGGAAATTTTCGCCGCGCCGGGGTATCGAGGAGCTGAATTGGTTGGAAATAGGAAGGCTCGAGAGCATCGCGGCGATCAAGTTAAGGAGATAACGTGCAAAAGTTCAGCGAGCTCATGCGAGGGAACGAACTCATGGTCGCCCCGGTGGCGCTTAATCCGATCATGGCGCGGCTCGCCGAGGAGGCCGGGTTCAAGGCGCTCTATCTCAGCGGCGGATCGCTCGGCTGGCTGAAATGCGTCACCGAGGCTAATCTGACGCTTCCGGAGCTCGCCGCAGTGGCGCTCGACATGCGCGCCGTGTGTCAATTACCGATCGTCCTGGATGCGGGCGGCGGCTGGGGCGACCCTGTGCACGTGCACCGCACGATCGCGCTCGCCGAAGCGGCGGGCTTCGCTGCGATCGAGCTCGAGGACCAGCTGCTGCCTCGCCGCGTCGAGCATCACGTCGGCGTCGATCATCTGATCGCGACCGAGCTGATGCTAAAAAAAATCGCCGAAGCGATCGCGGCCCGCACCGACCCCGATTTCGTGATCATCGCTCGGACAAACGCTACGCGAGTCTACGACCTCGACGAGGCCTTACGTCGTGCGGAAGCCTTTCACAGAGCAGGCGCCGACATGCTTTTCGTCCACACGCGCAATGCCGAGGAGATGCGCATCGTCGGCGAGCGCCTGCCACCGCCGCTCATGACGTTCGCACCGGCTGACGGCTTCGCTTCCTTTTCTTACTCGCCGCGCGATCTGGCCGGTCTTGGCTATCGCCTCGCCGCATCATCCGGCACGGCGTTCGCGGCCATGGTCAAAGCCGTGCGGCAGTCCTATGAGTGTTTGGCGCAGGGGAAAATGGACCCTTTCCTGGGGCCGGGCGGCGCCGATCAGGAGATGAAAGCCGCGCAGACGACCAGCGGACTGGAGCGTCTACTGCAAATCGAACGGCGGACCATGAAGGATCATTGAGGTGGAGGAGTATGCACCACAGAGACACGGAGTTCGCCGAGATCGGAGTGTTTTTTGATCAAGAACTCTTTACTCTGCGCCCTCGGCGCCTCCGCGGTGAGTTGTCTTTTGACCGGTATGCTAAGTCTGGCTATTGCCATGAAGGATTATTGAGCAGGACGAACCAGGCAGCAGAAAACGGCGAAGACATCGGTAGGGGGATAGAGCAGTGAAGCAGGGCTTTAAGGTCATGGACAGTGACATTCATGTGCAGGAGCCGCATGATCTGTGGGCCAGGTATATCGAGCCACAGTTCAAAGAGCGCGCCCCGCAATTTACCGATATCCCGGATGGCTCGAGCCCAGGCGTTTGGCGTTTTGAGGGCAAGGTGTTTCCTGCCTACATCGATCGCCCGGAACGGCAGCGCCTAGCCAAAGTACGACGGCAAAAGTCGCACGACCGCCACGAGGAGCTTGGACGCGAGATTGGCTCTGAAGAAGAGCACCGCGGCGAAGACCCGGAGGCGATGCTGCACGCCATGGACGTGGAAGGCATCGACGTCTCGATCGTGTTTCGCACACGCGCCGCCCATGTAGTTGCCGTAGATGGCTTGGACGCGGAACTTACCGCCGCGGTCTGCCGTGCGTTTAACAACTGGCTCGCCGACTTCTGCAGTACCAACCGCGCGCGCCTGAAACCCGCTGCTCTCTTGCCGGTGCATGACGTCAAGCTTGCGGAGGCAGAGGCGCGGCGTAGCGTCAAGGAATTGGGAGCAGTGGCTGTGGTATTACCCAACCAGCAGGTCAATGGGCGGCCGTGGTACGACCGCTATTACGATCCCCTCTGGGCCGAAGCGGAACGGCTGCACGTACCCGTTGCTTTTCATGGCATCCAGATGGCCTACCAGGAGCATTTGGGACGGCGTTACCTCGACAACTTCGCTATGGCGCACGCCGTGGGCCATCCAGTGGAGATGATGCTGGCATTGGGGAGTATGTTGACGGGCGGAGTTTTCGAACGTTTTCCGGGACTGACCGCCGCCTTTCTCGAGGGGAGCTGTAGCTGGGTGCCGTGGTGGCTATGGTGTTTAGACGAGCGCGTCGAGAAGTTCGGCGACGACGAACGATTCCCGTTAAAGATGCCTCCCAGCGAATACTTTCGACGTCACTGCTATGTCTCGGTTGATCCAGATGAGGCGGTCGTGAAGTACACCATCGAAGCCATCGGTGATGAGAACATCGTCATTTCCACCGATTGGCCGCACGACGACTCGGCCTATCCGCGCGCCATCGAGACATTTTTGCAACTTGACGGCGTTAGCGAGGCGAGCAAGCGTAAGATTCTGTGGGACAACTGTGCTCGCCTCTATAGCATCCAATAAACCCTCGCCAAACGTATTTGAAATTCTGAGTGAACTAAGACGTTCGTAAGACCATGACTCGCGCAAAAGCGCCAAGAAAAAAAATCGAAGCACGAAATCCGAAATTCGAAACAAATTTAAATGATCAAAATACAGAAAATTCTAAACGGGCCAGTTTCGGATTTTGAATTTCGGCCGAAGGGGTCAGATTTTTTGTTGACAGTTCTCCAGCCATCTTTTCTGATAGCTCGAGGGCGATGCGATGATTGTTAAACTCGGCGCGATCGCACGTTTTGAGAATTCTCGAAACCGGAAATGAAACAATCGACGGACTTGAGGTGCCGATTCGGCGCCTCAAGTCCAGTTTTGATCTCTAGAAATTCCTGCGTCTATCTGGGTTCGACTGCTAGTTGGGAAATCTTCAGCGCGACGCCGAGCGGCAATGGATTATCGCCGGTACTCAAAGCCGTGCCCAGTCTCTCCAGCTCCCAGGATGAGACCTTCTCTATCCTAACCTCTTCTTTTGCGGCGGTCTCCACCTTGTTTGCTGGCGGAGGCAATTTGATCAGGTATTTTACA
>VBKY01000580.1 GCA_005879255.1 Deltaproteobacteria bacterium
GAAGAATTTACCGCGCCGACGTGCGACGACTGCGGCGGATTTCTCAAGTCCGCCAATGTTTCCTTTGGACAGTCGATGCCTGTTGTTGCCATGCAGCGCGCCCAAGCATGGAGCGAGCAAGCGGATCTCTTCATTGTCGTCGGCTCATCGCTGCAAGTTCAACCCGCTGCTTCCTTTCCCGTCATTGCCAAACGGAGCGGCGCGCTCCTGGCCATCGTCAATCGCGATCCCACTCCGTTAGATGGCATGGCGGATTTCGTTCATAATGGCGCAATCGGAGAGTTTTTTCGCCAGCTAACGGCGTTGCTCGGCGATAGCTAGGCTAGTGGGTTCCTGAAAAAAGCAATTCCATGCTTCGACAGGCTCAGCATGAACGGAGATTAATCAAGAAATCCGTAGGAACCATCGTTCGTCCTGAGCCTGGTCGAAGGGCGACGGTGGGTACTCAGCAGCCTGCTAATGTATTGTGTCGTAAGAACATTTCCATACCGTTCATGGTGAGCGTGTCGATCCACGTCAAAAATATGCGCGAAACCCTTCTTGCTTCAGGTGACGTTGATGATGCAGCTCATGCGTTCGGCCGACGTTCCTTTGGATCGACGCGACCGAGTGTTTCATTACTCCGGGTTTCGTGCTGTGACCGGCGCAATGATACTCGTCGCCATCGCACTTGGTGCGTTAGTGTTCGGCTGGCTGAAAAATGCCTGGATTGCATACTATGTTGCCGCTGTTGTCGCCATCTGTCTGCTGATCTTCCAAAGGCTCGTCACAGCCCGCTTCCGCTCTTCCAACTGGCTCATACGCTTGACGGATCACGGGCTCTTCGTAAAATTTCGCTCGTATCTCAATCATCACTTTTCCGATCAAGACTTCACGGTTGTATTTCTTCCCTACTCCGAGATTCGCTCGGTGAAGTTGGTAAAGGAGCGTCAGGAGCTCCCCGATCGAGATGATACAAACCAATCGACAACGATAATTAGAACGCGCCGAATAATCGATCTCGAACTCTCCGACGACTCCACCCAGCTGGCGGAAGCGCTAGCAAAGGAACGCGAGCGAGTATTCGCGAAGCCAACCCAAGGCACCGGCAGGACATCTTCGCGTTACCAACATTTTCCGGTCCGACTCCCTTCTCCAACGCTTTTGAGAATTGAATGGGGCGTCGTTCCTGATCCGCAAACGTTTCTTGATGGCCTCACTCGCCACACGCTGGTTCGAGATACCGAAGAGACTAGTAGAGATTTCGTCAATTTCGACGGGTTGAGCCGAGAGGAACAGGAAACGCGCCTGCTGGAGTTAGCCGAGTCAGGCGACATGATCGGTGCCGTGGGAATGGCAAGAAAACTGTATTCATACGATTTGGCCGCGGCGAAGCATTTCGTCGAAGATCTTGCTCGCAAGCGCTCACAAAAATGAATGTCTCAAATCTAACGACACCCGAAACCATTCTTGATTTTTGGTTCGGCTCCAAGCCCGACGACGCCGTGGCCGCCACGGAGCAAGCCGATCTTTGGTGGTCGAAGAATAAGGCGATGGACGATGAGATTCGCCGCCGTTTCGAGATCTACGTGGTCTTGGCGATTTCGGAACAACTCAACGATTTGCTGTCAACTCCGCGCGGGCGCCTTTCATTGATCATTCTCACGGACCAATTTCCGCGCAACATCTATCGAGACACCGCCCGGGCGTTTTCCTGCGACGAAAAAGCATTGACGTGGTGTATCGAAGGCCTCGAACAAAAAATCGATCGCGAACTCCGGGCGATCGAAAGAGTCTTCTTCTACCTCCCGCTCGAACACGCGGAACATTTGATACACCAAGATCTGTCGGTGAAATGCTTCGGCGAATTAGCTACCGACGTTCCGGCGGAGCAGAAAAGTATCTTCGAAGACTACTTGAACTACGCCATTCGCCATCGAGAAATCATCGAGCGCTTCGGACGATTTCCCCACCGCAATAAAATACTCGGGCGGGAATCGACGCCCGATGAATTGGCTTTTCTAGCAGAACCCGGATCGTCGTTCTGAAACAGAAGCGTCGGGTTAAGAAGGTTTGATTAGAATTTTTCGAGCCCCCGGCCGCCACGCGTGACCCACAGCTCGTGACCGTCCCAATACAGCGCGCGCATGTCTGCGAAATGGCGAGTCAGCTTCTGAGCGGTCGGGCCCATTTCGTCTTAGGCTGCGGTATCAGCTCGCCATCGACGTAAATGTCGCAGCCGCGCTCGTGAAAGAAACAAACCAGCCCTTTGATCTTGGGACATTCGGGGATCGGATTCATGTAGCCCCAAACCAAATCGTTGAATGTTTCGCTGCCGATTTTGACCGACCAATAGGACGCCGGACCTTTATAAGGACAGCGCGACGTCGTTGAGCTCGAGACCAGCATGTCCATTCGCACGTCTTCCTGAGGAATATAATAGCGCACGGGGTGATTGGTCTCGAAGAGAAGATGCGGCCGGCGCGTATCGGCAACGGTTTTTCCGTCGATCACGACGCGCACGTGGCGCCTGCTCGGCATCGCATCCACGCGTTTGTACGGGTCGCGCGCATGCTTGAAAATCTCCTCGTCTTCCTCCATCCACTTCTCCATTTTGGGCCATTCGAAAGCAAAATGGTCTTTGATCGCGCTCGCCCCAGGCAATGGGTTCAGATAGCTCCACGCTGCGTTCTCTTCGGTTTTGTTTCCGGATCGAATCGACCAGTAGGACGCTTCACCTTTTTGCGGACAGAAAGTATTGTGTTGGCTCGGCACAAAGAGATCAGTCCGCACATCTTCCTTGGGAAAATAGTAGGCCGGCAAGACTTCCGGCTCGCGCACAAGTTTAACTCTTTTGCTGTCTGCGATCGTCTCGCCGCCAAACATCACGCGCACGTGGCGCGGACTCTCGCTTACATGAATCCACTGGCCCGGATCGCCGTGGATCGGTACACGTTGCTGAGTAACATTGCTCTGCATAATCGACTCCTTGGCTCAGGGCGACCGGTCGGTCGCCCCTACAAACGATTCTTCGTGATTTTGCTACTACGTTGGCCGTGCGCGGAGCGCACGCTACGAAAATTTCGCGTCCTTTGCGTTCCTTCGACTTCGCTCAGGACATGCCTTTGCGGCCAAATCTTCCGGCCCCTCTTTCACCCGTCTTAATTCAACTTCTTTAGCTTCTGCAGACTGCGCAGCTCGCGCTGCGGTTTCAGATGCTGTCCCATTATCGTCCACGAAAC
>VBKY01000581.1 GCA_005879255.1 Deltaproteobacteria bacterium
CGACGAGTTTCATCGTCGTCCCGGAACCACTCGGTCCGAGATAGAAATATTGCCGCGCGACCGCGCGAAAAATCGGTTCGGCGCCATCAAAGATCTTCCTTTCGCCGCCAGCGAAGAGCGTCAGCGTGCCTTGCTCGGCAGCCGCCGTGCTGCCGGAAATCGGAACATCAAGTACGCTGACAGCGCGGGCGGCGCCTAATTTGTATAGCTCCCGCGAAGTCTCGGGATTGACCGTGCTCATCTCTATGACTACTGACCCGGGACGCACGTTCGCGAATACGCCTTCAGGGCCGGCGGAAACGGTTCGCACCGCGTCATCATTCGCGAGGCACGACAAGATGACAGCGGTATTGGATGCAAGGTCCGTGATGCTTTTCGCGACAATGGCACCGTATCCAACCAATGCTTCCGCTTTGGTGCGATCCCGATTGTAGGCGGTTAAGTTGTAGCCGGATTCGAGCAGACGCCGTGCGATCAGGCGGCCCATAGAGCCGATACCGATAAATCCAAGCCTGGGGTTAGCTGTTAGACTTGTAATCATGTTTGTACGCGTTTCCGTTTCGTTAGTCCCGATGGAAAATACAAAAGAGCAGAGAGCGTGCCAATGAGCTGAGAAGATTTACCTTGCGCGCAAATAATAGAAGTAAAAGAAGTTTCTGTTGAGGATCGTTGAGACTTTTGCGTCGCTACATTTTTGTAACCGAGCGATAGTGTCGAAAAACCGTAATGGTGTCTGAATGATGGCACGAAGGATGGCGGGAAAACCAACCGATTACATCTTGGCTGGAAAGTCTGTTTGATTTCCAATGGCGCAAGAACTGCAAATTATTTTGCGCTCGTCCATTGGGATTCTTGATGGACACCGACCAGTTTCGTGTTCGGTTCAATCGCGTGAAACGTTTTTGACCTTAAACGAAGCCGGCAAGATCATCGCCGACAAAGCCCTTCGCTTCTTTCGGCAACCGATTGCGACCGCCACGGGAGACGTGATTGCCGAGGTCGTTGTTTTGCGCGGAGAGCGCTTCGAAGTGAGCTATTAGAGAGGCGGCTCAACCATGTGGCGGGCAGGGTAGGGGATTTTTGTGCGCGCTGGCAAATTAATCGCTGCATTCGCACCTTTTACATTCCCCTCGCCGCGCCTTTGGTAATTACGCCACAGGCGATACGATCTCCGGAATTGCCCGCGGGGTCCGTGACATTGTCATCGGTCGTTGCATGCACCACGACGGCGCTGAGCTCCGACGTATTCCAGGGCATTTCGACCGCCGGATGCGTCTTCAATGAACGAATCCTATATTACGGTGCCACCCAGGACGAGAACGAAAATTCCCTCGAGTTTGTCTTTCTCTTCCATGATTCCGCGATCGACAGCGGTTCTCTCGATGCCGAATTTGTCGAACCAGCCAACCGCCAAAAGATCGCCGGCCTTATCATAAAGCTCCCAATAGTCGATCGGTCTTTCGGTCGTCATGTCTTTGTAAACGTACGCCGCCAATGTGCCCAATACTTCTCCTTCGACCAACCATGGCTGAGACGAGATAAGAGACAGATCGTGCTGCCCCGGTCCTGTCACGATTTCCTGTTCCACGGCATGAGCGCCGGCTTCTTCGGCGTTAGCTGCTACTACTAGAACGAATAACACGGCAATAAAGTATGACGCGGCGATGATGATAAAGTAGATTTTATTTCTCAAAGTCATAACTACCTCCATCCCTGGATTTTGGATTTGGTTTCGATTTTCGATGTCGGAACTATCTCTGGTTCGTTTCCTTACCTTGTGCAGCGCAAGCGCGATACCAAAGCACCTGAACGCGTAGAATCTAGTAATCGCAAGGATGAGGCGGCTTTACAGCTTCGCTGCGCCTTGGGTTAGTAGGGCTGTGTCGAAGAAAGTCTGCCGATCTGTTGGCACACGACGAAATATCGACGTGTAACTACTGCGCAAACAGATTCCGGCAGCAGCTCTTTTGAATGGCACAATCGTTGCGCCGCATAATGGAAACCAATGAGAGAGAAATGCGACTTCATCCCAAGCAGCATCTGGCGGAATAACTCTGGTGGGAATGAGAGAGTGACCAGCCGATCACCCCCACATACCCGTAGGGTTCGTTCGCACAACTCTATCTAAGGAGAGGTGTTCACGTTGAAACATTTGATGCGGTTAAATTTAGGATTAGGGCTCTGGCTCATGATTTCGCCATTCGTCCTCGAGCTCGTAAATCGACGTGCGTTTCAAGTCGGTTGGGAAGATCTCCTCCTGGGTTTCGGTATAGCAACTTTCTCGCTGTGCCGGCTGTCCTCGCGCAGAGGAGCTGCGCTTTGGGATTTCGTGATTATGGCCCTAGGTCTGACCACACTGCTTAACCCGATCGTGTATCATTACTTGAGCGTTAAGGTGTTCGCCTGGAATAACCTGCTAGTGGGGTCCATGGTTTTGATTCTGGCAATCTATGAAGATCGCAAAGATTCCGAATCGTCGGGAATGATTGAGGGAAACCGCGAGTGAGACATTTCAAGTATGCTAACTATAATGCTCCTCCTAGTTTCAAACACATTCATGACCCTTGCCTGGTACGGACACTTGAAGCATCGGTCTGCGCCAGTGCTCGAAGCTATCATCCTGAGTTGGTTAATAGCGTTTGGCGAGTACTGTTTTCAGGTCCCAGCCAATAGGATCGGCTATGGTCGATTTTCAGGTTACCAGCTAAAGATTATTCAGGAATGTATTACACTCTCGGTTTTCGTCATCTTTGCGTACTTCTATCTAGGCGAGACGATACGATGGAATTACGCCATCTCGTTTGTCTGCATCTTTTTAGCGGTACTGTTTGGCTTTTGGGGACAGCTCTGAGACAAGGAAAAGCCCGTTCAAAAAGTTCACCGTTCCAGGTTCAACGTATTATCCCGGGTCCCGCCTTGAACTTTTGAACCTTTGATCCAGATTCCGAAAGAGTCTTCTTACGCTTCTCAAGGTCTAGCCCGAACAGCGATTGTTATGCCGTCGCGCGCATTCGAGCCGCCATTAAGAAAGAAAATGAAGCAACACAACACTCGCGATGTTGGCGTCGTCCTCTCAGAACGTATACTACAGCGTCGCACAGAAGAAGTTGCTATTGCTGTCGTGGCCGGTCTTTTTGATAAATCCGCCGTAGATCTTTGCGCCTCTGCTGCTGAGCATCG
>VBKY01000280.1 GCA_005879255.1 Deltaproteobacteria bacterium
TCCTTCATTTGAATTGGCTCGTGAAAGTTTCCTGTGGTGAACGCATAGGAGTGCCAGAAGCCGTGATCCGCCTTGACATAATATTTCCCGAAAAAGTTGTGCGGCGTGTGACAATCATTACAAGTGGCGACCGCCCGATGGCTCGACTTGATCCACGCATCGTAGTGTTCTCGCATGACGTGGCAGTTGGCGGAGGCCGCCGGGTCATTGGTCAAATACGACCAGCCCTTGGCATAAAGAAAAGTGTAGCCGCCGATACCGAGTCCGAGACCCAGAACGATGCCGAACATGATGGCCGCAGCTTGCCTGGGTGTTACCGGTTTCATTCATTCACACAAGTCGCTTAGCAGCTCTGCGGCTTTTTCAACGATTTGAACTGCTCAGCGATTTGTTTCGACCGCGGTTTCAAGTGCAATCGAAGCGGCGAGAAAAATAAGTCAATAACTCGAGAATCTGGACTTGTTCTTGCGCGCTGTGCATCAGCGAAAGGTTGACCTTGATCGCTAAGGCGAGATCGATGACCGACCGATGGCAAGGGCAGTGCTGGAGAAATGGCGCCTGGCGCATTCTTTGGGCGATTTCAAAGCCTGGCTCGACCGTGGAGCGCCAAGCGACGATGCCGATGCCGGCTCGGCGGCACAACCAGCCTCGAATGGTAGTCTCCTAAATTCGAAATCCGAATTTCGAAATCCCGAAACAATTTCAAAATTTGAAATAGAACCCAAAACTCAAGTCCGAATCGATGTTGTTTGGAACATTGAGTCTTTTTGTCATTTGATATTGTTTCGAGCTTCGGATTTCGTGCTTCGAATTTACCCGTTTATCCCTTTGCGCCTTTGCGCGAGACAATCCAACTTTTGGTCGCGGCTCTGCCGCGCTGGGGTCATTTGCTAGGGCCAAGAAAGAAGCTGCCTCATGATTTCTTTCTTGCTCGTAGCTGCTCGATCAGCGCCGTGATTTCCTCGAGGCGAGTGCGAACCTCTGTCTCGGTCTTTTTCAGCTCCTCAGGTGATGCACCTTTATCGACCGCATCTTCAAAAGCGGTCACCGCAACCCCAAAGACTTTTAGGACGCGACGGGTCTCGTCGGTCGGCATAAACTTATCTCCCGTTCAAACAGTTCAAGCTGTTCAAGCAGTTCAAGCCGTAAAATGAGATGGGCTGTTCCTTGTCGGCTTGAACAATTTGAACGTTTTGAACGGCTTGAACTTTTTATCTAACTTCCAGCCCAAGCTGCCTCAACTTGCTCTCAGGAATAAATCCGTTTTCATTCCAGTCTCTGGCGCGATAATAGCTTTCAATCATTTGACGCAATTCGTCAGCCGAGAGCTCGACACCCTGAGCAACACCATCGCGAATCGGTTCGCTCAATAACCTCATCGGCAGCCAGTCATCCGCCGGTTGCCAGCCCTCGCGGATGTTAAAAAGTTTTTTTAACGTACTAATGCGCTCGCCGGTCCGGCGCAGATCGGCGTCCGAATATCTCCAGCCCGTGACTCGTTCCACCAACTCCGCCGATTCACTGTAGAAGTCGTGGAAACACTTGCGCAGAAACTTGCAGACGATGAGGGAGTCGAGCGTGGCGTTGAAATCCTCCGACCCCTTAACCAGAGCGCCGCGACCGGCGCCTCCCTTCAGGCGATCGACTGCGCCCGAAAAATCAGCTTCATACGCGCCGGAACGGTTGTGGCAAGCGCCGCGCGGACTCACGGCGAGACCCAGCGCCATGGTCTTTAAACTGCGTGGCTCGTATCCGGGCATCTCAAGCCCCTTTACATGCATCGCCCAATGAGCGGCTTCATCGCCCGTCAGCGCCGCTGCCCGTCTCGATCCTTCAGCTAAAACGGCACCGAGATCGCTGCGCTCCGCGATCAATGAAATCATCTGCAGCAGCGCCTCGCCTTGACCAAAGCGCAGACCGTGTTCGGCAGCTTCAGGAAGAAGCCCTTTCTCTGCGCACTCCATCGCCCAAGCCAATGTGCCACCGGTACTGATCGTATCGATGCCATAGTGATCACACAGGCGTGCGGCCTGCAAAACAATCTCGGGATCCTGCACGCCGCACAAGGGGCCAAGGGCAAAGAGAGTCTCATACTCCAAGCGCTGTTCGTCACCGGACAATGATTTGAAGAGGCGCTCGCAGCGAATCGTGCAAGACGCGCAACCCTGTTTCCGGCTGAAGTTGTTTTCCGTCAAGCTTTCGCCGCTGACCCCTTCGGCATGTTCGAAAGTCGATTGTTGAAAATTGCGGGTTGGCAGCGCGCCGAGTTGGTTGAAGACCGCCAGGTTCGCCACCGTTCCAATCTCGCGGTACTTGGCAGTGAGCGTTCCCAAGCTGCGCTCGCGTAGGGATGCTGCGATGGCGGCCACGCCACGCGGATCCGCTACCGGAACCTGAGCATGGCCGCGCAGCGCGATCGCCTTCAAGTTTTTCGATCCCATCACTGCGCCGACGCCGCCTCGGCCGGCATGGCGTCCTTCATTGCTGATGGTGGCGAAGCGGACGCAATTTTCACCCGCCAGACCGATCGCTGCCACCCGGATCGCTGGATTCTCATGCTGCGCGCGGATGAGCGTTTCCGTCTCGCTTGCGCTTTTATGCCAAAGATTGTCCGCGCTTCGCAGTTCCGCTTTTTCCTCCTCGATAAAAAGATAAACCGGAGATGAGGCGCGGCCCGTGATGACCAAAGCGTCGATGCCAACTCGCTTAAGCTCCAGGGCAAAGAAGCTCGATGACAGCGAGTCCGCAATGAAATTCGTGAGCGGAGACTTGGTTACAACCGCATACTTCGCCGTGGTGGTAAGCCCGGTGCCGACCAGTGGCGCGCTGGTAAAAATCAGCGGGTTCCCGGCCGAGAGGGGTTCCACGCCTGCTGGCGCAAATTCATACAAAAGACTCGTACCAAGGCCGATGCCGCCGAGAAAGTTTTCCAAACGTGATTCTTCCAGCTCGCGCCACGAAAGTTTTCCCGTGCTCAGATCAACATGAAGGAAGCGTCCATGAAAGCCGTACATTGTCATCCACCCGCGTCCGCTGAGACGATAAAAATGCGATCGCCGGAATGTATTTTGGTGGTGGAATCTCGAATAAAGTCCCGGCCATTGACGTTGCACGCTTGGCCAGCGACCAGACTTTCCCGATCAGGCGCGATCACGCTTCCGACCAACGTAGGCAAACGGTCAGCCAAGGCAAAAAAAACTTTCACGAGATCTGCGTTCCGTGGCAGCTCCAGCGTCACCGCTTTAGTCTTTGCCCGCAGGCGAGCAACACCGAAAAGTTCCACTGTACAAACGATTGATTGATCTTCGGTAGCATTGGTTCTACGAATCTGCCGCCATCTTTGCAGCGCTGCTTCATAATCCTCCGGCGTATTCATGTTGAGAAAACTCAATCCTTCGGGATCGAAGCGGCGGATTTCCTCTTCCTCGATTTTTCGTGTGCGAACTTTGTCGAACAGAAAGATCGGCCGAAGTTCATCCCGTTGAAGCTGCGCGTGTAAATAGGACGTTACGTCTTTTCTATAGATCGCAAAAAGCGGCTGATAACGTCCCTCCCAATAGGGAACCACCACGTCGTGATCGCGGATCTGTGAACAAAGATAGGAAATTAAGGTGCGGTTGAGGAACGGAACATCGCACGAGCCGACAAAGCTCACGTCGCTCTTGGCCGCCTTCAAGCCATGGTAAATGCCGCTGACGGGCCCTTGGTAGGCGACCTCATCGCGCACAAAGGTGACTGGCAGCACTGGTACATCTTGACCCGGCGCGAGCACAACCACAACGTCGGCGAAAATGTCTTTAAGAGAGCGGACGATGTGAGTGATTAAGGGCTCTCCGTCGAACGGAAGAAGCGCTTTGGCTTGACCCATCCGCGAACTTCGCCCGCCCGCGAGGATAATCGCAGATCTCTCATCGGTCGGCTTCTTGTTAGACATAAGCCGATGGCTGAATGGCTTCTCCTTGGCGACTCAATACAATGAACGTGCTTCTACATAAGCAGTATTTGAGTTTTTCGCAACCTTCAGAAAGCCGGAAATTCAGAACCTTGACATCTAGGCTAGCAGGCTACTGAAAATGTTCATCCGGTCGGTCGCCGTAACTCCATCAGAGTCCTTCGACGCTCAGAGTCCGTCCTGAGCTTGATGAAGGGACGAACCGAGGGGTTTTGATATCATTGAATTTTCCGTTCATGCTGAGGCCCTCGAAGCATTCCGAACCTTCTTTCAGCAACCTGCTAGACTAGACTAGGCTAGTAAACCTGCGAACTAGATGGCGCCGAGTCGATGATCTTGAACAGCTCGCGTTTCGACGATTGTTCCAAGAGGCCGGCGACCTCTTGCGACCATTCTTGAAATTCTTTCTTCTCAGTAACTGTTTTGATCTGCTGTTCGAGCGCTGCGGGGTCTTCCACTTCCTGCTCAAACAGTAAGTCAGGGGCGCCGAGTGAACTGAAATGAGTTCGCATTATCCTAGGTTTAGAACCGCCGGCTTCATGGACCCACTGCGCAAGGGTCATCAGCTTGCTTTCGACGGCTTCGGTCTTTCCCGGCAACGTGTGAAAAGCTAAACGTGATAAAAACATCTTTTAGCCTCCTTATAGTGTATATAACTCTATAAAACGAAGACTAATAGTACAGCCTCGACATGGATTTATTTCATCAAAATAGACCTCCACGTTCGCCAAATACGCGATCCGTGTTGGCGCCGAAATCGCAACCAATCAACGCTGCCTAATTTCAAAAACCCAAGTTCCAGGCCAATAGAGCCAGTCCAGCCAATTCAGCAAGAATTCCTAGAGGACTCGTCGCATATTTCCATGCGAGGACGAGCGGCATGGCTCGTTTGATTGTTTCAAAAGGAATGAGTTTTTCCATGCCCCATCGCGCAATAAGATATCGTTCCTGCCCCAGTAAGCCGATCGCGATGGGGTCTTGCTGAACCTGGCGCGCGCGCCAAATCTCAACCCGATCAAAATGCTCCGTGGCCTTGCGGATTTCGTTACCCACCTGGAAAGGAATTCCCTCACTCAGAAGAGCAGTGGGGCTGAGGTTCAATGCAGCGATCTTATCTATTTTATGCGAGCGGACCGGCAAAAATATACTCCACACTCGCCAATCGTCCTGGGAAATTTTCGGGTAAGGGACCGTTCTTGATTGCCCTCCCGCCATGATCGATTCCGCATCTTCGCGGCGATAATTCTCGATAAACATGATTTATTCCTCCTTCTCTCATTTTTAGAACTTTAGTTCGTCTGACCCGATCGCTCGATTACACCGCACGCAACCCGATCCCCGGAGTTGCCGGCGGGGTCGGTTTCGTAATCATCCGGCGCTTGATGGATCACCAGCGCGGAGCCGTCCGAATCGAAGACACTCGTGCTGCCGCCACTGAGACTCAACTGCGGCACTAAGAATTCGACTGTTAGAGCGGCGTTTTCAGGCACATAGATATTCGGCAAGTCGCCCAAGTGCTTTCCTTCCTTGCCGAAAAAGCCGTGCTTTTTGTTAAATGGATTGAAATGTTCCCCGGCCGATTTGAACGGTGGCGCGCATTTTCCGACATCGTGGATGTGAATGGCGTGCGGACCGGGCGATATTCCGTCTGGCTTCGGGCGCAGATTGAGACGGATTAAGACCCCATTCGGAGTTTCTGAAAGAGTCGCCTCCTGGCGATTGCTGTTGATTATTTTGATTTTGGCGAATTTCGACTCGGCAGCAAAACTATGATCGCCTATCAGCGCAATGAATGCGGCGGCCGCCACGGCTGGAATACTTTTCATGGGAGCCTTAGAACGGTTTATGTGGTTAGAAAACACCGCAAGTCCTATGCCCGTTAGAGTGACCGCTGCAGCGAAACATCATTTGCGCTCTCGACTCACTCAAACTTAAAACGCTGAGCCGCGCGAAGGGCCGCCTAGACCTGTACATGCCCGCGTATTACTTCAACTTTCATGGTCTTGCTTGACAATGCCTAGTTCCATTCGTACCTTTCTAGCTAGTGACTTAATTTCGTTCGACAAAAAAATAGGAGCGACATGGCGTCCCAAGACTGGGATATATTGATTTGGCAGCGCGCAAACGCGCTGCTCCAACAGGCTGAACGCATTCAGCGGAATTTTCTCCAGATCGCCGTGCGCTCCCATTATCGCACTGTTCAAGGTCGGAGTACGTGCTGGGAGCCGCCCATCAATGTGGTTGAGACCGATGAAACTCTTTGGGTTATCGTGGCGATACCGGGAGTAAAACCGGACCGCGTCGAAGTTCGCTTGGATGGAGGCGAGCTTACGATCGCGGGTGAGCGGCCATTGCCCGCCTGCTGCACCGAAGGTGAACTTAGTACATGGGAAATACCGCTTGGACGCTTTGAGCGGCATCTTGTCCTCGAAGGCAGATATCCATTATCGATCGGCAAAACCTCGCTCCAAGACGGCCTCCTCGTCATTGAGCTCAGGAAGCAATTATGAGTTCCGAACAAAAAGAAGACCCGAAAGTCAATCGCCGTGTCACAGTGCCCCCTGGCGCTTTGATGCTTTTGCCATTGCGGCAAGCCGTGCTCTTTCCTTCGACCGTCATGCCGCTGGTGGTGGGCCGCCCCTCGAGCTTGCAGGTCGTTGAAGAAGCGGTGCGCCAACAGTCGCGCATCGGCTTCGTCGCGCAACGCGATCCGAGTATCGAAGCGCCCCGCCCGGAAGATTTATTTCCGGTCGGCACGGCCGCCGACATTCTCCGTATGTACAGTCTTCCCGATGGCCAGCGTCAGATCATTATTCAGGGCCGCCAGCGCTTTGAAATCGCCGAATTTATCGACACCGATCCGTACCTGATTGCCCGGGTCACTTTGGTCGAAGAAAACACCCCTCAATCCAAAGAGTTTCAGGCGCGCATCATCAACTTGCGCCAGGAAGCAGCCAAAGCCTTGGCGCTTTTGCCCGAGCCGATGATCGAGCTTAAATCAACCATCGAAAGAATCGACGATCCACTGGCGTTGATTGATATCATCGCCAGCACGTTGGATCTGCCGCTCGAAGAAAGGCAAGAAATTTTGGCGACGCTCGATCCGCAGCAACGCGCCCAACTGGTTTCAGAAAAGTTGGCCCGGCAAATTTCCTTGCTGGAGTTGAGCAAGAAAATCGGCGACCAGACCAAACAATCGCTCGATCAGGCGCAACGCCAATACTTCTTGCGGGAACAACTGAAGGCGATTCAAAAAGAGCTCGGCGAAGAAACCGGGGAAAACATCGAAGTCGAAGAGCTCCGAAAAAAAATTGCCGATGCCAAAATGCCGGCAGCCGTGGAAACGGAAGTGCTTCGCGAGCTCAGCCGCTTCGAGCGCATGCCGGAGATGGCCGCGGAAAGATCGATGATCCGAACTTATCTCGATTGGATGGTCGAGCTGCCGTGGAGCGTCAGCAGTGAAGAACAGATCGATCTGCCGAGAGCGCGGGCGATCCTCGATGCCGATCACTATGATCTCGAAAAAGTCAAAAAGCGCATCGTTGAGTTTCTCGCCGTTCGCAAGCTCAAGCCGGAGGGCAAAAGTCCGATCTTGTGTTTCGTCGGCCCGCCGGGCGTAGGAAAAACGTCATTGGGCCAAAGCATCGCGCGCGCGATGAACCGCAAGTTTGTCCGCCAGAGTCTCGGCGGCGTGCACGACGAAGCGGACATTCGCGGTCATCGCCGCACCTACATTGGCGCGCTACCGGGAAACATCATTCAGGGTATCCGCAAAGCCGGCACCAATAATCCCGTGTTCATGCTCGATGAAATCGACAAGCTCGGCGCTAGCTTTCATGGCGATCCGTCGGCCGCCCTGCTGGAGGTCTTAGATCCCGCCCAAAACACATCGTTCCAGGATCATTATCTCGGCGTCGATTTTGATCTAAGCCGCGTGATGTTTATCGCTACCGCCAACGTGCTCGATACGATCCCGGCGCCGCTTCGCGACCGCATGGAAATCCTGCAGTTGCCCGGCTACATAGAAGAAGACAAAGTAGCGATCGCGACCCAGTACCTGATTCCCCGGCAAATTTCCGAAAACGGTCTCACCGATGGGCAAATCTCCTTTAGCTCCGATGCGATCCGCGAAATCATTCAGGGTTACACTCGGGAAGCCGGGGTGCGCCAGCTCGAACGTGAAATCGGCACCATCTGTCGCGGCGTTGCGACTCGGGTAGCAGAAGGTCACAAGGAAGTGATCTTCATCGAGCGTGATTCGGTGCGCGCCTATCTTGGCCCGGTGAAATTTTTCAACGAGATTGCCCTGCGCACCAGCATGCCCGGCGTGGCTACGGGCTTGGCGTGGACGCCTTTCGGCGGAGACATCCTATTCATCGAAGCGACTAAAATGGCCGGTGATGGCAAACTCCAGCTAACCGGTCAGCTTGGTGATGTCATGAAGGAAAGCGCTCAAGCCGCGATGAGCCTGGTAAAGTCGCGCGCGGAGTCACTGGGCATTGCCCCAGAGCAATTTCGCAAGCAGGATATCCACGTTCATATTCCTGCGGGCGCGATTCCCAAGGACGGCCCCAGTGCCGGCGTCACTCTATTCGTTGCGCTCGTGTCGCTGCTTCTCGGCCAGCGCGTGCGAAAAGACTTGGCCATGACCGGCGAGATCAGCTTGCGCGGTCTGGTGCTGCCGGTGGGCGGCATCAAGGAAAAGGTGCTGGCGGCCAAACGCGCCGGCATTACCTGCGTGCTGCTCCCGGCCATGAACCAGCGCGATTTGGAAGAGATTCCGCCCTCCGCCCTGGAGGGAATTCGCTTCGAGTTCCTGACTACTGTTGACGAAGCGCTACAGCATGCGTTGGAGCCTGAAACGAACGGTCAATTCCGGTCCGACGTTGCTGGAACCGAGGCGAGCGCCTCCGGCTACGTCGCAGCCAGAAATCGCAATTAGCATCCCGCATGCGTAGGGGCACGGCATGCCGTGCCCCTACGCTTATGTTAACTCAAAGCTGTTTCGTCTCGCGCCTGACAGGCTATGTCGCACTGTCATCCTGAGGTGAAGCCGAAGGATCTCGCCCCTTCATCGCCGAGATTCTTCACAGGCGTTCAGAATGACATCTCGGGATTTCTGTGATTGCGGCACAGTCCCGGAGCCGAGCGCTTTGATCCGCTCTGTTTTCGAGCGGCTGCCGACCGGAATTTGCTGCTCAAGTTGGCGCGGCCGCTACTGTTCAAGCGCGAGGAGTTTCGCTTCTCGTTCAGCCGCGCTCACCAGCGTCTACCCTCACCGCGCCAGCCGCCGTCGCGTCTGTCACCACCACCACCTCGTCGATCGTTGCCTGGTCCGGGCCGCCGCTCTTGTGGGCGCGCCTCGTTCACGGTGAGGCTTCGTCCATCGAATTGGGTTCCGTTCAAAGCGCGGATTGCGCTCTGCGCCGCCGCGCCGGAGCTCATTTCGACAAAACCGAAACCCTTGGAGCGGCCGCTGAATTTGTCGATGATTATCCTGGCCGAATCCACGGTGCCGTATTGAGAGAAGAGCACCTCCAGTTGTTTGTTGGTGGTTGCATAGGACAAGCCGCCAACGTAAACCCGATTCGTCATATTCTTTCCTCCTTATCGACTGGCAAAATAATTTTTGACCAACTTGCCCCGTGTTAGTTGTTGCCTATTTCCCGTAGCTGACGCGGTAAATTTTCCCCGCGTAGTCGTCCGAAATAAGCAGCGCGCCGTCAGGCATGACAAGCACGTCGACCGGCCGGCCCCATGCCTGACTTCCCTGCAACCATCCTTCGGCGAAAATTTCATAGGACTCCGGCTGATTGTTCTTCAATTGCACGACGGTGATCCGATAGCCGATCGGCGTGCTACGGTTCCATGAGCCGTGCTCGGCGATGAAAATTTGATTTCGATAGTGAGACGGAAACATTGACCCGGTATAAAAGCGCATGCCCAGTGCGGCGACATGGGGACCGAGCTTTTGTGCGGGAGGCGCAAAGTCGCTGCACGCGCGCTTGCCGCCGAACTGATCGTCGGCAATGTCGCCAGCGTGACAATAGGGATAGCCGAAATCCAGGCCCGGTTTGGGCGCGTGGTTCAGCTCATCGGGCGGAGTGTTGTCGCCCATGCGATCACGCCCGTTGTCAGTAAACCAAAACTCTTTGGTGACCGGATGCCAGTCAAAGCCAACCGTGTTGCGCACGCCACGGGCAAATATTTCAAGGCCGGCGCCGTCCGGTTTCATGCGCGAAATCATCGCATAGCGGTTCGGGTCGGGTTCGCAGATGTTGCACGGCGCGCCCACTGGGACATAAAGCAAGCCGTCGGGCCCGAAAGCGATAAATTTCCAACCGTGCGTCCGTTCTATCGGAAAGCTATCGCTGACGATGACCGGCTTGGGCGGGCTATTCAGCCGCGCTTCGATATCGTCATAGCGAAGCACTCGGCTAATCTCGGCGACATAAAGCGCGCCGTTGTGAAACGCCACACCATTGGGAGACTTCAGTCCCTCGGCGACAGTAATGACTCGTCTCGCGTTTTCTTCTGCTTGAGCCGCAAGCGCATAGACTTTCCCCGCCCCGCGGGTGCCGACGAAGACAGTCCCTTTCGGACCCAAGACCATGGAGCGGGCATCACGGATATTGTCAGCGAAGATGGCGATTTCGAATCCCGCAGGCAGCTTGATTTGCTTCAGCGGCGCCTCTCCGGCAAACGTGTGCGCGGTTAGAAAAACATTGCAGAGAATCACAACGAAGCAGAAATGCCTCGAGACCGCGCGCGTAACCGGGCCGGACGTCATCGCGCGTAAAATAGCCCCGTCTCTCATCTGACCCGTCATCATTCAGCGGCGGAGCAAGGCGATCTACGCTGCAGTTCCATCAGACAACCCGATGACAATTACTTCTTCATCAGCGGCGGGCGGCCCGCTGCGCCGTGTTGGCCAATCGGGCGATCGGCCTCCTGTTCGAAGGGTTCATTGGTCTAGGACGGCGGGATGTATTTGTTCTTTCGCCTTTTCTGGGTTTTTCTTTGTTGTGTTTTTTCGTTTGGCTTTGGCGCCCATAGTGCTACCGGATTGCAGACACTGGCGCGACAATCGCACCGGTCGCCTTCATCTAAAAGAAAGGAAGCGAGCAAGGACCGGGCCAAACTACCGAGCTCGGTGCGCAACGATTTAATGACGACGCAGACGATGCGTCATTGATCTCTTTCGTTAACGCTAACACTGACAATGGCAGATCCGCCGCTAGCGAGTACCGCAGTATTTGCGGTCAGCGACGATCAAGTTGGAGCGGGACAATTGGCAGCCAAGCGATGCCGGAAGAAAGTTTGGCGAGAAAATGCCGAGTCAAAAACAAGAGTTCAA
>VBKY01000281.1 GCA_005879255.1 Deltaproteobacteria bacterium
AAGCGCACAGCGTGATGATTACCGTAGCGGGACGCAAGGCCGTAAGCGCCGCTCCCATCGCCGAAGCTGATGCTGCGCCGCGAGCGGCTGAAGTCGACTCACGCACGCGCGAGCTGCTGCGCGGAGCCATCGTTCCTACGCTACTGCGTCTCGCTTGGCCCAATATCCTGGTCATGCTGGCCCAGGCGTCTACCGGGCTGATCGAAACCTGGTGGGTCTCACACCTCGGTACCGACGCGTTGGCCGGCATGGCGCTGGTATTTCCCGTGGTCATGTTGATGCAGATGGTTTCCGCCGGAGCCATGGGCGGCGGCATCTCCTCCGCAGTCGCGCGGGCATTGGGGTCCGGGCGCCGCGATCAAGCCGACGCGCTGGTAATGCATGCGATCGTCGTCAATGTTGCGCTGGGCGCTTTCTTCTCGATCGTCATGCTGGTATTCGGACCGTCGATCTACCGCGCTTTGGGTGGAGCAGACGGCGAACTACAGACGGCGCTCAGCTACTCCAACGTCGTGTTCGCAGGCAATGTTTTACTCTGGCTCATGAACGCGCTGGCGAGCGTGATCCGTGGCACCGGCAACATGCTGGTGCCGGCCATGGTGATCTCTGCGGGCGTGATTGTTCTGGTACCGCTCTCGCCTTGTCTAATCTTCGGCGTTGGTCCTTTCCCGGAGCTCGGGGTGGCCGGAGCGGGATTGGCCCTTGTCGTCTTCTATGCGGCGGGAACCGCGGTTCTTCTCTGGTACATCCTTTCAGGACGCAACCTCGCGCGCTTTCGGCTGACGCGTCTGCGTTGGCCGCTGTTTCGCGATATTTTAGCCGTGGGCGCCGTCGCCGCAATTACCTCACTGCAAACCAATGTGACGATCGCGCTCGCCACCGCGTTGGCCGCCAGCGCCTCCGGAACTAACGCTGTCGCCGGCTACGGCACCGGCGTGCGCTTGGAATATCTGCTGATACCGGTGATCTTCGGCTTGGGTGCGCCGTTGGTGGCGCTTGTGGGGACCAACATCGGCGCCGGGCAAAAACCAAGAGCGCTGCGCATCGCGCTCATCGGCGGTGCCATCGCCTTTGCGATCAGCGAGGCGCTCGGGCTGATCGCGGCGCTCTGGCCGCAGGCGTGGCTCGCGCTATTCAGTCCCGATCCGGGCGTGATCGAGACGGGCAGCGCTTATCTGCGGATCGTCGGACCGACGTATGGATTCTTTGGCTTGGGCATGGCGCTCTATTTCGCATCCCAAGGCGCCGCGCGACTTTTCTGGCCCCTGTTGAGTGGATTCCTGCGCGTCTTGGTTGCGATCGGCGGTGGCTGGATTGCGCTTCGCCTAACCGGTTCGCTCAACTGGCTGTTTGCGGCGCTCGCCTTCGGCTTGATCGTCTACGGTGTCGTGCTTACGGCGGCGATCATATCAGGAGCGTGGTTTGGTCGGGAGCGATCCAGAAATGCACGCGGTTAGCCATTACGATGACCATAACTGCAATGAGGTGGGAGACGAACACCAAGAAGGGAGACGGTCATGAGGATTCTGGTCGTCGGCGCTGGCGCGATCGGCGGATATTTTGGCGGCCGGTTGATCGAAGTTGGTCGCGACGTCACCTTTCTCGTCCGGCCGAAACGGGCTGCTCAACTCGCTGAAACGGGTCTTGTGGTCAAGAGCCGTTTTGGCGATGTGATACTTAGAGTGCCGCCGACCGTTCAGGCTCATAAAATAGACCGCCACTTCGACCTGGTTCTGTTAAGCTGCAAAGCCTACGACCTCGATGCCGCCATCGATTCTTTTGCCGCAGCGGTTGGACCGGAAACGGCGATCCTGCCCCTCTTGAATGGCATGCGGCACCTTGACGTCCTCGACGAGCGGTTTGGCGCGGCACACGTCCTGGGTGGCCAATGTCTGATCGCGGCGACGCTCGATGACAGCGGCCGCATTGTGCATCTCAACGATTCGCATCTATTGACCTTCGGCGAGCGCGATGGAAACCGCTCGCCGCGCATTGACGCTATCCTGCAGGAAATGAGCCAGGCGAATTTCGCATCACGCGCGAGTTCCGTCATCCTCCTCGAGATGTGGGAAAAATGGGTATTCCTTGCGACGCTGGCGGGGATCACCTGCCTCATGCGTAGCGCAATCGGAGACATCGCAGCGGCTGGCGCAGCGCATCTGGCACTCGAGCTTCTGGAGGAGTGCCGGTCTATTGCTGCCAGGAAAGGTTTTACACCGCGACCTGAATTTCTTGAACGAACGCGCAGCGCGGTGACGGAACCAGGCTCCCGTCTCACTGCATCCATGCTGCGTGATATGGAGCTCGGCGCCCGGATCGAAGCGGATCACATACTCGGCGACCTCCTTCGCCGTGGCAGCCAAGTGCTAAACGCTGATCGCTCGCTGCTGCAGTTGGCCTATAGGCATCTGAAGGCATATGAGGCCCGGCGCGATCGTGAGAAAGCGGCCGCAGAGAATGCCTCGTCTTAAACACCCAGCTTAGGCGATCATCTGAAGATTGTAGAGCCGCTCTTTGGATCGCTTCGCGGAGCCGATGGACATCTATTTGGCCGGGCAGAATGTAGAATAACGGCACCAGAAGACAGCAATACTAAGTGCTGTGCTTGAAAGAGAGCACAGTAGCGATAAGATTAGCGGCTGGCCCCACTAAGATGCGATAGCTCGCAAGTCTAATGAGATGCGGATCAATGTGATCCACTAGGCGGCGTCGGTGGGTCGCGTACCACCGGTGCAGCTCCATCACGAGCCCGATCACGTTAACCCCATAAATCACTACTGCGAGCTACTAGTGGACTGTAACAGGTGATTCGCGCCCAAGTTCGAAGAACCCTTCGACGAGCTCAGGGTGATCGGTCAAGGCAGAAGGCGTTCGTGGTGAGGCGCTCGAACTATTTGTTACAGCTCGCTAGTTTCGGGATTGGGTACTTGGAGCGTCACCGTGCTCCTGCGGATGCGGAGAAAAGATGCGCACGTAGAAATAGGCCTAATGTGGAAAATCTAAACTGATTTATGGACTAGCGGGCATCAAGGAAGCAGGGTGGCGTTAACGTCTCTAAAAAATAGCAATACAGTTAATTTGTGAATCACGTTTCTCTGACAAATACTTTGTCGCGCTTTTTTGACATCCGACCCGGCGAGAGGCGGCGTGTCGGCATTATGGTCTCCCTTCTTTTTTTTCTGCTTGCCGCCAATAACGTCATCAAAGTTGTAAGGGACGCTCTCTTTCTCAGCCGCTTTCCCATCAGTGACCTGGCATACGTTTACCTTTTGGCCGCGCTTCTTGCAGGCGTCATCATCGCTGTTTACACGCGTTATACGGTAAGGCTTCCACTCTACCGGCTCATTCTAGGCTCGAATGCTTTTATCATCTCCAATGTGATCATGTTCTGGTTTCTTATAGTGTTCTTCAATTTTGCCTGGGCGATATACGCCTTTTACATCTGGTCCGCAATCGTCGGTGTTCTTGCCGTAGCCCAATTTTGGATGTTTGCCGGCTTGATCTTCACTTCGCGCGAGGCGAAACGTTTGTTCGGCATTTTCAGCGCAGGCGGCTCACTCGGAGCCATCCTGGGCGGCTTTGGGAGTGGATGGGCGGTTAACCTGTTTATGGAAACCGACGAACTCTTTTGGCTGATCGGAGCACTGTTTGCCGGTGCTTTTGGAGTGGTTTGGTTGGCGGGCAAGGAGCTGAGGGAGCTCCAAACCCCAGCGTTGAACGAAGTCCCAACGTCAAGAGAAACGAAGGCTACCGAACATGCTAGTGCGCTTGGCCCGATCCTAGCGTCCCGATATCTTCAGTTGATTGCCGGCGCTATTTTTGTCTCGGTGGCAGTCTCAACTCTAATCGACTTCCAGTTCAAGGCTGCGGCAAAGTTGGCCTATGCCTCTCAAGATGGCCTGACAGCCTTCTTCGGTTCCTATTATGCCTGGGTTGCCATTATTACTTTCTTTAGCCAGGTTCTGTTAACTCGAAGGCTTTTAACCGCCTTCGGGTTAATTCCGAGTCTCTTACTCCTCCCCGTGGGTCTGTTCGCAGGATCTCTCGGTATTTTAGTCTGGCCGGGACTTTTCTCCACGACAGCGACGCGACTAACAGATGCGGCTTTGCGCACAAGTGTGAACCAGAGTGGCATGGAGATACTCTATCTGCCTCTCTCTGCGACTGTAAAAAAACAGGTCAAGACGTTTCTTGACGTTGTGTTGCAACGGTTGGGAGACGGCGCCGCGGGGCTGATCGTGCTCTTTTATGCTCTGTTTATAATGCAGTCAAACCCAGCTAGCCTCGCCTATTTTTCCCTTGGGCTCATCATTATCTTGGCGATGTTCGTTTTTGCTCTGCGCGGCGGTTACGTTGAGGCATTGCGGACCGGACTGGAAGCACAGACTATTACGTGGGAGGCAGGAGATATTGACTATGCCGACAAGCAAACCATCGAAGCGGTGCTGCAAAACTTGCAGAAAGAGAACGAGCAGGCTTTGTTATTCGCGCTTGACCTGGCAGAAAACTTCGATCCCGAAGTCATCGCTCCGCGTCTTCCTCTCAGCCTCTTGCAGCACCCTTCGCCTCTAGTCCGGAGTCGATCATTGAAACTTTTTGCCGCGAGCACGGACCCCGAAAAATTGAAGGAAATAGTGCGATTGCTCAAGGACGAAAATGGCGAAGTCCAGGCGGAAGCGATCAACGTGGTCTGCGCCATCCGCAAGGAAGATGCGATTCCCGTTATGCAGCCTTACCTGGAAAGCCCTGATCCACGAGTCCAGAGATCGGCGATCGAGTGTCTGCTGCACCATGGAGACGCGGAAATCCGTGAAGTCGCCATGGCTACCTTCCGCAAACTGATAGCAAACCCAGGAACCGATGGAGCCGCCGGTCGGCTGGAAGCTGCTCGCCTCATGGGCGAGTTTGACGACCCTGAATTTCCTGGGTACCTAAGCAAATTGATCCGGGAAGACCCCTCCATCCCGGTGATCCGGGAGGCGTTAGCTGCTGCCGGCAAGAGAAAGGAGCCGACGCTTCTGAGAGATGTTATCATGCGACTCTGCTCTCCTAAGACAAAGAGTTGGGCGCGCCAGGCCTTGATCGAGTATGGTGAGGGTGCGGTCGAAACTTTGAGGGAGGCGCTCCTGGATTCCAACGTCTCGCGTGATATCCGACTCAGTATTCCCCGGACGTTGAGCAAAATCGCGTCTCCTGCCGCGATGGGTGCGCTACTCAGCGGACTCAACCAAGAAGACGGTTCTCTCCGCTACAAAATAATCCTCGGTCTCGAAGAGATGGCCCGACGCTTGCCGAATTTGAGCATAGACCGACCTGTCATAGAGACGGCTATTGTCTCGGAAGCTAGACGCTATTACCGACGATTCTTGATTTTTTTTGGACTTTTTGGTGATGGGAATGATCGCCCGGTGAACGACGGTGGGCTACTCGGTCAAACGCTGCTCGAAAACATGGAGAGAGAAAAAGAAAGAGTGCTGCGACTGCTTTCCCTGATCTATCCTCCCGAGGACATTGGAAACGCCACTACCGCACTGTACAGCGGCAGCCCGGCAAAACAGGCCCAAGCGATCGAGTTTCTCGACAATCTGCTCACAGGAGACGTAAAGCGTCACGTCTTCCCTCTGTTTGACGATGCCCCCGCCACCGAGCGCTTTGAAAAGTTTCTTGCACTGTTGGGACTAAGGAGTTTTGATAGAGAGACGGCCTTGCAGGAGCTATTGAAACAGGAAGACGTCTGGCTGAAAGCGGCCACTCTCTGGGAGATCGGCTTGAGAGGACTTCGAGATTTCCGGGAGGAGCTCCAGCAGTATCTCAATTCCACAGAGCCTGTGCTCAAGGAAACCGCCGAGCTTGTGATGTCAAGGATCTAGCTTGCCCACAGAAAACAACCTAACGACAATCGAAAAGGTCATCTTTCTCAAATCCGTAGATATCTTTGAGCATGCCACCATAGAGCAGCTCGGTCGCATCGCAGGATTGACGGAAGAGGTTCATTTCAAACCGGGAGAAATTATCTTTGAAGAGGGACAGCCTGGAGACGCGTTCTATCTGCTCTTAAGCGGTCAGGTGTTTATTGAGAAAAATGGCAATCCTCTTCGTGAGATGAAGGAAAAAGAAGCTTTTGGGACTCTGGAGGTCCTTGATTTTCATCCTCGCGCTGTAACCGCAAAAGCGGTCGATCAGGTCCGCGCCCTCAAGCTTAATGGTCAGGAATTTCATGATCTTCTATCACTTGATATTGAAATGGTTGAGGCCGTTTTCCGGATGTTGTGTGGTTTGGTTCGCAGGATTCTCACGTTGGTGCCGTGACATTCATTGAGCGCATTGTTGGGCAGCGTATCTCGTTTTGCGTCCCCAGCTTTATTGGCGACACCTTTCACTCTCGTCCTTACCGTACCACGCTAGTTGGCGCGCCTGCACTCGACAGCGAATTGGCCGTGTAATTGCTAATCAGTACCTTAGGTTCTATAGTCGACCTTAGGCTTAAATCATCTTCAGCTTTTTTGAATTTCCTTATCTCGCCTTTCCGTCTGATGCTTTTATGCTGCGCGGTAACCACTCGGCTTCATTTTTTTCGCGACACCGCTTCCATCCCGGAAACTAAGCTGCTGCGTATGAAACGTTCACCTTGCCGTCAAAGACATAAGACCGCCTATAAAAACTTGTTGATAGATTGCGCAATTCGCCAGTTGTAGTTCTGAAACTTTGAAACAACGTCTCGCGAACCATGGCGGAGGCGGGGCTCGATGACCCAAACTCGCTCGATTCCTGTCCCGAAGCAAAGTCGTGCTGTGAAACAGAAACAATAATGGAAGACGTTCCTAAATCACCTCGCGCGTCTCAAGCCGAGGGGCCATTTGAAGTATTTCGGTTTCGTGATTTCCGCTTGTTTTGGCTCGGCTATTTTATTTCACAGGTCGGCAATTCCATGCAGCAGATGGCGGTGAGCTGGCTCTTGTACGATATGACAAGATCCGCGTTTCAGCTGGGTCTCAACGGAGCTTTCCGGGCCGTGCCTATGATTGTCTTGGGCCTGTTCGGTGGAACGATAGCGGACCGCTTTGACCGCAGGCGGGTTCTGTTCGTTACGCAGACCATTCTTATGATCCTGGCATTTCTTCTCGGATTCTTGGCTCAGACAGCGTACGTCAAGGTTTGGCATGTGTATGCGCTGACATTGCTGGCGGCAATCGTCCAAAGCGTGGATAACCCCACTCGACAAGCGCTTGTTCCTTCCCTGGTTCCTCGGTCGGCCCTGGCTAACGCGATCGCGCTCAATTCGCTGTTGTGGAAAAGCACGATTTTGGTGGGGCCATCTCTCGCCGGTATTGCCATCAGCACGGTGGGAACCGACGGCGCATTTTACGCCAATGCTTTGAGCTTTCTTGCCGTCGTCGTAGCGCTTTTCTTTATGAAAAGTTTTTCGTCTGGGACCGTCAGTGCCGGCGGCTTCGTGAGAGACCTTCAACAGGGTCTCTCCTATGTCCGCAGGCAAAAAATTATCCTCGCGATTATGTTGATGGAGGCTTTTTCGTCCGTATTCGGTCTTGATCCGGCCATGCTCACTATCTTTTCCCGTGATGTACTTCAGGTGGGTGCATCCGGACTAGGATTTCTTCAAGCCGCCCGCGGGCTCGGGGCCATTTTGGGATCGGCATTCCTGGTGTCGATCGGCAACGCGCGCTCCCAGGGCAAGGTCCTTGTCTACTCAGCGATTGTGTACGGGCTGAGCTTCGCTCTTTTTGGGCTCTCGCCGTACTTTTTTCTTTCGTTAGTCCTGCTTTTTGTTACCGGTGCCGCCGATACCATCTGGGGCGCTGTCCGCAGCACGATCTTACAAACAAACACTCCGGACTATCTTCAGGGCAGGGTGATGGGCGTCTTCGGTCTGAGCAGCCGCGGACTATCTCCACTCGGTCAGGTGGAAACGGGCTTAATCGTTCCCCTGATAGGAGCTAGGGAAACTACCTTTTGGGGTGGGTCGCTCGTCTTGTGCGCGTCGCTCCTCACGGTCTGGCGAGTACCGGCAATTTATCGTTTCCGCACAAAAACGCAGGCGGCGGCGGAAATCGTTGGAAGAAATAAAAAATAAACGGGAGATCCGATTCGCAAAGTCCAAGCCCGCGAAACTTTAACAAAGCAATAATTTGTCCTACTGGCCGCGGGCTTGTGCGACCCCAGATACGCTAGAGCAGAAAGCCCGACCCCGGGATTTGCCCAGACTCATGCCTGATCATCCCGCTGGAATTTTCAAGCGGATGAGCGTCGTGTATGGTGCTCTGTTTTGTAGATTTTGTTATTTTTTTTCTTCGGCTGAGATTTTCGGCCTCCGTATTTGCGTTTTAATCGACGATCTCGAAGCGACCCTGGTCTTGGGATTCCCCTTTTCAGGCCGAATTCTGATGCTGACCCTAACCTGCCGATGCTGACCCCTGAATGCAAGATAGAACCCTAGACCCAAACGTCTTGCTATCCATGTCTGCTATTGGAACGGCGAGCGAGCGCCCGCAGGCGGCCCAACAGCTCCCGCGTCGAGGTGAAGAAGCCGACCTTATCGTGGGTTTGGAAATCGACGCGTTCCTTCTCTACTCCATCTTGAAACAGAATTAAGGTCGGTATTGCTTGAATGCCGTAACGCTCCATGACGGCTGGGTTGTGATCCACATTCACCTTGAGGACGCGCGCAGCGCCCGCATATTGCTCGGCGGCGAGCTCAACGATTGGCGCGAGCGTGCGGCACGGTTCGCACCATTCCGCCCAGAAGTCCACCAGCGCCAGCGTCCTCGACTTCAACACAACTTGATCGAAATCGCGCTCGTTCACTTCTCTGACAGTTTCACTCATCGTCGTTCTCCGCGCATGATCTGTTCCACGATCGCTTTGGTCATGCATCCGTCCGCTTCCAGCTCGGCGCCGTGACGGTACATATCGGCCAACAGACTTTTTCCTTGTTCGTCCACAAACGTCACATCGCAGAGGAGCACCCTAACCGGCCCATTGCCGCCGGCCGTCTTTCGCCAACACTCTTTCAATAGTTCAACCCACGGCCCGGCCAGCTTCCCCTCAAGCTCGAAAGTTGTCCTTGTCACGTCGGTTTGAGTTGTGATTTTCAACACGGTTTCACTCTTGACTAAGAGGCTCAACACCGATTCCCAGTTTCCAGGCTTCATCGGCGCACGCCGCGCATACGGCCATATCCAGGGCATCGGTATAAACGCGGTATGTGGCCTCTTCGCCACTCAAGCATCGGGAGCATTTCATCTTCGAGTCATTCAAGCGGTGCGCGGCTTGCACATGTCCTTCTCTCTAAGCGATCCGCTTCGTTGGGTCGATTTTTTTATGCTCAATTCATAATAGGAACCCGATGTCATAACGACTCACCCTCTAAAAAAACGACGAAGACCCCCTCGAGTTCATCTTTGTCTTCCACAAGCCCGCGATCTACAGCTACCCTTTCGATGCCAAACCGATCGAACCAGCTAACGGCCAAGAGGTGGCCTGTATTGTCGTAAAGTTCCAGATAATCGGCAGGTCTTTCAGTGCTCGAGTCGTCATAAACAGCCACGACGCCTACGGTCTTGTCTCCAACAACCAACGAAGAGACCGCCTTTCGAGTAAGCTCATGCTGTTCCAATGCCCAAACGGGAAGAAAAGCATTCTGATCCAGCGGCTGGTAGCTGGTTTTTCTAGGCTCCGCGCGCAAAGGAGCGGAAAATAGACTAACCAAAAGGCTTAAGATGATGACAGAGATTATATTCTTGAATTTCACGACCTGTCTCCCGTTAGATTTCTTCAGTTCCAGACTACCTGTCTATGCAGCGCAATCTTCCGCCCATTCTCATCGACCTCGACGACCGGACACAACAACAGAACTCCGAGTCTACGTGGCTTAGCGCGACTGGCATCTCCAATCGTGGTAATTCTCTCTGCAACGGTAGTAGTCCCCATAGTAGTAGTCCCCATAGTAGTAGTCCCCATAGTAGTAGTCCCCATAATGGTCACCATACCGCCTGTCATATTCGCGCAAATCGCGGTTGAGCTCGCGCCGGTCTTCCCTGAGTTCCCCCCGGCTATCCCTGAATTCTTGCAGAGACCGGCTTACGTCCGCTTTGTCGCGGGCGATTTCCTCCGGGCTTGCTCCAGATCGGAAGTCCTGTCTGAGCTCCCGTCGATCTTCTCTTAAGTCTCTACGGTCACTCCGAAACTCTTGCCGACTGTTGCGCAGCTCTTGGCGGTCGCGCTGGATCTCGTTTCGCAAACTCCTGGGGTTGTGACCTCGGTTCTGGGCCCATGCGCCTGTTGACGCAAGTAAGCCGACAACCAACGCCGCTGAGACTAAGCTCTTAACTGGATTCATTGTAGTTTCCTTTTTCCTTTCTTGCTTTGTGTGCATACGTTGATTTTTGTAATCGGAACTTCCGCGCTTTATCCCTTCTGTCTTGCTCACAGCCCATCCACTCACGTATGTAAGGCGAGCAATGGATCAGTTCGATACCGCTCTTTTCGCAGGCATTTAGAAATCGAACTACCT
>VBKY01000576.1:0-2489 GCA_005879255.1 Deltaproteobacteria bacterium
TTTTTGCGAGGACGTTCGAGAACAGCTCATGGGGTTGACGGCGTTCTGGTATGGGTCAATCCCATTGAAGGTGGGCGGGACAGATCCGTCCTCGATTCTATGCTTCGTGATATCGCAGGCGCTGGCGTTTTTGTCAGCACGCACCCCGACGTCATCCTGAAGTTGGGGACAAAAGAAGTTCTGTATCGCACGCGCAATCTTGAGTGGGGCTCCGATACACATTTATACAGCATTATGGATCAGATGATTCAGGAGCTGCCTTTGCGACTAGCAACAGCCAAGGCCCGGGTACTCAAGCAACATCGCGGCAATGGTGGAAACGGGGTATGGAAAGTCCAGCTGCCGGTAGACGCCTTTGCAAATAGCGAAGGCTGCAGCCTCGCTGTGTTGCCGCAGCCTGAAACCATCATTTGTGTCCGCCACGCTAAGCGTGGTTGCAGCGAAGAGCAAATCACGCTGAGCGAATTCTATCGCCGGTGTGAGCCTTACTTTTCCGCCAACGGCCGGATGATTGATCAAGAATATCAAGAGCGGCTCCCGGAAGGCATAATTCGCTGCTATCTCGTGCATGACAGGGTAGTCGGGTTTGGACATCAGGCTATCAATGCACTGTTTCCCGCGCCCTTGGGCGCACCTTCAATGGAAGCGCCCCGACCCGGGCCCCGTTTGTACTATCCGCCGTCCATGCCGGAATTTCAAACCCTTAAACGCAAGCTGGAGCACGAGTGGGTGCCGGCGATGCAGCGACTGTTGGAAATTGAGACCGAGAGTCTTCCGATTCTCTGGGATTGCGATTTCCTGCTCGGTCCGAAAAGAGACAATAGCGAAGACACCTATGTTCTTTGCGAAATCAACGTCAGCAGCGTTGCGCCGTATCCCGAATCTGCTGTGCCTTACGTCGTCGATGCGTCAGTGGCTCGGGTGCAGGCCGCGCGACAGAGGCGTTTTTCGGCGCACGCCAAAACGCTTTAGGTCAATAAAAGAGGTTAAGATGCTGAGAAGATTTCTTATTATCTGCGAGTCTCCAATTATCGAAAAATGGAAGCGTGTTTCTGCAATTTTTTGTCCGTTTATAATTTTCCTTATGGGAATGGCAATGACCAGAAATCTTGAGGCCGAAGAAGCCGGGCCGCTACGATTGATACAAACAATACCATTACGCAACGTCGAGGGACGCATCGACCACATGGCGGTGGATCTCAAAGGCCAACGGTTATTCCTTGCTGCGTTGGGGAACAACACCGTGGAGATCGTGGACCTTCGTGCCGGCAAGCACATAGAGACCATTACCGGATTGCACGAGCCGCAGGGTGTTGCGTTCGTTCCTGAATTCAACAAGATCTTCGTCGCCAATGCGAAAGGCGGCGCCTGTGACGTATTCGACGGCTCATCGTTTAAGCTCATCAAGAGCATCAAACTGTCTGACGACGCCGACAACATCCGATATGATACGGCCAACCGGCATGTTTACGTCGGGTATGGGAGCGGCGGGCTCGGCATTATCGATGCAGCGACTGGTGATCAGGTTGGCGGCATCAAATTCGAGGGCCACCCTGAATCCTTCCAATTAGAGAAGTCTGGACCGCGCATCTTCGTGAATATTCCTACCTCCCAAAAGATAGTGGTTGTGGACCGTGAGAAACGGGCGACGATTACATCATGGCCAACCGCGGACGCTACAGCCAATTTTCCAATGGCACTTGACGAAACCCATCATCGGCTGTTTGTCGGTTTTCGAAAACCCGCGAAAATCATCGTTTTCGATACAGAGTCAGGCAAGATGGTGGCCGACCTGGACAGCGCCGGAGATGCCGATGATATTTTCTATGATAGCTCGCGTCGGCGCGTTTATATCTCCGGCGGCGAAGGTTTCCTTAGTATTTTTCAGCAAGATGATCCCGACCATTACCGGGCGATGACGAAGATTCCGACAGCGACGGGCGCTCGTACATCATTATTCGTGCCTGAGCTGAATCGACTCTATCTCGCGGTTCCACACCGCGGCACCCAGAGAGCAGAGGTGCGGGTGTACGAAGCACAGCCATGATGCAGGCCCGGTTCCTTATGGACGCCTCATGTTTCCCGCTATTTTTTCCGTTCCCTCTGTGTTGTGTATCGGTCTTCGTGTCGAGAAAAGCCGCCGTGTCCGATCCTAACAAACTCGGAAATCGGGCTCGGGTATTTCAATTTGGAATGGTAGGCGTATCTGGTAGAAAAAATCAACTTTAGGAGAGAAAATCATGGGGAAGAGTATTTTTTGGCTATTCGGTATTTTTCTCTTAGTCTTTCAAGATAACAGATCCGTTTGGGCGCAAAATCAGGATCAGGCTGAAGCTAAAAAGCTTTACGCGACTTATTGCTCGAGCTGCCACGGTGACAACGGAAAAGGGGATGGGCCGGCATCCAAATCGCTCCCGGTCAAACCAGGTGATCATACCAATGGAGCAATCATGAATAACGTTTCGGACAAGCTCTTGTTTGAAATAATC
>VBKY01000576.1:2525-5023 GCA_005879255.1 Deltaproteobacteria bacterium
GTGAAAAACAAATCAACGACCTCGTAGCTTATATTAGAAGTATCGCCGTTCCGCCCTATAAAGCGCTCGGAAAGTAGCTTGGTCGACGACGTCTTTTACGGCGGTGTACGGCAGCGAATTTACATTTCTGGAGGAAAAGGCCCCATCTGTATCATGTAGCGGAATAATGCTGACCACTACTCCACGATGATGAAAATTTCCACGGCATCTGGCGCTCGCACATCATTATGCGAGTCGCCTCTATGTCGCGGTTCCACACCGCGGCACCCAGAGACCAGAGTTGCGGGTGTACGAAGCACAGCCATGAAGAGGACATTAATCTCAGTTACGTTCGAGACTCTGCTGATAGTCTTGCTGCTGCTTTTCGCAGCGCCGCGGGCATGGGGATATCGGCCTTTCGTATCGACCGATGCGGCGGTGGCCGATGTTAAAGAGATGGAAATCGAGCTCGGCTACTTTAACTTGGAAAGAGAAAGAGGAAAAAACACGTTCATCGTTCCAAAGGCGGTGCTAAACTATGGACTTGTTCCAAACCTTGAACTCGTTGGGGAATTTGCCGTTGAAGAACCTCCGCACGGTCCAGTCCGGCTCGCGGACCCTGCGCTATCGCTGAAAGCCGTTCTTAAAGAGGGAGTTTTCCAGGAGAAAGACGGCGTCAGCTTCGCAGTCGAAGCCGGGCCGCTTCTACCGTCCACTAACAAAGAAGAAAAAAGATTTGGTTTCGAAGGGATTGGGATATTGAGTGGAAAGCTGGAGCCGTTGACGTACCATGTGAACTTCGGCGGTGGCGTCGACAGGGCGCGCAACAATCCCTTTGTGGTTTGGGGACTGATCGCGGAGCTGCCCATCACCCCAAAACTGAGGTTGGTTGGGGAAATCAACGGGGAGAGCGTTCGAGGAAACCGTCCCGATAATTCTGCTCTCATTGGCTTTATCTGGAAGTCGCCGTTATCCAACCTCTCCATCGACGCAGGCATCAGAAGGGGCATTAGCAGCGCCGCCGCCGACTGGATGTTCACGACAGGTCTGACTTTCAGCTTTTCTACGTCAACTGCGGCTCATAACTAAGCGCCTAAAATTTATCCCTCTTTTTTGTTTGCGCGGTCTGAACGAATCATGAAATACGAAAAAAAGGCGTTTTACGTGAAAAAAGTTCGCTCGCCTATGTGGAAGACATTGACATGAGAGCTAAACGCGAGTAGCGTGCAACCGAAACAAAAATTCAGCTAAACATTCCCGCAACATCGCTTTTCCCAACAACTAGAGCTGGAATTGACTCCGCGAGTTTTTATTTCGCGGACATGATGAACTCCCACCAAAAGGGGGAATTTTTGCCATGCCGCTTCAAGAACTAGTACTAGGCCCCAGCCCGGCACGCGATGACGTCCAGCAGACGGCGTTCACTTACGACGTGGTCGGACGCTATATTTGCAACAATTGGCAAGAAATTGTGGCGGCACAGGCGGCCGGTGCCTATCCGTTCGATGCAGTTGTGATTGGCGCGGGAATGTTCGGAGCGTACTGTGCCGAGAAGCTTTACAGATCCGGAAGCGCGTCTGCGTTGCGAATTTTATTAGTAGATGCTGGCGCATTCTTGCTTCAGTCACATATTCAGAACCTGCCCCAACAACTCGGTGGGAAGATCGGTGGCCCCAATTATCTCCGAACGCGCGACGACACGAGTGGGGCCCAGAATGTAATTTGGGGAATACCTTGGATTAGCAATGAAGCCTTCCCAGGCTTGGCGTATTGCATCGGCGGTCGGTCACTGTTCTGGGGAGGCTGGTCACCCGCTCTGACGGATGCTGACCTAACCAATTGGCCGAATGATGTGGTGACTTATCTTAAGAGTCCCGCAGGATATCCGTCCACTGCGGAAGAGATTGGTACTGCAACCACGACAGATTTCATCACTAAGTCGGCACTTTTTAATGCATTGATGAGTGGGATTCAGGCAGCAATTCCGCTGAATGGTGTTACCGAGGTCAATGAGGCTCCGCTCGCGGTTCAAGGTACACCTCCGCGCTCGGGTCTTTTCGCCTTCGACAAGTTCAGCAGCGCGCCTTTTATTATGGACGCGCTTCGTAACGACGTCAGTCAAAATACCGCGTATGGCGATTTGAGTCGCCGGATTTTTTTGGTCGCGCGCACGCAAGTCCACCGGCTGAATCTCACGGGGAATGCCGTTACGTCTATAGATATGAGCGTGAACGGTGTCCGCCAGTTACTGCAACTCGCCCCTCAAACCGCTGTCGTCATCGCCAATGGCACGATCGAGGCAACCCGAATCGCACTGGAATCTCTTGGGATCGGATCAACACAAGTCGGTTCTCCCCGCGTCGGCAACCTTATGGGTCATTTGCGAAGTAACATCACTGTCCGAATCAAGCGGGCGGCGCTTGGTTTGTCAGGTCCGCCCACTGAAGTCGAAACTACAGCATTGATCGTCCGTGGCAGCGCGCTCGGGCGCCGGTTTCACCATCAGATTACTGCAGCTG
>VBKY01000577.1 GCA_005879255.1 Deltaproteobacteria bacterium
TTTAACGAGGACTACCTGGTGATTCGGAAAGCAGAAATAGACGCGGGCCGGTTCAAGTCCGTAGCCGACCTGCGCGGCAAACCTTGTGCTGTGAATGCCAAAGGCGTCGCGACCGAATGGGTGCTCGACGAAGTATTGAAAGCGGGCGGGCTCAGGATCGACAACGTCGACGTTAAGACACTGCCGTTTCCCGAAATGCTGCCTGCCCTCGACAACGGCGCCATCTTCTGTGGAATCATAACCGAGCCGTTCGCGACCCAAGCAGAGGAAAAGGGCATCGGCGTACGGCCGCTCAAAGCAAAAGCAGGAGCCAAGCCAGTGCCGATAACGGTCGCCTTCTGGAATAGCGACTGGGCAAAAAAAAACGACAGTGCCGCCAAGGCGTTCATGAGCGGGTACCTGCGCGCGGTGCGGGATTTGAGCGAGCCGAACGCGTGGAGAGCGCCAGTGCACACCGAGATCATCAGTAAACACACCGGCGTTGCCGCTTCCGTCTTGCTCAAAACGCGCGCGCCGGTCTTCAGCCCCAATCTGGAGCTTGAAGAGAAAGAAATGATGTCGCAGCAGGAGTTCAACCTGCGTCTGGGTTACCTGAAATATAAGGAGATGAAGCCCATCAAAGAGTTGCTTGACCTCTCTTACGCCGAAGCGGCAGTCAAGCAGGCGGGAAGGAAATGAAATCCAAGCCGTGTGGCGCACCGCGGATCCGCCAAAGGACGGATCAGCCACAACTTTTAAGCCTGAGGCGCTAAGGACGCGGAGAAGATGGTGATCCGCAGATTGACGGAAGAGATTATCGGAACGGCAATTGAGGTTCATAAGGCGCTCGGACCTGGACTTCTCGAACCGGCTTACGAAGAATGTCTGGCTCATGAGTTTTATCTCGCCAAACTTTCCTCTGAACGCCACTTGGCGCTGCCCGTAATCTATAAGTCACTTCAGCTCGACTGCGCGTATCGGAAAATGGATAACCTCTGCAGACTCCGCGCGTCTTCTGTGGTGAAGATTGAGGAACTCTGAAGGCGGTGCGGCTTAAGTGACTGAAGTAAACTGGACGTCAACACCGGTCTTCTTAAACTCAATAAAAAAATATGGAGCATGACGCTGCATTAGTCTCTCCCAGCTTCCGGCTCCTTCTTTGTCCTGCTCCAGGGAAGCAAAGTGGCTCGTGAGTCGCTTTTTATGTTCGGGCCCAAAGGGCATACTCACCCCGGAAGTGAAACAGATTGCGTCTATGCGGATGACCCTAGTGGCCAAAAGACATCCTTTTTCAGCTGTCATTCCTAATCCAGTATCGATGAGAAAAAACTTTTCTGGGCAAAATAGATTCACTAGCCATACGCCGCGACCACGGGATACATTCAAAATTTCGTACAAGGAAAAAATCGGCTGTATGTGGGCCCTTAGACACGCCTGCTGATCCAAAGATAGCTTTGCGGCCTCGTCTTGGTAATAAATTTCTATGTATCTCTGTTCCGGCCAGGGTATGTCGTGGATAGCGCGATCCATGATGAAAGATGATTCATCCTCTGTAGCGCAGACGATCCTCCCCTCTTTATCCAACAGCCGCAAATCTCTTGCAGCCTGAAGGATCAATTCCCTGGGGAGCGACTTTACGATCGCGCTCATTAACTGCATCCCCATTTGTCTAAGGTGCTTGTATCTCCTGAGGTCAGAGTCCAGCTCCGTTGCATAGCTCGATACCCGACTGATCAAACCGGAGTGCCAGTCTTCGTCTTCCTCTACGGCCTCTCCATCATCTTCCACCGTAATAAAGTTAAAGCCGTCTTTCCCTAGCCTTTGGCGAAGCTTCCGAAGGACCGTTGCAACATCATCATCGGGGCCGGCAATGTAAAACGGTTTTCCCTCCGGGCCGCCAAACTTAAGCCTGCGGGTCCTGCTAAACTCTTCAGTTCCAAGCACGTGGCGGGAAAGCTCAAAATCAGGATGAGGTTCGAATCCTAGACCTTTGGCGTAATCTACTGCGCCGTAGATAATCTCCTTCGCATAGTTGATTCCGACTCTCGCGGGCTGCTCATTCTGATAATATCCAGGGAGAAGTTCATCCTCGATCTGCCGCATGCTAAGGCCCTCATTACAAAAGGCGTCTTTGACTCCTAGGCAGAAAATATCCACCAGGAACACTCCCACCATGGCTTTCCCGCTCTCTTGACTCCGGGTAAGCACAATGCGGGCCAACCCCTGCTCTTTCCAATCAGCATTGAGATAGCAGGCTTCTACAGGATAATCGTCAGCATGCCGAATGCGGTGGATTTTGCCAGCATGGCTCCATACAGAATCGCCGGAGGGTCGGTGTCTCTCGTTTGGTAAGCAGCACTTTTTGTATTTCTTACCGCTCCCACAAGGACAGGGATCGTTCCTCTGTGGTTTCATGAGCGTTTCTCCCCTCGCTGCATTGCCTCGCAAGAAAGATTTGATACGTCTGGCAGGTCTCGCATCCGATCGGCGCAGCAAAACCTCCCGGACTCCAGCGATGTTCTTTATTTTTTCGTCAAAATTCGGTCGTTACCTGTAAGTTTTTATCCTCGGACGCATGTCGTGTCAACTTTTTTTAGGCCTTCCGGTTTAGTGTGGAGAAGTAGGCACTGAGATTGTGATCGTTCAAGACGTTCAAACCGTTTGAATGGAGCCTAGCGCGTGAACCGCTTGAACGATTTGAACCTAAAACCGAAATTCTTCTGCTTGACGCTCTCAAGCACCTAGCATAAAAGTCAGCTCACCCTCAGGGCGGCGGCTTACTTCACTGCAAATCGTCAGTTCAAGTTTTAAAGTCGTCCTGCGGCGGATATATCCATCTCGACTGTTTATGGCTTCGACCACCAAAAGAGGAGCTAAGAATTCGCGCGTAAAGTCGCGCCCGCCGGTGGTGAAAAAGTCTCAACCTAAGCAAGCGCAATCGACGAGTCGCTCGAACGAGAGGCAGCGACAAGCGACATACTGCGGATGATTGCCAGTTCGCCGGCCGAACTTCAGACTGTGCTCGATGCGATTGCCGAGCGCGCGGCGAAGCTCTGTGACGCCGCGGACGCTGCGGTGTACCGCGTTGACGGCGATTTCTATCGCTGTGTCTCCCACTTTGGACCGATTCCTATTTCACCTGCTGCGGAGGAGGCCCGCGTCATTGATCGTGGCACGCCCCCTGGTCGTGCGATTGTTGACCGCCAGACGATCCATGTCCACGATCTCCGAGCAGCCGAAGCTGAATTTCCGGGTTCCAAGACTCGTGGAATCGCAATGGGTCTGCGCACGGTGCTCACGACGCCGTTGCTCCACGACGGCCTGGCCATCGGCTCTATTCATATTCGCAGACG
>VBKY01000282.1 GCA_005879255.1 Deltaproteobacteria bacterium
CACGACGAAGCAATCGCCCTGCTCCCATTCGAACTTCTTACCGTTAATGATTGTAGCGCCGTTTCCGCGAAAGGCGTGATAGATCGCGCTGCAATTATGGCGGTGCGTTTTGGTCACTTCCCCCGGACGTAACATTTGAATGCCGCACGATAACGTCGGCATCGTATGGCCTCCTGCCGCGTTGACGTATTCCAGCGCCACGCCATCGAAAGGGCTTCCCGGACCATCACGGAGACTTTGGAGCTTCTCGTAAGTGTCTTGCCATTTGTAGTGCAAGTTATAAGTGGGACGCTCCAAGGATTTTTCCCATATCGGTCTCGTTGCGCCGACTCGCGGCGCCGTATGCTCAGACAGATGCTTCGTTGGCTGGAGCCCACCGGGGAAAGCTTCCCACGTGATGGCCTGGAGTAAAAAGAGTAAAGGATTATCCAGACCGTCGAGCCAAATCACCGGCTCACCGCCGTTACGGTGGCCGTGCCAGGTCATCGACGGCGTGAGAATCAAGTCGCCCTCCTGCATGGGAATTTTCTCCCCTTCAACCACGGTGTACGCGCCGGACCCTTTGAGAATAAAGCGGAAAGCGGCGAAATTATGCCGGTGATCGTGCGCAACTTCACCCGGCTTTAAGAGTTGCAACGTCATGAGCATGGTATGCGTGGTAGTACGTTGCCGGCGATTCTTCTCATCTTGGTATGCGGGATTGACCAATCGCAGCACTCGCCGTTCCGCTTTGCCGTCCAGACCATGCATATTGGCCACCGTCTGGATCGCCTCGTAGAGCGCCGCCCACTTCCACACGTGCGGCAATACCGTTGTATGCGGGTCTTTACTGTAGGTCGCCAGGTCGGCCTCAGATGCCTGCGACCACAATCCTTCGACGCTTAGACAGCGAAGCTTTTGATCGAGCTCGCGCAAAAGTTCTTCTTCTGACATCTTTTTTCCTTTGTCGAATCCTTCGACGTACGACTCAATCGGCGTGACACTTGGATGTCCGCGGCATTGCGGTCTCCGGAGTGTGGGGAAAATAGTTCACACCGATGTGCTCGCCTATTTTCTGAGACCCAACTCTTTTTGCACTTCGCGCAAAGGCGCCAGGTCAATGACCTCACTCAGCGCGACATCTCGATTCAGCTTGAGCTCCACTTTCGCTTGTTCGATGACAAGGCGCAAACCTTCCTGCGGAATATTTCCGTCCGGACTGAATACCTTCCAGGTGGCATCGTAAGAAGCCGCAGCGTGGTCACGCTCCACCTTCCCCCATTCCATCAGGATCCTCACAGCACTTTCTTTATCCTCACGGATGAAGCGGTTTGCCCGCACCATGGCCCCAAGGCGATAAATCTGAGATCTTTTTCCGTGTCCAGGCCGAAAGATTTCAACATCATGCGACCCGCTACCTCGTCCGTGCCGCCGAAGTTGCCGATACCGACGGTTTTTCCTCTAAGCTCTTTGCCAGATTTGTATTCGGGCCTGGCAACTAAGGCGTGGGTCGAACCATCCAGCAGGCTCGCGAGCGCGCGCATGGGCATGCCCCGAAGCGCGCCGCGCACGACCGAGCCGAAGAGCAGAGTATAGCCAATATCACCGGTCACCAGGGCGGTTATAATATTCGGCACGTTCATGCGGATAATCTCTACGTCCAGCCCCTCGTCTTTGAAAAAACCTTTTTTCAAAGCTACTCCGGATGGGAGAAAGGACATATTCGGGTTCGTTACCGAGATGCGTATTTTGTCCGCGCCTCCAACCTCCTTGCCTGGCACGCAGCTGACTAACAAGATGAACAGCCAAGACCCGATTTTTTTCACGGCAAACTCCTCGGTTAGCTCGCGGCTTTCCAAACATCGCCCATTTGGTTCTTGACGCCGCGCTTGCCGAGCTCTTCTTCGAACATGGCGCGAATCTGTGGATCTTCATCTTCGTATTCGATTTGATCGCCGCCCGTTTTAACGCTCTCCGAAGTTCCCCATTGTTTTCGTAAACCGGGAAATTTTCGGCTGCTGAAAGGCTTCAGCGCCAGGTATCGAGCCGGTTCGCCGCCGATGTTGAAATGCTGATGAAACCAGCGCTCAGGCGGAACGAGCAAACTTCCCGCCTTCCAGTTGTAGCGTTTAATATCCTCGCCTTCGCGCCACACCCTCGAGAAACCCTCACCCCTGAGAATGATGACGTGGGCGCCGGCGCCGTGGCGATGAGCTTTTTTGTAGGTACCGACCGGAAACTGGGAGATATGCGCCGACATGACGTTGTTGGACATCTCGATCATCAGCATCCTGCCGCCGGCGCCGCGCTCTTTTCGTTCCGGCAACTCGTAACTGCGCACGTCGCGAATAAAGTTCGTATCGTGAAAACCTTCTCCGGGGATCTTTGCCCGGCCACTAAAAAAATCCTCTTCGCCGGCGTAGCGGTCAGTGAAACGATAGTCGCAGTTAAAGACGAAGTCGATATTATGATAGAGATTCAACACCGTCGGCGCATTGGTCATTGCCAGAAGCCGCACTGGTTTGTCGCCCTGCCCGTTGAAGTGCTGATACCAAGCGTTGAGGGGCGGCGAGAAGAGCGCGCCTTCGCCCCACTCGAAGGTTCGTTTCTTGCCGTCCTCTTGCCAGACCGTCGTCGCGCCGCGCCCACTGACGACATAGATCAGCTCTTCGAACATATGCTTTTGCGGTTCTATAAATTTGCCGGGTGCGATTTCGCAGATGTAGCAATCATTGATTCCCTCCGAGCCATCCAAATTGAGATATACGCCGCGGCCGCCCATCCGTGGCCAGGGATTGAGCTCCACCGCGTTAATGTCTTCGACGTGAAACCCGCGCACCGCCGGCACGCCTTCCCTTTCCAAAAACTTTTGGTACGTGGTTTTTGCGCCCAATTCATTGCCGGGACGTTTCAGATCCGGTGTAATCATGTGATTTCCTTTCGTTAAAAAATTCTGCGGCAGCACGCTGACTCGCGTCCTATTGGCGCTTGTAGTACGTCTCCTTGCAGCGGGTCAAGATGTGTCAAACGCTGCGTTATGCCAATCCAATTCGCTCCTGATGCGCAACTTAGTCGTCATTGTCTCCAATCGGTTGATTTCACCATCGTAGGGCAGTACCTCGCAACGTATTGCGATTCGCAACGGGGCATTTGGAATTTACGCTATACCGGCGCACTCAAGCGACCGAGACACCCCGTCGGAGATTCACGAAGTCACCTCAAGTAAAAATTTTTCTTGACGTTTTTCGGAATTTAAGTACCCTAGGAGCCTATAGTAGATCAACGGGTCCGCCCCCATCCACCGACCGGATCATTGATCTCTCCCGCGAAACGCGTGGCCCCTAAGGTAACAAAGCCGAACTCGCCCAAGCCGCCGCGTAATATTGCGTCGTTGATCCGGCCATTTATTAACCCGTGAAAGTTATCGATCTAGTACAGATGATGATCGATCAGGCTCCCGGATATTATGCTCGTGCCTTGCGGGTCATCGGTCAGGATCTGGCCGATCTGATCCCGGAAAACCTGACGATCGAGCTGCAAGGCGACAACTTCATAGCCCAAGGGTTGTGCACCAAAAGTAGAATCGAGGAGCGGAATCCAGCCACACCATGGGCGATCCTAAGCAGGCTTTGCAACACGCTGTTTGGCAATATATTTAGGACTTCGGGGCGTGAGCCTGATTTGGAATTTGTGCCTTTCAGCCGCACCTACAATGCCCACGACATCGAGCGCTTAGACAAGCAGGGCACCAGACAGCGGAGCGGCGCCAGCATGCCTGACATTTATAGCCTTGGCGAAAGGCTTCGCACTATTGGCAAGGTGATAGATGCCCACAACGGCCGCATTGTCAGAATCTTCAAAGACTTGCATCAAATCATCTTCGAATACCAAGACGCCGCCGGGACTGCGCGCAAAGAAGAGCTCAGCAATACCGAGCTTTACCAGCTGCAACAACGCTACGCGGCAGAGCGGGGCGGCTCGAATCCGCCTGTCTCGGATAAGGGATAAACCGGCGTGCGCTGCCGCCCTTTATTTTCGTTTCTGGGTCTCTCATTACTATTTTATAAACTCCGGCCGCGCTCATCGACTGCGTTCCCGATCGCGCGCGGCGGCCAGGATGCGACCAAGGTTCCCTATTCGCCTCAAGTCCAGAGCCTATCGGCCGATTACAGACTATTGTGAAACTGTCCGAAACATTCAAGGTGAAGTCGAATGAGCCCGCCGGTTATTACGACCGCGCTCTGAGAGCGATCGGCCAGGACCTCGCCGACTTATTCCCGCAACAGCTCGAAATTGATTATCACGGAGATAATTTTGAGGCTCGCGTTCGTTGCGACCGCAAAAGATCTGAAAAGAAAAGCCCGCAGCCTCAGAAATCAGGGTTGCGAAACGTCTTCCACAAACTCGCGACTTATGAATTAGGTAAGCCGGCGGAGGGAGCCGAAATCGCGACCTTTGCGCGGACCTACAGTCCCGACGACATCACCCGGCTAAACGAAAGCGGACTTCACCGTCGCACACAAGCCGGCAAGATCCCCGATATTCACCAGCTTGGGGAAATACTTCGTACCATCGGCAGGATCATCGACGCCGATGAAGGCCGGCTGATTAAGATCTTCAAAGATCAGCGCCGTATTGCATTCGAGTATGTGGAAAAGAGCGGCGCGACGCGCAAAGCAGAAATGACGCTTTCGGACTTATATAAAATACAAAAGGACTACTATCAGAAGCGCATCGATACCCATAGCGTCGATCCCTGGAAGAGGCACGATTGAATCCGCACAGTGACAGATTCGGATTTCAGCGAAAGAGTATTGGTCAGCGCGGCTGTGCTGTGGCGCGATTTCGATAAGCGGCAGCTCGGAGCGAGAGCTACGGCAGTCGCAGCTTTGGATCGAGGGCGTCGCGCAGCGAATCGCCGAAGAGATTGAAGGCGAAAACTGAAAGACTGATAGCGAGCCCGGGGTAGATCGCCATCCAGGGGGCTCGTTCGGCGAACTCGACGGCGGCGCCGCGCAGCATAAGACCCCAGGCTGCTTGGGGTTCCGTTACGCCGAGGCCGAGGAAGGAAAGCGAGGCCTCCAAAAGAATCGCCTGACCGAGAAACGCGGTCAGCATGATCAGATAGGGCGCCATGACATTGGGCATCATATGGCGAACGATGATGTGCAACGGACCGAAGCCGAGAGCGCGCGCGGCTTCTACAAACGGCATCTCACGCAAAGCGAGGGCGCTGCTGCGCACGACGAGAGCGCAGCGCGGCACCATCGGAACGGTGATGGCGAAGATGACATTCGTCATTCCGGAGCCGAGCAACGAAACAACCACCAGCGCCAAAATGACCAATGGAAACGACAAAAGCAGATCCATGAAACGTTGGAGCACGAGATCGATCTTGCCGCCGAAATAGGCGCTGGTCACGCCGATGAGCGCTCCAAGGGTTGCCCCAAGGAAGGAAGACGCGAACCCGATCCACAAAGCAGTCCGCGAGCCGTAGATGATACGGGTGAATACGTCTCGACCGAAGGTGTCCGTTCCAAACCAGTGAAATGAATTCGGTGCCTGTAGCATTTTTCCGTAATCCGTCGCCAACGGATCGTACGGTGAAACCAACCCCGCCAGGACGGCAGCCGCGATCATGATGCCTATAATGGCCGCGCCGACGGCTCCTAACGGGCGCTGACGGGTGAAGCGGGAAGATGCCTCAAGCCACCAATCAAGGCGAGAGACAACTGGAAGCGTAGAGGTCTTAGCGCCAGATCTTGCCATGTCACAGCTCGTTCAATTGTTTCAGATGGTTCGACATGGTCTGAGTTCCTGAACCGTTTGAACGATTTGAACACCTTCCATTTTTGTGTTCCTTCACCGATAACGGATGCGCGGATCCAAATAGGCGTTTATCAAATCAACGAGAAAATTGACGAAGATAAAGACAAACGAAGTGAGCAACACCAAACTCTGCACCATGGTGTAATCCCGTTGGCTGATCGCTTCGACGAAGAGCTTGCCGATACCGTTCAAGTTGAACACCTGCTCGGTCACCACCAGACCGCCGACGAGAAACGCAAACTCAAGTCCGATTACGGTAATCACCGGCAGCAGCGCGTTTTTGAGCGCATGGCGAATGACAACAGCCTGTTCCCATAACCCTTTCGCCCGCGCGGTGCGGATGTAGTCTTCGCGTAATACCTCTAACATCGCCGAGCGCGTCATACGCGTCGCCACGGCCGAATAACGGTAGCCGACCGCCAGGGCCGGCCAGATTAACTGTGAAAGATTCGCCTTCGGATCGACCCAGAACGAAGTAAAGGTTAGCGGGGGCAACCAGCGAAAATAAATGACGAAGGTAAGAATGATGACGATGCCGAGCCAGAAAGACGGGATGGCCAGCCCGGCGATCGAGAAAATCCGCACGAAGTAATCGATCCACGTGTCTTGCTTCACCGCCGCAAGCGCCCCGAGGGGGATCGATATCAGAACCGCGACGATACTCAACTCAAGACGAATAGCGATCTCATGGGTGATGGGCCGACCCGTCCACATTGAAGTGCCAAAGTCTAGGCGGGGGATACCGACGATCCACGTGATGAACTGTTTCCAGATAGGCTGGTCTAGACCCAGTTGCGCGCGTTCGCGGGCGAGCGCCTCCTTCGGCGCATAGGATCCGGTGCCGGCGTATTTGAGTTCGACAATGTCTCCAGGCAAGACGCGGAGAAGCAGAAAAATAAGTACGGCAACCCCGAACAGAGTCGGGATCATTAACAACAGACGCTTGAGGATATACTGGTGCACGCGTCAGCTAGTCGAGGATTGAAGATGGAAGATCGACGATCGTACGATTCTCGATCATCGATCCTCGGTTTGGTTACTGCGCGATCCAGACATCCCTTAAATCTTGATTGACGTAGTGACTCGGTGTGATCTTCCAGCCTTTCAATTTCGTCGAGTGCGGCACGATGCGCTGCCACCACAGGGTAGGGGGGAACTGATATGCCTTCTCATCGATCACACGCTTTTCGAATTGCCTTAAGAGCTTCAGGCGTTCTTTAGGGTCTGTCGCGCGGCTCTGCTTGTCGTATAAGTCATCCAATACGCTGTCATTGTATCTTGCGTAATTGACGGGACTCTTTTCGCTGCTGATGAACTTGAAGAGCTGTAGATCGGGGTCGTCCATAAAGTCACAGGAGAAATCGATCCCGGCGTCGTAGTTACCCTGGCGAAAATCGTTGAAGTAAGCTCCTTCTTCCTGCTGGACGTGATTGACATTAAGCCCGACCTGACGCCATTGATCGATGACGTAGACGCCGGTCACTTCGTAGGGCTCTCTCACGTTGCGGTTCTTGAGCGTGAAGGAAAAACCCTCGGGCACCCCGGATTCCTTCAGCAATCGTCTCGCTTCCCTGCGCGACGCCTCGATGTTTTTTCCGAACCCGGCGAGCTTGACGAGCTCGGATTCAGGTATAGCGAACTGGGAGCCGGGCCGGAAAAGCCCGCCTACGTACTTCATCACCGAGATCTGCGACAGCGCCTTCGATGCTGCCCACCGATCGATCGCAAGAGTGAGGGCGCGTCGAACTCGCACGTCGTCGAACGGCTTCTTTTCGTTATTGAGCGTCACCGTAAGATTACAGACCCAGGGACTCTCCTGGACGACGACTTGATTCCCCGCGGTCTTAACGATGTCATCGCGGGCCGCCGGGTTGAAGCCACGGAATTCGATGAGCGCCTGCCCGCTGCGCACCGCGGCGACGCGCGGCGCCGTGTCCCGGATGATGACTGCTTTATAGCCGTCGAGATAGGGTCGTCCCTTCATGAAGTAATTCGGATTCTTCTTTCCCACCCAGTGAGAGCCCGCTACATACTCGACATAAGTAAACGGCCCGGTCCCCATGACGTTCTTTTCATACCAGCGCGGGTCCTTGGCTAAGATGTCGGCTTTGTAGATGAAGTTCCAGGGCGAGGCCAGGTTGGCAAGAAAAGATGCGGACGGATGCTTCAAACGAAAGACCACCGTCTGGACGTCGGGAGTCTCCACTTTGTCCACGACGGCGTAGGTCGCCTGGCGTGCGCTCACCACGCCCTCGGGCGGAAAAATAATCTTGTCGTAGGTTGCTTTGACATCCTTGGCGGTTAGCTGACTACCGTCGTGAAACTGAATTCCCTGGCGAATCTTGAAGGTATAAGTAAGTCCGTCTTTGGATGCCTGCCAGCTTTCCGCCACGTCGCCGACGATTTTTGGATAATTCTGTGGATCGAACCGAAGCAACGTGCTGTAGTGCGGCGCGATCGGATGGAGCATAGCGAAAGTCGTCTCACGATGACCGTCGAAGGATGGCGGTGTGCCCCCCACGGCGAACACCAGCTCACCGCCGGACCGGGGCGCCTCCGCCGCGTTGGCTGTAACGGGACAAACCAACAGAGCTCCGACTGCGAATAGCACCTTGGTGAAATGACACTTAATGACCGCTTTGACCAAATCAAACATGCGTTATCTCCCTCAAAGTTATTTTGCAGCTCCTCGACGATGCGGCGAAAATATGGGATTCGGCTTCCTAAAGTCAAGCTTCATCGCGCCGTGGTCGCGACTCAATCCGATGGCGCGGCTTGACGCATCCATTCCATCTGCCTTACTCTCGCCCACAATCACAATGTCGCACCGACGAAGCTTCGCAGCAATCGGCCTACGAAGAACTGCCGTGCGGATTTACGCGCCGACAATAGTCCTATGCATGACTCTGTTCGGCTGTAGCGCGGTTGTGCAGCGTTTGCCGTCGCCGGGCCGAGGAGCAATCTCCACCGAGTCGCGCAAGCTCCATGAACTTTTCGAAAGTTATTTTGAAGCCTATTTGACACTCTATCCCACTTTCGCGACCGAGATCGGTGACCACCGCTACGACGACCAGTTGGAAATTGCCATCAGTGAAGAACACATCGGCGCTGAGCGCCGCCTCTTTCAACACGCTCTTAGCCGCATCGCCGAAATCAGATTAAACGAAATCGATCCCAGCGAGCGTCTTTATGTCGACGTTTTGACGCGCGGCTTGAGGCTTGGCCTCGCCGGGCAAAGATTCAAGCAACATCTCCAGCCTGTACGCCAGCTCGCCAGTCTCGCGGTCGAGTTTCCGCTGCTCGGCTCCGGCAGTGGCATTCATCCGTTCAGAACTGTGACGGACTATGAAAATTTTTTAAAACGTATCGAGCGATTTCAACTCTGGGTCGACACGGCGATCGCCAATCTGCAGCAGGGCGTGGAGCTTGGCATTGTGCAGCCGCGCGCCGTCATTGAAAGAACCCTGCCTCAGCTCGAAGCAATGATCGTCGCCGATGCCAAAGCAAGTCTGTTTTACCAGCCGATCTTGCGCATGCCCGGTGATTTCAGCGAGTCGGAGCGCGCCCGTCTCACGCGCGCGTACACGGAAGCCGTCGAGCAGCGCATCGTACCGACTTACCGTCATTTGCTGGCGTTCCTGAAAGAAGACTATCTGGGAAAAACTCGTAGCACCACGGCCTTGTCCGCACTCCCCGACGGAGACGCCTGGTACGAACATCTGGTTAAAACCCAAACAACAACCGATCTCACTGCGGAAGAAATCTTTCAGTTGGGCATAAAGGAGATCGCGCGGATTAGACAAGAAATGGAGCGGCTGCGCGACGGTCATGGATTTCCAGGTAACATGAAAGAGTTTTCCGATTACCTGGCAGCGAACGCACCCCGCGGTTATGACAACCGCAGCGACCTCATCAAAGGCTACGAGGTCATTCGCCATACGGTGACACCCGAACTGCCGAAACTTTTCGGCCGCCTACCGAACGCCCACTTTGAAATCCGCACCGTCGAAGAATTTCGCGAAAGAGCGGCGCCGTCGCAATACTGGTCCGCTTCCCCCGACGGCTCGCGTCCGGGAATTTTTTACGTCAATGCGTCGAGGATCGAAGCCAGCCCGCGGCGCGCTTCCGAGCCGCTGTTTCTCCACGAAGCGGTGCCGGGTCATCATTTTCAGCTATCGCTGCAACAGGAGCGCGAAGACTTGCCGCGTTTTCAACGGTTCGCCGATTACACGGCGTTCGTTGAAGGCTGGGCTCTTTACGCCGAAAGCTTAGGCGCTGAGCTTGGGCTCTACAAAGAGCCATCGCAATATTTCAGCCGGCTGAATTCTGAATTGTTCCGCGCCGCACGCCTGGTCGTCGATGTCGGTTTGCATCGTAAGAACTGGAGCCGCGAGCAAGCGATCAAGTTTCTGATGGACACGACCATGAGCGGCGAAAGTAGCGCCAGCTCGGAGGTCGATCGCTATATCGCGGTGCCGGCACAGGCGCTCGGCTACAAGATCGGCCAGCTAAAGATTTCGGCGATCAGAGCGAAGGCGGAGGAAGCGCTAGGTCCTAAGTTCGACATTCGCGCCTTTCACGACGAATTGCTCAAAGATGGCGCGCTGCCGCTCGATCTCCTGGAAGCAAAGATGAACCGGTGGATTGAACAAACGCGCCGTTAATCCGTGAATGCTTTCTCATTACCACCAAGAGCACGATCCAACCGTTATCGTAGGGGCGGGTTTGAAACCCGCCCCTACTTCGGGCCCTTCGTGGTTATCTTCTCCTTGCCCCTCACCTTCCAGAGATTCAAAACCGTCCGACCGTGGCAATTTTAGTGAATTCGAAGCGCCGGCGAGGTACAATGGCTTCTGTGGATATGCGCGCCGAGATTCTGACAACCGTAAACCATCTCACGATTCTCAAGAGGCGGCAGCTCCCCCCGCCGCGGGTGATGACCGGCGACGAGCGGCGCTTGATGAATCCCAACCGCGGACTGATCAAGCGTTGTGAACGCTACCTGGACATTTTATTCTCGCGTTTCATCTATCCGCCTTTTGGCCACGTTTGGAGTCCCTACTGTTGGGTGCTTGAAAGGCGCTTTAGTCTCGCTGAAACAAAACTTGCGCCAGCCGGTTGGCCCCGCGGCATTGCACCGCTGCGAGTGCTGTTAATCTCGGACATTCACGGCGGGATTTTTTTAAAACCCCAAACGCTATGGCAGATCGTCCATGCTTTGATGCGTGAGAAACCCGATCTCGTCGTCGTCGCCGGCGACATGGTCACGGGCCACACGAGCGAAGCGATCCGGTATCTCGACGGGTTGGCCGCGTTGGCCTCGGCGCCGCTTGGCGCCTGGTTCTGTTTTGGCAACCATGACTATTTCGGCAGCGATCCTCAAGAACTGCGCGAGAATCTCGCGGCGATCGGGATTAAGACGCTCAAAAATGAGAGCGTATCATTAAACCACCACGGCGAGCATTTCGTCCTCGGCGGCATGGATGATCGGATCATGGGCAAGCCCGACTGGGAAGGTATGCTATCCGGTCACGGAACGCCGCATCTACTCATGTCTCACAATCCCGATATTTTTTATGAGGCCGAGGCGCGCGGCGTGCCGCTGACGCTCTCAGGGCATACCCACGGCGGGCAGATCCGTTTTCCCAAGGGTCCGGCAATCATCAGGCAAAGCCGATACTGCCTCGACGAAGGCGTCTATGCGTATCGCTCCGCCTTGCTGGTTGTTTCCCGCGGTCTGGGCAGTGTCGCGCTGCCGATTCGCTGGGGCGCGGACCCCGAGGCGGTGCTGATCGAAATTGTTGCGCCTGATTGAAGCTGCGCGGTGCCGGCGCGAGTCCGCGATCAACTATTTCGCAGTTGCGTTCGACTGGCGCGATCGGTTTACGAGATCGAAGAGCGTCTGGCGCGCGCTTTCTTGGACGATGTTGGGCGTTGCGCCCATTTTCTTTGCGACGGTTTCCTGATCGAACATGAACCTCTTCCAGACTTCGGGCGGATAGCTTTCAAGCGGCAAGGCGAAGCCGCCTCGTGGCTTGCCGGTCATCGCGTGGACATGATGGCTGCGCGAGCCGACACCGCGAAGACTATGGCAGTAGACACAGCCGTTGCGAAAGGTTAGGGCTCCTCAACATCCTTCGGTAGGTCGCGAATGGCCTGCAACGGATCCTGTTTCATTCTGCGAAAACTATCTTCCGTCAATCATGCCGCGATCTTTGCCCGCCAGGCAGCGAGCAGTCGATCCCGTTCGCTGCTCTCTACATGATCGAAAGCCTGCATGACAATATCGACGCCGACCATATCGCTCCACGCTTGCAATAGCTTTTTGGTTAATGGTCCCGGAACCACCTTCGTCGGGCGCACGCCGTTGATGCTCTGGACCGGGACGATCGTCGGGCTGGTGCTGGCGAGAACCTCCTCGGCGTTGTAAGCGTCGTAAGGCGTAAAATTGCCTTCCATCACTTCGATCTTAAGTTTCGCGGCAAGCTCGAACAACGCATCTTTGGTGATTCCGTCCAGCACATTTTTATTGGACGGCGTGCAGAGCTTGCCGTTCAGAACCAGGAAGAAGTTGTGCGCGTTCGATTCGCTGATGTTGCCATCGAGGTCAAGCATCAGCGGGATAGCCTGGGGATCGACCTGCTTCGCCTCGAAGATCGCCATGTTGTGATTCATCTTATTGTTGATCTTCGCCTTGGGCTCCAGACACTGCGGCGGGATGCGCCGTGTCGAAGGAATGACGAGCTTGACGCCGTCGACGTAGTGGCGCGCGAATTCCTCGAAGGCAATGCTGATGCAGTAAATCGCCACCGTCGCTTTTCCGATCGTTCGATTTCCTCGCGATGAGCGTATTCCCCGGCTTACCACCTGCCAGATCGCCACTTCTTCGCCTTTTTCGAGAATCGGTCTATTGCGCTCGAACACTTCCAATGTGACTTTCTCCATGTCCCCAGGCGAAATACCACAATCGATGCGAGTGTAACGGAGCGACCTAAAAAGCCGCGCCGTGTGATCTCTTAAGCGAAAAGGCTTGTGGCCAAAAGTTCGTGTCACATCGTAAACACCGTCGCCGGCATTGAAGCCGGAATCGAGCACCGAGATCTTGGCTTCGCTCTCAGGCACGAACGAACCATTCAAGTAGACGATCTTTTCAGCCATGTTTTGCCTCCCATGCATAGCACCCAATGGTCGTTGCGACACTTAGCGAGACCGGCTACACCTGTCAATCCACCCCGACTCGGTCTAGGACGGTTTTTCACCGCCGCGCAGCGCCGACGTGAATAGGGCGATGACGGTCAGTACGATGGCCGCCAAGAATGTCGTATTGAGGGCCGCGACGAAGCCCAGAGGATTCGCCGTGGTCAGATTCGCCGCACTCACACCGGTATAATGTTCAAAGGCAAGTGACATGGACAGGCCGCCCAATGCAACGCCTAACACGTTGCCCAATCCGAACGTCACATGATTGACCGCCGAGGCGAAGCCGCGATGCTCCTTCGGCATCATACTGATCATCGCCGTAGAATTGGCCGGATTGAAGATTCCGTTGGTCATCGCCCCGACAATGATCAACGCCGCTGGCAGCAACCAGTGAGAGTCGGTCCGCAATAGCCCGCCGATGCTCAAAGACACGATCATAAATACCACACCAAAAGTCGCGGGAACCCGCGGACCCAAGCGGTCGGTCATGTACCCGCTGAGCGGCGCCAGCGCCACCGTCAAGATCGATGGCGCCATAAAAAGCACTCCGACCCGGGTCGGCGAAAGAAGCAGCACGTCCTGGAGGTAAAACGGCATCAGGAAACCGGTAAGCGTGTAGCTGATTGCGATCACGAGCAGACTCACGACGCTGAAAGTAAAGCGGCGGATCTTAAACAGCTCCAGATTGACGAATGGACTTCTGGTGCGCGACTCATGTATTAGGAAGACCGCCAGGCTAGCGAGAAAAAATGCCGCCAAAAGCATCTTCGTCGAGCCACTGGCGATCAGCTGAGTGCGCCGATCGAAGAGAAATACCAGCGTTGTCGTGATCGCGAAGAGTAGCGCGGCGCCCGAGTAATCGACGGGCACGCCGTGCGACGGCGGCCGCAGGTGCTGCCGCTTGAGATTCGCCAACGCCAGTAGCGCACCGCCGAAGCCGATCGGAGCGAGCAGAAAAAAACTCCAGCGCCAGCTGAAATAGTCGATCATCACGCCGCCGATGCTCGGCCCAAGGATGAAACCGACGTGATGCGCTGTCGTCATGTATCCTTGCGCCCGGCCGGCGAGATCTTCGGTCACCGACTCGGATGCGAGCGCCCGACTCGAAGACTGCAGCATCGCGCCGCCGACCCCTTGAACAAAACGCGACACGATCAACTGCAGCACGGTCTGCGACAAGCCGCAGAGAAGCGAGCTCACGGCAAATACTAAGAAACCCAATGCGAACATTTTCTCCCGGCCCCAAAGGTCCGAAATGCGACCGAAGATCACCGAGAGCCCGATGTTCGACAGCTGGTACGACAGCAACGCCCACGAGACGCCGAGCAGATCAGTGCCCAAACTCTGCGCTACTGTGGGCATTGAAATAGCGACAATTCTCGTCGCCGTTCCGGAAAAAAAAGTTCCCAGCAGCGCCGTTGCAAGAAGCAAATAATTGATGCGAGAATCCACGCCGAGGGGTTTCTTTCACGGCAAATTTCTCGATTAATAGCGCCGAACGCGGCGCGCGGCAAATGGCTGCGCGGCGGCATCCGAGCATTTTTTTTCTACGCTTAATTGTCCTTGAAAGGCCATGCTGGAGAGTCATCGACGCTATTAGGCGTTGTTCTTCCCATCTGATTGCAGGAAATTTCCTTCCCTTTCGTCTGAAAATCGCTTGCAAATGATATGATATGACCGTCGAATTTTGCGGACTCGCTGAACTTATTTCGAATCTTCGATACACCGCCGCTGGCATAGGCCTTGCTCGGTTTTCAGTCAACAGCCGAACAACGGATTTTCGAGCGCACGCCCAAAGACCTGCTCGCCGGCACTTCAACGGGGGAGAACATGTCTCAGTTCAGCTTCAATCTGGCTATAACAAGGACTGAATGTGGAGGCGGTTATGCTTCGTACTGTGAAAGCGATGGAGGGATTTGCCATCGGAGCGAAAGACGGCGACATCGGTGAGATCGCCGATTTCATCTTTGACGACAAGACATGGACGATTCGGTACGTCGTTATCGACACCGGGAAGTGGCTATCGGGAAGACGGGTTCTTGTTTCCCCGATTGTCGTCGGTCCCGCTGATTGGGAAAACAAGCGAATCCCCGTTTTGCTCAATCAGGAACAAGTTAAAAATTCTCCAGACATAAATTTGAACGAGGAACTGTCGCAGCAGGACGAGATCAAATATTACGATCATTTTGGTTGGCCCTACTACTGGATGGGAGATGACATATGGGGACCAGCGGCGGTTCCGACGGAACTGGCCCTCGAGGGCATCGAAAGACAGAAGATGCTCAGTGAATCTATTAATCAATCGCATTTAAAGAGCGCCCAGGAAGTGATCGACTATTCGATTAAGGCGACAGATGGCGACATCGGACACGTGAGCGATTTTATCGTCGACGACGTACAATGGGCCATTCGCCATATTGTCGTCGACAGTCGAACCTGGTGGCCTGGCAAGAAAGTTTTGGTTGCGCCGCAGTGGATTGCGCATGTGGATTGGCGAAACTCCAACGTCTATCTGAACCTGTCTCAAAATGAAATAAAAACCGGCCCGGAGTTTCACCCGAGCGATTTCAAACATAACTACGACCAGGAGCTTTACGGGCACTAAGACCGAACCAACTTCGAGTGGTAAAAATCGCCTGACCCTGACAACCGGCAAGGAACAGCCCGAGCCAGCTTTGGTATCGTTATGACAGGAGACAAAGTCCGTATCGCAGCCATTGCCGATCTTCATTATCAGAGGACGTCGCATGGAGTACTGACAGACCTTTTTGCGCACATCGCTAGAAGCGCCGATGTACTCTTGATTTGCGGCGACTTGGTCCATTTAGGATTGCCCGAAGAAACCGAGATCCTCGCGAAAGAATTAGCGGTCGTAAAGCTTCCCATCATCGCCGTGTTGGGCAACCACGAATTCGAATCGGACAAACAAGATGAAGTAAAAAAGATCCTGCTGGAGGCAGGAATCGTCCTGCTGGACGGCACCGCTCGCGAGTTTTACGGCATCGGATTTGCCGGTGTGAAGGGATTCGCAGGCGGATTTGGCCGGCACTCGCTCGAGCCATGGGGTGAACAGTCGATAAAGGACTTTGTCAAAGAGACCGTCCGTGAATCCCTCAAGCTTGAATCGGCGCTGGCTAGCCTGCGAACCTCGCGGTCGGTAGCGCTTCTCCATTATTCGCCGATTCGAGCCACTGTGGAGGGCGAACCCCCGGAGATCCTGCCATTTCTCGGATCTAGCCGCTTAGAAGAGCCGTTAAATCGATATGGCGTAACAGCAGCCTTTCACGGCCATGCGCATCGAGGACAGCCCGAAGGGAAAACCAGAGAAGGGACGCCGGTCTATAACGTCGCGCTCAGAGTGCTCGAAAAAAATTTTCCAAACCGGCCGCCCTTTCGACTGTTCGAAATTGCCTCGGAAAAAGAAAGCGAGAGCCATGTCGCACACGCCAAGATCGAGTAAATGTGCCGCCGCTGTTGCTGAGGCAGATCAGGCTCGGCAGGCCATTTACAAGGATTTTTATCTGCCGGCCGTTTGTGCGCTCGATGAGGCTCAGTTGCCGTTCTTGGTTGGCGGCGCCTACGCTTTCGAACGCTTGACCGGCATCGAACGGGATCTTAAAGATTTCGATATATTTGTTCGGCAGGCGGACTGTCAGCGCGTGTTGGACAAACTATCTGCAATCGGTTATCAGACCGAAATCACGTTTTCACATTGGCTGGCAAAGGCCATTTGCGGTCAGCACTACATCGACGTCATTTTTAACTCAGGAAATGGTGTTGCTAAGGTCGATGACGACTGGTTCAGAAATGCCATCGTGGAACATTTTCTCGGCGTACCGATAAAACTCTGTCCAATCGAAGAAACCATCTGGTCCAAAGCGTTTGTCATGGAGCGGGAACGTTACGACGGCGCAGATGTAGCTCATCTGTTGCTTGCTTGTGCCAAGAACATCGACTGGCAGCGCCTGCTCGAGCGCTTTGGCGCTCACTGGCGACTTCTTTTGAGCCATATCATTCTTTTTGGCTTCGCTTACCCTTCGGAACGCTCACAGATCCCTGAGTGGGTCGTTGACGAACTTCTGCACAAACTTCAAAGTGAAACGGACTTACCGTGTTCGGCCGAGCGAGTTTGTCAAGGCACATTGCTTTCTAGAGAACAGTATCTCACGGATCTCGAGCATTGGGGCTATGAAGACGCGCGCCTTGTTCCGAGAGGAAATTTGTCAAAAGGGCAGGCCGATCAATGGACGGCGGCGATCGGCAAAAACAAATAGTGAGCGCTCTGACCCGCGCTCGCGCCAGGCGTAAGGTCTTCGTTTACCGTGGGCGGACGAAGGAGTCGCTTGAGAGCATCTGATTATTTCGCATGGCGGCGGATAAAATCGATGACGGTTCGGTTGAAGTATTCAGGTTGCTCCCAGTAGGGCGAATGGCCGGACTCGGCGACGATCACGATCTCGTTGTCGGTAATATGCCGCGCGATCATGCGCATGATCGAAGGCGGCGTTACCAGATCGGCGGCGCCCGTGATTAAAAGGGTCGGTACCTTCAACGTCTCCAGCTTGGCCGGCGTAACGACGTTGGCCAAGTTTTGTCGCGCTCCCTTGCCGGTAACGGACCTGCGCGTGAGCTC
>VBKY01000578.1 GCA_005879255.1 Deltaproteobacteria bacterium
GTCGATGCCGAGTGTCGCCGAGGAATCTCTACTTTGCGATCACGCCATGAATCGGGCACCGGTCCGTTCACGTGCGTCGCCCGGCTCATTTCGCCGCGAAGCAATAAATCCGGCCGGCTCCTCCGCGCGGAGCTGTATCGGCACAGCTGCCATTCTCATGTGACGAGTTCCATATGGCATATCTCCCGGACGGATCGCCGCCGGGTCCCAGGCCATCGGAGTGACCCACCTGAGCCTGTTGGTCTGAAGCCTCCGATGTCCAATCGTTGCACGTCTTTCCAGCCATGACCCTGCCGTCGGCCGTCGAGCCGGTCAGAATGTCGTGCACCGTGGGTTTTGGTGAATCCGGCCACTGGCCGGGAACGCGTTGCCCGCGCTCGTCGAGAAACACATCGGCGTCTCCTTTTCGGGCGTGCAGCTCGTCAAGATCCTTCGCGACTACGACGCCTTTGGCATTGGACCAGGGACCCGTGCCGATGCGACTGCGCGCGTCGGTCGGCTTGTTGCCATTGTCGGGATCCCGCTCGGCGCTCAAGTAGGCGCGCCAGGTCTTGTTGCCGAGACCGACGGCGCTCGCCAGGTCTCGGCAAACCTTATCCGCTCCTCGCAACCCGCCAAGGTTGGCCGTCTTGCTCCCAGTGCTAGTGACAAAAAAGCTCATGGCAGGACTGGCCTGCGCGCCTTCAGCGCCAATGCTCTGGCCCCTATCACTGCTGACGACACCGAGCGCCGCCATCGCCGCGAGAAGAAAGATATGTTGCTTCATAAGCTTTTCCTTTCGCTAAAAATTTAGCACGCCTCGACAGCCGTGGAGTGTTGCAGCCGGTCAAAAAGCGACCGCATGAAACCTATCCAGTAAGAAAATAAAATTCAAAATGAGTTCAAATAAAATTGCCGCCCGCCATCCCGGTCGATCCACGAGTTGGATTTCGCGCCTGCGACGGCTAACTGCTTTCCGCATCTCGTTAGCCAACACTTGATTGACTAACGACTGAGCGACATTGAGCGGTCAACGGCCGTGTTCGTGTTTCGTGGTCGTGGCTTCGGTTGGGGCGACATTGAGCGTGGTATTTTCATCTGATTTTCTCGGCGATCTCTGCGCCTCTGCGCTTAGCTCAGTCCCTAATGTCCTGTAGAAACGGGTCCGTGGACATTTCCAATCCTACACCCTTTGCGCGAGCCATCTGGTAAGCTTTCGCGGCCACCGCCGCGAATTGAAATCCCAGCAGGCCGAGATTGTGAAAGAAGGTGATCTGAGCCGGCGACGTCCGCCGCATCGACGGATTGTTCAGCAGATCGATCAACGAAGGATAATTCACAAAGTCGAGATTGCTTACTGGGCGTTTGGGAATGCGCGCTTGCTGCTCGGGCCGGCCGACAACCCAGGAGGCCCAACCGTGATGACGCTCGGATTCCGCCATTCCTCCCTTCGCGCCGAAGGTTTCGGCGCCGACCTGGGCGACAATGTCGCAGCGCTTGACGATCTCGAAACTAAACTCTTTGGAGCTGCAGTTGGCCAGATGCATCCCTTTTTCGATCCACGTGGGATCGGTGACAACCAACTTGTTCGAGTCCGTACAGGTGGTGACGATATCTGAACCGCGCACGACGGGTTCGGGATCGTCGAAGGGCTCCACCGGGATGCCCAATTCCCGGCTCATCTCCTTGGCGTAAGTCTCACGATGGGCTTGGGTTGGACTATACACTTTCACTTGAGAAATTTTACGCACTGCGCAAAACGCTGGAAGATAGGCGTGCGCCATGCCGCCGGATCCCAGGCAGCCGACGACGGAAGCATTTTCGCGCGCCAAATAACGAACCCCCAAGGCGGCGCCGGCGGCGACCCGCAAATGATGCAGGATGCCGTCGTTCATCATGGCCAGCGGCTCGCCGTTGCGCGTGCTGAAGAGCATGAGGAAACCGCTGAAGGTACCGGGTTCTACGCAGTGCAGCTCGTCGGTGCCTTCCCGAGTCCAGGTAACGATGTCGGACTTCATGCGCGTGCAGAAGATGCCCCAGGGTTCGATGGCGCCTTCCATGCTGCCCCATCGATAGTAGCCATCATCCCGCCCGCAAGGCACCCACACGTCGGTCCTGGGCCGGGAGGCTGCCTCGCCGCGCGCCAGCGCGTGAAATGCTTCGTCGAGAGCTTCGATGCAGTCCTTGGGCGTGAGGAGCTCTGCGATATTTTGGTTGCTTAAATAAATCATGCTGGAATCTCCTCGGACTTATTTCTTGGCCGGGTTTAGAAGCTCTTCGTAAAACGCGCTCTTTTGCACGCACTCAACGGCGGCCTCATAGACTACATCCTCCAGTTTGACTCCCGCAAGCAAACCGCGATGAGATTTCTCGGCGCATCGCCCACCTTGGGACGTGTACGTTCATTACCTTAATTGACTTGATAACGGTCAAGTAGTTAGAATTTTCAAGGTTGATGCTCCCAGCCTGGGGGTCGCATCCGATACGGGGGACCAAATGTCCTTGATCATGACGAAACAAGAGCGCGAGGCGTTTCTGGCCGATGTTCACGTCGGCATCATTAGTATTTCCGTCGAAGGCCGCGGACCGCTCACGGTGCCGATCTGGTATGCCTATGATTCGGGAGGAGATCTGCGAATCATGACCGGTAGGGAGTCGCGAAAAGGACGACTACTCGCGCGGGCGGGCAGATTTAGCCTATGTGTGCAGACGGAAACTCCGCCGTACAAGTACGTCAGCGTGGAGGGTGCTATCGTTTCTACCGAAGCGGCGGATATCGAGCGCGATCTGCGCCTCCTCGCGCGCCGTTATCTCGGAAAAGAAATGGGCGACCGCTATGTAGAGGAGACGCGAAACTTACCCACGCATGCCGACAACGTACTTATCCGCATGCGTCCGGAACGGTGGTTGACCACCGACTACTCTAAGGAAGATGGCGCCGTATGAGTGACGGTTCCAATCGTTCCATTCCTTTAAGACTCGGACGCCGATAACAAATCGACCGCAGGATCTTTACGGCTCCATGACATACTCTCGGCCGACGCCCGATAAACAAAGGCCCCGCATGTAGCGAGGCCTTTAACCATCAAATGCGCGGATTGCGCGGATTAGCTTAAATTAATCGGCATGCGTCGTCGGAAACATCAATGACTTAACGGTGACGGGAATGACTTCGGTGATACCCAGGCACTCGCCGATGTCGATGTAATCCAAGTCACCGACCTCGATGCCATCCACGGCGATGATGTCGCGCGCCACTTTGAACTCATCTTTGAGAATACCGCCGAGGGACTTGGCGATATCGAGATCTAAAGTGAGATAAAGCGGACATTTCGTGTCATCTGAATCTTTTAAAATCTCGGCGACGCCTGCCGCGATGCGCTTGACCGATTGATAATCCGGCACGCCATTCACGCTTAAAGACAAGGCCAAGCCCGCAGTGAACCGCGGCAGATCGAACTTACGCAAC
>VBKY01000583.1 GCA_005879255.1 Deltaproteobacteria bacterium
CGAGAAATTGGGCGGGCGTTGCACGGGCCGCTTCTACGCGCTCCATGCGCTGGAAAACCGTGTGTACGACATCGAGATGGAAGAAGGCCTGCACGTCATCATCAAATTTTACCGCCCCGGCCGCTGGAGCCGCGCCACGATTCAGGCCGAGCACGATTTTCTGAAGGCCCTCGAAGCAAGCGAAATTCCCGTCGTCTGCCCGCTCACGGACGACAAGGGACAAAGTATTTTCGAAATTAACGAAGTGATGTTCACAATCTTCCCGAAGCGTCCGGGGCGACTCGAGCCGGAACTGACGACGGAACAGCTCACGCGCCTGGGAAGGTTCATGGCTCGCCTTCATAACGTCGGGGCGACGGTAAAAGCCGCCCCGCGGTTACGGCTTGATCCTCAAACTTATGGGCGAGACCCTTTGAAGTTTTTAAAAGACGGAAACTTCGTTCCGATGGAACTCGCAAGTCGCTTCGAAACGATCGTAACGCAAATTTTCGACGCAATTACTCCTCGTTTCGAGGGCGTCCAGTACGTTCTGCTCCACGGCGATTGCCACTCCGGAAATATTTTGTGGAATAGAGACGATCCGTACTTCATCGATTTCGACGACATGCTCTACGCGCCTCCCGTTCAAGACATCTGGATGCTCACGGGCGGAGACGACGACTACGGGAAAGAGCAAAGGCGTATCTTGCTCGAGGCCTACGAACAGATCAGAACTTTCGACATGACGACGATGCAGCTCATCGAGCCGTTGCGGGCGCTGCGCATGATTCACTTTTCCGCGTGGATCGCGCGCCGCTGGGAAGACAGCGCTTTCAAAATGGCGTTTCCTGCCTTCGGTACCGAGCACTATTGGCAGGAGCAAATCGAAGGGCTCGCGCTGCAATTAGAAAAAGTGCAATACCGCACGACCGATCTTTACCGTTGAACAGTGGCCAATTCTTAACACAGTGTTTTCGCCGAAAACTCTTAGCTTTTTCCCGACGTCTTTCAAAACCTTTCACTCCCCTGCAGAGTAACTGACCTAGAATACACCCCGGCCACTGACTGAAAATTTGCTACACCGAGTGCATACTCAAAAGGGTGGTGCCGTTTTTGTAGGAACTGAGCGAAGCGCTTGAGCGGAGAAAAACTTCTATTTTGGGATTCAGGATCAGCGTGAAAGAAACGACGAGGAGCGGGTTAGGTTAGCCTGTCCCCTTTTCTTCTCCCCGAAGAACATTGGATCATTGACGCAAAAATTCAAAAAATCCTACATCGACGAGAAATACGGCGTCGAAGAAGCGGAAAAAAATACGCAGAATGGGACAAGTTGATGCAGCAACTGTTTATCAGACGAAAATAAGTCAATGCTGAATCTCGCGCTGGTGAAGGCCTTGCGGTCCGATCGTTTACTAATGAAATGCCCAGGTTTCGCGACCTTGAACCTTGCACTTTGAACCCGGAACATGAATGGCTTGAGCCGCCGGGATTGCCGCCTAGTTTACCTGTTCGCTTCACAACCGCCTTGTTTTTGACTCGCTATACATAAATAAGTATACTCGTATGAATGCTGGATCAGCCCAAGCCGGTGGTCTGGCTGGGATCATCGAAGGGATCTCAAGGCGTTTCCGAAGCGGGTCCGCTCCGATATCGGCCAGGCCCTTTATACCGCGCAAATGGGTGAAACTGATCCTGCGGCGAAACCCTCATTCGCCGCAGGCTTATGGAAGCGCAGCGGCTTGACCGGCAAAGGAGCAATTGATCATGGCGATTAAGAAAAAAAACCGAGTGACTTTCGAAAAAAGCAGCGGCAATGTATTCGCCGACATCGGTTTCGCTAATCCGGAACGCGAGCAGCTCAAGGCTCATCTTACGCTGCAAATCTACCGCATCATCAAAGACCGCGGTCTCACGCAGGCTCAGGCAGGCACCATACTGGGTATTAAGCAGCCCCACGTTTCGGCGCTGATGCGCAACCGTTCCGGCAACTTTTCAGTCGAAAGGCTGATGGACTTTTTAGTCGCCCTTGGGCAGGACGTGGAGATTACCGTTCGGCCGACTCGCAAGCACCATGGTCAAGTTTCGGTTGTTCTACCTTAAATCGCAAAACCCAACCGCGCGGTAGTTGTGATCCTGATGTCCTGAGCGCTTCCACATTTCCGGAATTCCGGAAACGTGGAAGTCCACGATGCGATAGGAACGTGGTTGTTGAAGCCAAAATCGATGGATCGGGATTGTCGTGCCGGCCGGCTTCATTCAAAGTCGTTTACGAACCCAAGTTCGCGCTCAGCGCCGACGCCAAGAACTAGCGCAATGTTCCGGCCTTTTGAAACGACTGGAACGATTGGAACTGTCTTAGTGAAACAGCCAGGTTTCGCGACCTCGAACTTTGAACCTGGACAAATGTTTTGAGCGCGCCGGGATTGCCGATCAGTGTGTCCTTCTGGCCGGGCTGTGCGAGGAATTAGTCAATATGAAAGCCTGACACCTTTGTTCCTGTGACACCTTTGTTCCTGTGCCGAAATCTAGATCAGTGAAATACGCTCCCTCATCCACGGCAATCGACTTCCCCGCATGAAGTCGCTGTCAGACGAGCAAAGAAAAACCAGTGTCTGTTCCCGTTCGCCATCGAAGAGGTCGGCGACGAGTGCCGGGTTTATGGCTCCGATACCCCGCACGATACGTGCCTCTACGGCGCGGT
>VBKY01000584.1 GCA_005879255.1 Deltaproteobacteria bacterium
AAGTAGGCAATCGGCACAAAGCAACAGTAAGAATTTCAGATTAGGGGAAAAGCACATGGTTAAGAAATCGTCGAACCGATTTCTCGCCTCTTCGTCCGACAATGTAAAGTCCAAAATCGAAAATCTAAAATTGGTGGGGCTTTTTGCAATCGTCGTCACACTCACGGTGTGCGGGGCGAGGGCAGACGCGCAGCAGGCAGGGAAAGTTTTTCGTATAGGTTCCTGGATAATAGCACTGCTTCCGGTAGCGCGGTCAGCTTGGAGGCATTCTGGCAGGAGATGAACAAGCTTGGATGGATTGAGGGAAAGAATATCACCATCGAGTACCGATTTGCCGAGCAAAAGAATGAGCGCCTACCTGAGCTGGCGGCGGAGTTGGCTCGACTTAAGGTTGATCTAATCGTGGCCGCAGGAGGAACGCCGCCGTTAGCGGCGAAGGGAGCAACCACTACCATCCCCATCGTGATGACGAGTGTTTCGGACCCCGTGGGAGAAGGTCTGGTTGCCAGTCTGGCGCGGCCGGGAGGCAATGTTACCGGTAGATCGGGTTTAGCGCCCGAGCTAAATACCAAAAGGCTAGAGATACTCAAGGACGCAGTGCCCAGGCTCACACGAGTTGGGCTTCTGCGGACGCCGGGAAGCGTCCAATGGAAAGAGATGAGGCCTGCGGCGCTGGCATTGAAGCTAAAATTGGAGGAGATCGAGACCCAGCCCGACGCCGAAGGTTTAGAGAGCGCCTTTAAAACCGCAAAGCAGAAGCAGGTGGGCGCGATTATGACGCCCGCCGGTCGCCGCTTTTTCGTTGAAAGAAAGCGGATCGTCGAGCTTGCCGGCAAAAACCGGTTGCCGGCTATTTACCCAGAAAAGGGATTTGTCGATGAGGGCGGTCTCATGTCCTACGGGGCGGACTCCACTGACGGCTATCGGCGTGCGGCTGTTTACGTGGACAAGATCTTGAAAGGCGCCAAACCGGCTGATTTACCGGTGCAGCAGGCTACGAAGTTTGAGTTTGTGATAACTTGAAGGCAGCAAAGCAGATTGGTCTGACAATTCCAGTTCGCGTGCTTGAGCGGGCGAATAAGGTCCTCCAGTGATCCAATTTTAGATTTTCGATTGCCGTCTACGGGGCCGTTTTTCGATTAGAGGAAAAATTCGTGACGCAAACATCTTTTGTTAGATTTCGTAGTTCTCAGTCCGACAAGCGGCAATCTAAAATCCAAAATCGAAAATGGATTGTGGTTGTCGCCATCGGTGCCGCATTCGCAATGTGTGGGGCTGTGGCGCTGGCGCAGCAGCCGAAGAAGGTCCCTCGGATAGGGTATCTATCGCCAGTCGATCCAGCTACTGAGTCCGCCCGTGCCGCGGGAGTTCGACTGGCTCTGCGCGAGCGTGGGCACGTGGAAGGTCAGAACATCGCCACCGAGTACCGATATGCGGAGGGGAAGTTCGATCGGGTCCCCGAGCTTGCGGCCGAGCTGGTGCGGCTCAAGGTTGATATCATCGTGGTAGCAGGAGGGACTGGAACGGTCCAGGCGGCCAAGAATGCGACCAAGACGATTCCCATCGTTATGGTTGGCGGTGGGGGCGATCCTGTCGAGGCAGGCCTAGTTGAAAGCCTTGCCCGTCCCGGCGGCAACGTCACCGGCCTTACTCTCCTTTCCGAAGAGCTAGGAGGGAAGCGGCTGGAGCTGCTCAAAGAAGCCGTTCCCAAACTTGCCCGTGTCGCGGTTCTCTATGGTCCGGCCATTCTGGGCACTGGACACGAGGTGAAAGAGGTTCTCCCAGTCGCGTCGCGTGCGCTGCGGTTGACTATTCAGCCTTGGGAGATACGAGATGCGGACGATGTCGAGAAGGTATTCGCTGCGTTAAACAAGCAGCGCGCGGATGGGCTCTACGTGCTCCGCACGGGCCCGATAATGCGCGCTAATGAAAAACGGATTGTGGGCTTTGCCTTAAAGAGCCGGTTACCGTCGATGTACCAGAGCACAGAAGCTGTAGATGCCGGTGGGCTCATGTACTACGGGGTGGACCAAACGGACAGCTACCGGCGCGTCGCATATTTCGTGGACAAGATACTGAAGGGCGCTAAGCCTACCGATCTCCCGGTGGAGCAGCCGACGAAGTTTGAGCTGGTGATCAATCTCAAGACCGCGAAGCAGATCGGCCTGACGATTCCACAAAAGGTGCTGGCGCGAGCGGATAAGGTGATCCGGTGAGGAGTGAAAGGTAAGGAGTAAGGCGCAAGAAATTTTCGATTGCCGATCCTTCGGCCTTGCTCAGAGTCTGCCCTGAGCAGTATGTCGAAGGGACAGATTTTCGATTCCTCCGAAAATTGACCATCAACTAGGGAATATTCCCTAACCAGAGGGTAGGGGTGGGGCTGGAGTGCATCTTTTGGCGGGCGGTCAACGTTTGCCGATGCCTAATTCACGTTGCGCCTGATAGAGCGGATTCAGATCGGCTACGTCGCTGGGAAGAATCGGCCGGGAAGATTTCGCATCCTTCATCATGTTTTCAATCAGCGTCCGAATATCCTC
>VBKY01000582.1 GCA_005879255.1 Deltaproteobacteria bacterium
CGATCTTACCCTTTCTCGTAGAGTCTGATGAGGCGGGCACGCCCGTGGTCGTGCATTGCTCAGGAGGACTTGGTCGGACCGGTCATATCGTGGCAGCGTGGCTCGTCCGACGACGAGGGCTGTCGGTCGACGATGCATTGGAGATAGTATCTCGTGAACGGAATCCTCGAGAAGCGGTAGAGTGCGGCTATGCAACGGAGAAAGAATTGCGCTGCCTTCTCGGCGGCAAGCCCGGATTATGATGGCTAACCTGCCGCTAGAGCCGATGGTGAGATTGTCAAGGTTCGAATTTTCTTCTTCGCAACGGCTCAGCGGCATAACGTTCGGCAGAAGGTAGGTAGGTTGGAAGGGTTGGAGTGAACGAGCACCCGGAACCTCTCGAGTGCGTTGCAGCCCTTGTCGTCAAGGACGGGACGCTGCTTGCGGAGGAGCGAAAGCTCACGAAGAAGGTGATGCCCGGCGCGATCGCGCTGCCCGGCGGCCACGTCGAACGAGGCGAGAAGGCAGAAGATGCGATTCGGCGTGAGCTTCAGGAGGAGTTAGGGATTGTCCCTATTCATTTGGAGTACATCTGCACGCTTCTCCACCGCGCACAGGAGTTCAGGAAGCTCCACTACTTTGCGGTCACACGGTGGAAAGGTAGCATCGGAAATCACGAGGCAGCTTCTTTGCGGTGGTTGCCAATGACGGAGTCGCGGAGGCTCGACCTAGATGTCGACCGACTCGCGGTGTCGGAGTATTGCCGCATCTACCGCGATATGTGAGCGCCCGCAGGGGAGCGTCGATATGACGATCTGCCGAACTAAGCACTGCAGCGGACCGGGGCTCGCGATGCTCGCCTCGGCCCGCTGAGTACGACCGTTGGGCGGTTACACGGTAATGAGATGAGATATGCCAAACACAATCTTGCGAAGGGACATTGAATGCAAAATCGAGGATGCTCTGAGTCGGATGACTTCGGAGGACAAGTACGTACTCGAACACAATCTCGGCGAAAGGTGTCTAGCGCACCGATTCGCAGTCCATCTAGCATCGGTATTTTCTGACTGGGATGTCGATTGCGAATACAATCGTAACGGCGACAGACTTAAGGAAATTCCACTGAGTGATGAATGCAGGGAGTTGCTTCGGAAAACTGATAGAGTCGTCCCTGACATTATTGTGCACAAGCGCGGGCCTCAAGGCCCAAACCTACTTGCAATTGAGGTCAAAAGAGAGGGACAGCCCGGTGAAGAATGCGACCTCGCAAAGCTTCGCGGGTACATTTCAATGATCGGTTACTCATATGGATTCTATGTTTGCTTCAAGACCGGATTCGTGGCTGACCACATTGCCAAGAAGGCCCTTCTTCCGCAATAGCCCGTCAATAGCCCGTCCAACAAGCGGTTGCAGCGGAGGCCGCGAAGCGAATTTCGTATGGTTCCAGTGCTCGGCGCGGTCCCGCCGGATAGCGAAATTGGGCTTATCTCCTTTTTCTTGGCCCGACGGGCCTTCGGCTCGCAGCTCAGCCGCGAACCCCATTGGGCACCGCTCGACAGGGGTACCGCGCCAGAAGCACATGCGTTCAAAGGTAGATGGTAGAACCACCGAATGAACCTCTTCGGAGCTTATTTTGATGAAAGCGGCTGCCATGACGGCTCGCGCGTGCTCGCGGTCGGTGGCTATCTGATACGTGCAGATCGCGCAGCTCGTATGGAGAGGAAGTGGAAAGCGGCATTGAAAAGGTATGGTCTTCCGTATTTTCACATGGTCGAATGTGCACATGGAAGCGGCGCCTTTGCCCTTCTAAGCAAGACAAGCCGGATACGAGTTCAGACGCGGATGATTGAACTCATAAAGAAGCACACGGCGCTGGGATTCGTAACAATTGTGAACCCAAAGCGCTTTGAACAGGTGGAACCCCTTCCAGATCCGTATACGTTTTCTGTAAATGCCTGTCTTATGGGGATATGCGCTTGGTTTACTGACAAGCCGGACTCAGAGATCGATTTCGTCTTCGAAGCCGGTCATCGAAACGGCAAGAAGGCGGATCAGCACTTGATGCAACACAAGAACAGCAGGGACGAAGACATCAGCAGATACTACAGGTCGCATCGCTTCGCCAACAAACATGACGCCTGTTTGTTGCAAGCCGCGGATCTACTCGTTTGGCAGAGTGCTAACTTCATGCGCGACAAAGTGTCTAAGTCACGAGGTCCGCGTGCTGATTTCATCAGCCTCATACAGCATCCGACCGTCTTTGGCTATGTCGTGGTTCACAACGGCACGCTCGCGTTAAGTGTAGATAACAGCCCCGAGTTCGCGCAATCCGATCGCGATGAATACATCCGTGCCATGTTCTCGGATGCTGCGTGTGACAACCAAGTTCTCGACGAGTACCATAAGTGATTCGGCGGGAAACAAGCATCCCCAACTTCAAGGGTGAGCTGATGCTTCTGTTGTGCGCAGGTCGGCCCAACAATCGCATGCAATGGACGCCTCAAGGCGTCACGCATTTTGCGTGCGCAAAATACGCGTCACTTTGCCGCGCCGTTGATGCACAGCGTTAGACGTCTGGCACCACAGATGGAACGTAATTTAAGTGCTTACCACCTAGGTATTACGGTGGCGGCAATAGTCGCTTTGGGAATCATCGTGATCTGCGCCACAACCGCCATCGCGAAAGATGAGCGGCCCCAAGTCCGTGACTGGGAACTCGTACGTTCGGTCTCAAACCCGTATGGCGGAACAATTGATCTTGTTCTTATACCGGAGCAAAAACAACGCGACCGTCAATACTACCTCGCAGTGGCTGATTCTATGTGTGCCGATAGAACAAGCTGCATGGTCAATTTCTGGACGAATCGAGCGCACATCCCGACGAGTGCATCTATGCCAGTAACGGATCTCGCGGTGATGACGGGATTATACGAGAGATCCCCAACGTATACAGCACCTGTGTTATCGCTCGCGTGTTGGTTATACCCGAACAGGGAGACGGCAGAGTCCATGAAGTGTGGGTATTTTCCTGGTGCGAAAGTCCCATGGAAGATGCCAGGTACCGAAGCGCCGAAGCGAAAATGACCCACCGCACGTCGAACATCTCGCTCAACACGGACGCGGCAACAATGGCCCGGCTCCGGTTAGCTTAAACGTTCGGCTCTAGGTTGCGTCTGCCATTGCGAGGGACAGAAGACAGAAACGTGACCTGCACGCCCTCAATGACGAGGGCATGGTTTTGTGTAATCCTCGCGATAGGGAAGCTGCTCATCGGGCCGAAATGGAAGGGATCGCCACGGAGGATCGCGCCGCGGTGACATGCCGGAAGTGCTTATCATTGCTGTACGAACGCGACAAAGTTCGGAATAAAGGGTAGGAGGCACGGCCGAACCAAGCGTTGCTCCTGACCGCCGCCCGTTCTAAGGTCACCAAGGTGCAGACTTTCTCCGGCCCGCGGCGGCAAGGTGAACTCGGCGTTGAGCCTATAGAAAAAGTCAAAGTGAGAAATGGTACAAGAAAAACGTCCGCTGCATTCGACTCATAAGCTACGATCTAGGTTCGGGTGACCATTGGTCGCACGTTAGAATTGAAAAAGTTTTTGCAAACTAGTGATGGGCCGAGGCTGCTCCGCTGACTTGTATTGGTGGTTTCGTAGTTAGACAATGGC
>VBKY01000034.1 GCA_005879255.1 Deltaproteobacteria bacterium
GACTCTTCCCGCCTCTAATCCACCGATCATGCGTGCCACATCGCGTGGGCTGTCGACCTGGGTGTCGTTGACCGAGAGAATTACGTCCTGCTTTTGAATGCCACCGCGTGCCGCCGACTGCCCGGGTAAAACCGAATTGACCACGACTCCCTTGGCCGGGAATATTCCAAGACTTTTTGCCTTCTCCAACGAGATATCGGACATCTGCACACCCAACCAACCCCACGCAAACTTCTCGCCGTTCGCCAGACGAGGAAGAATGCGTTTAATAACATTGATCGGCGTCGCAAAGCCCATATTACCGCGCTCTGATGCCATGGTAATCATACCGATCACGTGGCCATTGCTATTCAGGAGCGGACCGCCGCTGCCGCCCGGATAGGCGCCGGCGTCGGTCTGGATGAATTCATAGCTCGCCGAGTCGGCGTAGCTGCGTCCGGACCGGCTGATGATGCCCAAATTCATCGAACTCTCGCGACCGAAAGGATAACCGAAGAGAACCGTTAAATCGCCAACGTGAATCATGTCGGAATCGCCCAACGGCAAAATAGGGAGTTCGCGTTCGGTTGGGATTTTGAGAATCGCCACGTCGATCTGGCTATCGGCGGCGATGACTCGCGCCGGCAAGCGTTGCAAATCGGCGAGCCTGATTTCAATTTCTTTGGCCTTGTCGATGACATGTTGGGCCGTGAGAATGTAACCCTGTGGGTCGATAATGAACCCGGAGCCGCGACTCCCTTGGGATTGATTCTGAGCCGTTTTGGTTTCGTGACCGATCACCCGGATCTGCACGATCGCTGGCCGAGAATTGCTGGCCAATTGGACAAACGCCCGATTGAGCCTGTCCAACTCCGAGTCACCGGTCGCGGGCGGTGCATCCCGCCAATTGATCACGGACGTTTGATGTGGTGAATCTTGCGCCGAGAGATCGGCAGGCAAAATACCGACGATGAGTATGAATAAAATCAATGCAGACTTCACGGCCAAGCCTCCCAAAAATTCTGGCTGCATTTCCTTTATCCGAAAGACGTCCCGACCTCAAGCCGGTGCACCCACTGTGATTGCAATTCAATCGGCGGGATGTGTTATCCTGCATTGTGATGAGTGGCTTGGAGCAAAAGATAGCTCTGGTTACAGGCGGAAGCGGCGGTTTAGGCCGAGCGTTAGCGCACGGTTTTGCGGCGCAGGGTTGCCGTGTCGTCGTCACGGCTCGCGATGCGGTAAAGCTCAATGCGACGGCGGCGGAAATTGCCACAAATGGCCGCCAAGTCCTCGCATTCCCGTGCGACATTACGGATCGACAGCAAGTAAAACGCCTCGCGGAACAGATCGCTTCACGGTGGGGCGTGGCGCAGATCCTTATCAATAATGCCGGCATCGCCAGCGCTGTAAACTTTGCTGACATGCCAGACGATCTGTGGGACGAAACGCTGGAGACGAATCTAACGGGTGCGTACAACTGCTGCAAATTTTTTTTGCCGGGCATGATTGAAGCCAAATGGGGGCGCGTCATCAACATCGCTTCGACGACGGCGAAAGTCGGCTACCGCCACGTGAGTGCTTATGCAGCCTCGAAGCATGGACTGCTCGGTTTGACGCGCTCATTGGCGTTGGAGACGTCGCGACAGGGAATTACGGTGAATGCAATCTGCCCCGGTTACATCGACGATGAGCGCACGCACGAGAACGCTAAAATTTTCGCGGCAAAGACTGGAAAAAGTATCGATGAAGTTCTCAGACTCTTCGCCACCAGCGCGCCGCAGAATCGTTTGATCACTCCCGCGGAAGTGGCATCGCTTGCGCTGCTGATGGCTTCAGAAAAACTTGCCGGCATGACCGGACAAGCGATCAACGTCGACGGCGGGGCGGTGATGGTCTAAAAGAATACTGGGCTAATGGAATGTTGGAGTATTGGAGTGATGGCCGTCACGCAAACTTGCCATGACTTCCGTACTCCAGGTCGGTAAAAGGCTGCATCATGACTTATCTGAGTTTCGTCTTCGAGGTGTCCGACGGCATCGCGACGATTCGCCTGAACGATCCCGATCGGCTCAACGCGTTGACTTTCGAAACCTACGCCGAGTTGGAACGGGTGTTTGCAGTGATGGCGAACGATTCCGCGGTTAAGGTTGTTGTTCTCACCGGCAATGGCAAGGGTTTTTGTTCCGGCGGCAGCGTGCATGAGATCATCGCCAAGCTTATCGAAATGACCAGCGAAGAACAGCATCGCTTCACGCGGCAGACCTGTGACGTGGTTAAGCACATGCGCACTCTCAAAAAACCGATCATCGCGGCTGTGAACGGCATCGCCGCTGGCGCCGGCGCGGTGTTGGCATTGGCGAGTGATATTCGCCTGTTGTCGGAGCGCGCCAAATTCGCTTTCTTGTTTACCAAAGTGGGATTATCGGGTGCGGACATGGGCGCGTGTTACTTGCTACCCCGAATCATTGGACAAGGTCGGGCGACCGAGCTCTTATTCACCGGCGAAACTATGGACGCACAGGAATGCTTCCGCATCGGTTTGGCGAATCGGGTTGTCGAACATGACAAGCTGTTGAATGAAGCATACGGCTTGGCCCGAGAGTTAAAGAGTGGGCCGCTAACCGCGTTAGGAATCACCAAAGACGCGCTCGAACGCGAAGCCGATATGGATTTGGTTCACGCGCTGGAAGTCGAAGCTATGGAACAAGCGCGCTGCATGCAATCGGCGGATTTCGCAGAAGGCTATCGGGCGTTCGTCGAAAAGCGCCCGGCCAAATTCAATCAATCCTAAAGTTATCGAGTCCATGCTGCCTTTCTTCGAGCAAGATCATTTGTTGTTGCGCGCGCGGGCGCGTGAGTGGGTTGAAAAGAAGCTTTTTCCCTCTCACGAGCGAAGCAGCGCGGGTGATCGGCGCGCGATTCGCTTGGCAAAAGAGCTCGGTAGCGAAGGGTTTCTCAAGTATACCGTGCCGCAAGATTTCGGCGGCCTTCGATCAAAGATCCAAGCGCGGGACCTTTGCATATTGCGCGAGGAGCTGGCGCGCGGCGATGCCTTGGCAGATACGATGTTCGCAATGCAAGCGCTGGGCGGCTACCCGATTGTGCTGGCGGGAAATGAGACACAAAAGCAGCAATTTCTTCCGGCGATCGCCCGAGGTGACTGTATCGCTGCGTTCGCCATTACCGAACCCGACGCAGGTTCCGATGTGACGTCGTTACAGACCAGTGCCCTGCGACGTGGAAAGGAATTCTGCTTGGGCGGCACCAAGCGCTTCATCTCCAATGCGGGCATCGCCAATAGCTACGTGGTCTTCGCGTCCACCGAACCGGAAAAGAAGGGAACAGGGATCACAGCTTTTGTGCTCGAAGGCGACACTCCGGGACTACTCGTAAAGGAAAGGACCGAATTGCTTTCAACGCATCCCATGGGAGTCGTTGAGTTTGAGAACTGCGTTGTTTCCGAGGACTCACGGCTCGGTGCGGAAGGGCAAGGATTGGCAATCGCCTTTGCAACTCTCGACCTTTTACGCTGCACGGTGGGAGCTGCCGCGGTTGGCCTTGCTCAGCGCGCTTTGGAAGAAGCGATTCGGTACAGCCAAACGCGTCGGCAATTCGGCCGGCCGATCGCTGAGTTCCAAGCCACTGAATTCAAGCTCGCCGAGATGGCGACGGAGTTAGAAGCAGCTAAATTACTCGTCTACCAGGCAGCCTGGGCTCACGATTGCGGAGGGGTTGAAGTCAAACAGCAAACGTCGATGGCAAAGTATTATGCCACGGAAGCGGCGCAGCGCATTGTCGATCAAGCGCTGCAGATCCACGGTGGCAGTGGCTTGGTTGCGGGAAGCATCATGGAGCGGCTTTATCGCGACGTGCGAGCGTTGCGAATTTATGAGGGCACGACCGAGATTCAGAAGCTGATCATTGCGCGCCGTCTACTGAACAAGGCATGAGGATCGAGAATTGAGGATTGAGGATCGATCTTCTATCCTCCCGCTTCCATCTTCGGCCCAACGAGGAGGGTGAATGGATTTCGAATTGTCGGAAGAACTGGCTGCTGTGCGCGACCTGGCCCGGGAGTTTGCCGAGAAAGAAATCGCGCCGACCGCGGCCAGAGATGACAAAGAAAAGAACTTTCGCCCCGATCTCGTCAAGAAGATGGGCGAATTGGGCTTCTATGGCAGCGTAATTCCGGAAACCTATGGCGGCAATGGACTTGGATTTCTCGCCATGGTGCTGATTACGGAAGAGATTGCGCGCGTGCACAGCGCCATGCGCGTGGCGATCAATATGCAGATCGGTCCAGCGATGACAGTCCTGCACTTCGGCACGGAGGATCAAAAAAGGAAATTTATTCCACCTCTAATGTCCGGCGAAAAGATCGGTTGCTTCGCGATTACCGAGCCCGAGGCGGGATCGGATGTCGCGGCGTTGCGCACCACGGCGACGAAAAACGGCGATAACTATCTGCTTAACGGCAGCAAGATTTTTATTTCAAATGCGCCGGTGACCGACAGTGGGCTGGTATACGCTTACACCGACCGGTCGCAGAAACACCGCGGCATGTCGGCTTTCTTCGCCGATTGGAAACAGCCTGGTTTGACACGCAAACCGCTGGAAACGCTCGGCGCCCACTGCTCGCCGCTTGGCGAATTGATTTTCGATGACTTTCCGGTTCCCGTGGCAAATCGTCTCGGCAACGAAGGCGACGGCTTCAAAATCTGCATGTGGCAGCTCAATCAGACACGGCTTAACTGCGCCGCGGGGGCGCTGGGTGTGGCGCGGGCGGCGAAAGAAGCCGCTGTCAACTATTGCAACCAGCGCGTGCAGTTTGGCCAGAAGATCGGTGAGTTCCAGATGAATCAGGATATGATCGCGCAAATGATCGTGCACGAAGAAGCCGCGCGGCTGCTCGTTTACCGCGCTGCGTGGCTGGCCGACCAGAAAAAACCCAATAACTTGGAGACTTCCATCGCCAAGTACACAGCTGCGGAATCCGCGAATTTCGCCGCGGACGCCGCGATGAAAATTCTCGGCGCGTATGGCTATTCCACCGAATTTCCCGTCGAGCGCTACTACCGCGACGCCAAGTCCTACCAGATCGTCGAGGGCTCCTCGAACGTCCAGAAAATGATCATCGCCCAGGATGCGCTGGGATACAGAAAAGCGAATCGATAGTTTTTAGATTTACGAAGATGGGCAAACAAACAGCTGCGGTTTTTCCCCGGAAGGATCGGGTTCGACTCGAACTCGGATGCCGTATACCTCATCAATGGTCTTTTCCGTCAGCACCTCCCTCGGTGAGCCGTCTCGATATATTTTTCCTTCACGCAACATCACCAAGCGGGAAAAGAACAGCGCCGCGAGGTTGAGATCGTGCAGCGCGCCGACAATGGTCAGGACACGCTCGCGGTTGAGCCGGCGCAGAAGCTCGAAGACTTGGACCTGATGCTTGAGATCGAGAAATGCGGAGGGCTCGTCCAGCAGAAGAATTTCCGGTTCCTGCGCCAAGGCGCGCGCAATCATCACGCGCTGTTTTTCGCCCCCGCTCAATTCATGCAGGTAGCGATCGGAGAGAGATAAACAATCAGTTAACTCCATGCTTGCTCGGGCGACCGCGAGGTCCTTTTTACCTTCGAGGGCGAAGGGACTGTGATAACTGGCTCTGCCCATCAAGACGATTTCAGCCACCGTGTAGGGAAAATTGACGTGGCTTTCTTGCGCTACGACGGCGAAAAGTTTGCTCAGCTCCCGCCTGCCGTAGGTTGCGATATTTCTGCCGTTGAGTTTGATTTCGCCTTGCGCGTCCAGTACCGCCGAAAGAACCCTCAGGAGAGTGGTTTTTCCCGAGCCGTTGGGACCGAGAATACCGACCATTTCACCTTTTTCGACCGAAAGAGACACAGCGTGAAGCACTCCTCGGTCTTTGTAAGCGAACGACAGGTCGCGGGTGTCGATCGCCGGGTTCATAAGGCCAGCTTTCTGCTGCCCTCGCGGTAGAGAAGGAAAAGGAAAAAGGGGCCGCCGAAGAAAGCGGTAATAATGCCCACGGGCAGCTCCGCAGGGGCAAGCAGGATGCGGGCGAGGGTGTCCGCCCAGCACAAGAAGATCCCGCCGGCCAGAAATGATGCCGGCAGCAGCAGCCGGTGATCGCTGCCGACGATCAGGCGCACAACGTGCGGGATCATCAATCCGACGAAGCCGATCATGCCGCTCACGGAAACCATGGCGCCGATCATCAACGACGAAGCGACGAAGATCTGACGCTGGAGCGCAACGGTTTCCACGCCCAACTGCATGGCCGCTTCTTCGCCCAGTGTGATCAGATTGAGCGAAAGTCCTTGTGCCCATAGCCAAAGAAAACCGACAATGATGTAGGCCCAAATGAAAGCGACGGTGAGATAAGCACGGGTTGACAGGCTGCCCATGAGCCAGAAAAGCAGGCCCTGGGCCTGGTAGAAATCGACGATGGAGTTCAGAAACATGATCACGGCGGCGACGAAGGAATTGAAAATCACGCCGGAGAGCAGCAGGTGATAAGGATGGAGACGCCCGTGGAACAATGAGAAGCGGTAAACCAGCATCATGCTGAGTAGCGCGCCGAGAAACGCCGCCAGTGGCACCCAAGAAATTTCACCGAGGAGCCCGCCGGCGATGGGCAGCAGCCAGTGGGGAAAAAGGATCAGTCCCAAAATTCCACCCAAAGAAGCGCCCCCCGACACGCCAAGCATCTGCGGACAGGCGAGCGGATTGCCGAGTAAAGCCTGCAGCACGACGCCGCAAGCCGCCATACCGCCGCCGATGGCGACTCCCAGAAGGATGCGCGGCAGGCGCGCGCGAAAAAGTATCTCCGCGTCGGGGTTCGCGGAAAATATATCCTGCAAAGCTTGCGAGAGATCGAGGCGAACCGGTCCGAGCAGCGCACAGCCGACAACGGAGAGCGCCAATAGCGCCAAAAGCACCCCGTTGACTAGAATCATCCTCCTACGGTCGAGAACCTTCACATCCACTTCCTTTATTGGATTCGCGTTTAGATGCTGCGAAGCACTCCGGATGCACGAGGCGCGCGATTTCTTCCAGTCCCTCGCCGACCCTCGGTCCTGGCCGGAGAATCTTGTCGGATGGATAGGCATAGACACGCTGCTCTTTTACGGCGGGAATCGACTTGAGATCGCCCCAATATTTGGCCGATCGTTCCCGCTCTGATCCCATACCGGCCTCGATGATGACTTGCGGTGCTTTCGCCACCACGTACTCATCGGGCAGATTGAGCCAGGGCTGAGTCGCGTTGCCCGCAATATTTTCACCGCCGGCTAAAGTGATCAGCTCGTCGATGAAATTTTTTCCTCCCACGGCGACCAAGGGCTGGAGCCCCACAGCCAAAAGAGTCGAGCGGCGCGGCGCGGGGGCAACGCGCGTCTTTACTTCGTCAAATTGCTTGGTGATTTTGTGCACCAGTTTTTCTCCCGCATCCGGGCTTCCCAACAATCGGGCGACGCTCTTGATGGAATTCAAAATGTCGCGCAGACTCGCGAGTGAAATCAAAGTCACTTTAAGGCCGAGGCGTTCCATCTCTCTTGCCTTCACCGGATCGGTGGCGCTGCTGACGCCGATTACGACGTCCGGGCGCTTGGCGACGATCGCTTCAAGGCTGGGACTCATAAAGCCGCCGATCTTGGGAAGCTTGAGCGCTTCGGCAGGATAGTCGCAATAGGTCGTTACCCCGACCAAGCGATTGCCGAAGCCCAGGGCAAATATTGTCTCGGTTACGCTGGGCGCGAGAGAAACGATTCTTCGCGGAGCCGGCGTCGCTGCCTGGGCGACGACGTTGAGTCCGCACAAAAGACTCAGGCTTCCGACAAAACAATGGACAATCAATATTCGCTGCGAACGATTCATCGTGATCCCAGAGCCACGAAAACCATCACCGAGGTCTCGCTCAATTCTCCAAGAGCCCCAAAAGTATCGCCGGTCACGCCGCCCAAACGACGGTGAAAATAGCTTTTGCTCGCCAGGGTGAAGAGGGCGACCCAGGCCATCATGGCGATGCCGGTTTCATGCAAGATGGCCGCAACCAGAAGCAGGCTGATGAATGTAGCGAAAAGAAAATGTTTTGTTCCTAGATGATCGATCAAAGTCGAACCCAATCCCGCTTTCGCCGCCTTGGAACGATAGCCCAGCAGCACCATCGCCCAACGGCCCAAGACCGGCGCGATCAGCAGCGCCCGCCACCGATCGACGTCGATGCTCGCGAGCGCGTGGATTTTCAAAAACAGCACCAGGACAATTGCCATAACACCAAAGGCGCCGATGTGACTGTCATCCATGACGCGCAAGATACGTTCACGGTCGCCGCCGGCGCCCAATCCGTCGAAAGTATCGCCGAGGCCGTCCAGGTGAAGGCCGCGCGTCAACAGGGCCAGAACGGTCACGAGCGCCACGCTCAATAACGCTGGGCTCGCAAACGGTTCCAACAGCACGTTCACCAGCACCAAGATCAGGCCCAGCAAAAAGCCGATCACGGGAAAAAAAATCGCGGACGGTCCCACTTCGTCGGCCGAACGATCCGTGCACCTAGGCCAGGGAAAGAGGGTCAAGAACTGCAGCGCGGCGAAAAAACAGCTCACGGAATTTTTTCCTTGACACCGGCGGATTCGAAGGTCGCCATTTCGCCCATGATTCTTACCGCGGCCTCGATCAATCCCATCAGTATACAAGCGCCGGTTCCCTCGCCGAGGCGCATCGCCAAATCCAGGACAGCCGTTTGCTTGAGTTCTTCGAGCATCAACCCATGGCCTCTTTCCGCGGAAAGGTGCGAAGCAAAGAGAACATCTCGGACATGGAGACAAAAACGTTGAGCAAGCAGCGCCGCTGCTCCGGATATGAAACCGTCCAATACCATCGGGATACGCAAAGCTGCCGCGGCCAAAATCACTCCCGTCATGGCGCCGATTTCCAGGCCCCCTACTTTGGCGAGAACATCCAGCGGATCGTTGGGGTCGGGCCGGCTAAGGTCGAGACCTTTTTCGATCGCGGCAATTTTTCTTCCGAGCGTTGCATCGTCGATTCCCGTGCCCCTGCCAACAACGTCAGCCGGTGCAGCGCCCGTCAAGGCACAAAGAATGGCCGCGGCGCTGCTGGTGTTGCCGATTCCCATGTCACCGGCGCCGAGCAAAAATAAATTTTGCGCCGTAGCTTCCGCGGCTGCCAGCTGAACGCCGAGTTCAACGGCGCGCAGCGCCTCGGCGCGCGTCATCGCTGGTCCTCGTGCAAAATTCGCCGTGCCGTGGCGGACCTTATAGGTGCGCAGCCCACGTTGGGCGGCAAAGTCGTGGTCGACGCCGACGTCGACGACTTCGGTGTCGACGCCGTGATGGCGCGCCAATACGTTGATCGCGGCGCCGCCATGAAGAAAGTTGTAAGTCATCTGAGCCGTGACTTCTTTGGGGTACGCGCTGACGGCCTCCTGTGTGATGCCGTGGTCGGCGGCAAAGACGAACAAGAGTTTGCGCCCCAACCGCGGCGGGACTTTTCCCTGGATGACGGCGATGCGGCGCGCCAGCTCTTCCAATTTACCAAGGCTTCCGTGCGGCTTGGTCAGGGAATCGAGCCGCTGCTGCGCTTCAGTTTCGATGGAACGATCCAAAGGACGGATTCTTTTGATCGTGTCGTCTAGGAGCATAGCGTTTGCTTCTTTGCGACCAGCGGAATTCCCGCGACCGTCAGAATGACTTCGGTCGCAATTGCAGCCATTCGCTGATTGACCCAACCCGCGAGGTCACGAAATTGACGCGCCAGCGGATTATCCGGCACGATGCCCCAGCCGACCTCGTTGGTGACTAAAACGACGTGAAAATCCAAGTGTGGCAGTACGTTGATCAACGTCTCGACTTTTTCCTCGACATAGTTTTTGGCGGACCGAATCAAAAGGTTACTGAGCCAAAGAGTCAAACAATCCACCACGGCGCAGTCTATTTGGTTGCGACGCGCGAGCAGCACATCAGCCAATTCTATCGGCTCCTCGATGGTGACCCACTCGCTCCCGCGCCGTTTCTGGTGTTCAGCGATTCGCAGCGCCATTTCTTCGTCTTTGGCTTCGGCCGTCGCCAGGTAGAGCCGCCGGCTACCTAGTTCGCCGGCGCGCTGTTCGGCGTAGGTGCTTTTCCCCGAGCGCGCGCCGCCGGTGACCAAAATAATTTGGTTAGCCATGGAATTACCCGATGGATGAGGCCGTCCATTCCTCGAGCGCCCGGAGCAGGCACCGGTTGTCCCTTCGCCTTTTCACGGCGATACGGAAATAATCGTTACCGAGTCCCGCAAATGAATCGCAGGCACGGATGAGAATTTTCCTGCGTAATAGAAAAGAACGGAGCCGAAGCGCGTCGCCGGCGTGCCGCTCGATTTTGACGAGCAAGAAATTGGCCTTTGACGCAAAGGGATGGAACCCTTCGAGCGCCTCCAGGCGCTCGAATAAAAACTTTCTTTCCCGTTCCAACCAGCGCGCCGTCTTCACTGTGAAGCCCGAGTCTTTAAGACAGGCGAGCGCCACGCTCAAGGCCGGAGCGTTGACGGACCAGGGTTCCCGATAAGCGGCGAGCTGCGCGACTCGGCGAGCTTCACCGAGAAGATAGCCGAACCGAAGCCCGGGCAAGGCGTAGTATTTGGTCAGCGAGCGCAACACGATCAGATAGGCATTCTGCCGAACGAGCGCCTTAACGGATTCCTTCTCGACAAAATCAATGAAGCTTCGTCGACGACGATAAAACATTTACGCTTCAGAGCAGCGTCAGCGATCTTTTCTATCTCAACCCTAGAGATCAACTGGCCCGTCACACTGTTAGGCGTAGGGAGAAAGACAATGTCGCAATCTTTGTCCCAGGCGGCCATAAACCGCTGGGTCGAGAACTGAAAGCCGTCATCGGTGCCAAGAGTAAACTGGCGGATATCCGCTCCCGCTAGTGCCAGAGCATTGGCATATTCCGAAAACGCCGGACCAACAATCAATGCCTTGCGTGCCCGCAGAGCGGCGCACAAGAGATAGATGAGTTGGGTCGAACCGTTGCCGACCAATACTTCCGTGGCACTCATCCCATGATGCTCAGCCAAAGCTTCCTTGAGTTTTTCGCCATAAGCGGCAGGGTAACGCGAGATTTCACCGTAGCTCTTGATAAAGACTTTGCGTGCTGAAGGTGGCGGGCCCAAGGGGTTGATGCTGGCGCTGAAATCGAGAATCTCGCCGGCTTCTATGCCGGCATTGCGCGCCCACGCCTCGACATCGCCGCCGTGTTCTCTGTCGAGCCGTGGCTCTAGCCGCGTGTCGTCGACAGCAGCGCGAAAGTCGCGAGCGAGAGAATCGCCGTGACCAGACATAATGCACGTCCCTCCTTCAACATTTCGATTCCGGCCGGCGTCAGGTCGTCGCCCATATAGGGCCTATAGATTTCTTCGCCGAAGTAAATGCTTGGACCGCCGAGCCGGATGCCGAAGGCGCCGGCCAGCGCCGCCTCGGGGTAGCCCGCGTTGGGGCTCAAATGATTGGCATGATCGCGCCGCACGGTTTGAAAGGCGCGCGCTGGATTCAGACGCGCCGCCAAGGCAGCGACAACGATAAAGAGAGCGGTCAGACGCGCGGGGATATAATTAGCCAGATCGTCCAGCCGCGCGGCGAACTTGCCAAAGTAAAAATACCGTTCAGTGCGGTAGCCGATCATGGAATCCAGCGTGTTGATCGCTTTGTAAGCGATCGCCAGCGGAATCCCGCCGAGGAAAAGATAAAAGAGCGGCGCCACAATGCCGTCGCACGTGCTCTCAGCCAAGGACTCCAAGCTTGCGCGAAGTACCTTGTCCTGGTTCAAAGCGGAAGTGTCGCGGCCGACGATGTCCGACAATCGTTGGCGCCCCTCAGGTAGATTGCCTTTGCTCAGTGGAGTTTCGATGCGGGCTATGGCGTCGAGTAGTCCGCGCGTTGCCAGGGTTGTGGAGGCCAACGTCGCGGTGGCGATAAATGAAAGCCAGAAAGGGAGCAATAGAAAAATATCAACCAGCACCGCTGCCGTCGCGGCCGAGAGCGCGATCAGAAAAAGCGCCAGCGCTGTTCCAGCCAGAAAATCGCGGCGGGCATGGCCGCTTCGTAAAAGCCGTTCTCCATAGGAAATAAGTTTTCCCATCAAAATAACCGGATGGGGCAGCCAGCGCGGATCGCCGACGGCCAGATCCAGAAGGAACGCGCCGATTAGGAGCGCCGCCGAGGAATCTAAGAACAATTGCCAATTCATTGTGAGTGCCGGCAATGTGAATGCGGGGACCGGCGACATCACAGGATCTTTTCCCGGCGCGCGCGGCGCGGCGGATCAACGATCCAACTCTTAATAAGATGCATGTTCAATGATCTTCTCAGATGATCCGCCCAGCGGTCGATGCGTGTTTCTCGCTCCGCGGTAACGTAGCTACATCCGGCCGCGGGGGCAAGGCGGGCGGCGGCGCGCGCCGCGGCAACAAAACCATGGCGAAATTCATCGGCATCAAAAAGTCCGTGCACATAGGTGCCGATCACCCGACCGCAAGCGCTGACGGCGCCGTCCCCTACGGAACCGGAAATTCCTTCCCGAAAAATATCGGCAAAAGGTTGTCCCTTCGTTTCGTAAGTCGTTTCTCCGAGATGAATCTCATAGCCATGAAAGACGGTCTCGATGCACGACGCGGCGCCAAAGACATCGCGTCGCGCTCGGCCATGTATCCGTCGAACCGTCTTCTCTGGATGAAGCACGGTGCGCACCGGAAGGAATCCCAGTCCCACCCGATTACAGGGTGTTCCTTGATTCTCGATACCCTGGGGATCTTCAATGGAAACACCGAGCATCTGAAAGCCGCCGCAGATGCCGATGATCGGCATGCCGATTTCAGAGAGCCGGCGAAGCTCACCGGCAAAACCACGATGCTCCAACCATTGTAAATCGTCGAGCGTCTGCTTGGTGCCGGGCAAGATGACCAAATCGGCTGCAGCCATCTCGCCAGGGTTTTCCAAATAGGCCAACGATACCACGGGCTCCAGGGCGAGTGCGTCGAAATCGGTGAAATTTGCCATATGCGGCAGAGCGATGACGCCGATGCGGAGCGCTCGTGCTGATCCCGATTCAAGATTTTTCCACAGGTGCGCGGCCGATGTACGGTCTTCCAAAGCAACGCCGTCTTCTTCGTCGAGGCCGAGATCGCGGAAGAAAGGCACGATGCCAACGCAAGGTAGTCCGAGGCGCTCTTCCATCGTCGTTATGCCCGGCCGCAACAGCGATTCGTCGCCGCGAAATTTATTGATGACAAAGCCGCGGATGCGCGGCCTATCTTGGGGTTGGAGCAATTCTATCGTTCCGAGCAGCGACGCGAAGACTCCACCCCGGTCGATGTCGCCGACCAGCAAGCAGGCGGCATCGGCGGCGTGCGCCATGCGCATATTCACGATGTCGTGTTCCCGTAGGTTGATCTCCGCCGGCGAGCCGGCGCCTTCGAGCAGCATGAGGTCGTGATTCGCCGACAGCCGTTTGTAAGCGTCGAGCACTGAGGGGAAAAGCTGCTCAACGCGCCAGGTGTGATAATCCGCCGCGGTCACTTGTCCCCAGATCTTTCCCAATAGAATCACCTGCGCGCCGGTGTCCGTTGAGGGCTTGAGCAGGATGGGATTCATCTCCACGCCTGGAATGGCGCGGCAGGCTTCCGCTTGCAGCGCCTGGGCGCGGCCGATCTCGCCGCCGTCCGGCGTCGCCGCGGAATTGAGCGACATATTTTGCGCCTTGAAAGGCGCGATGTGATAACCGTCGTTGGCAAGAACGCGTCCCAGGCCCGTGGTGATTATTGACTTCCCCACGTGCGATGAGGTGCCCAATATCATCAAAGCATCTTTGCGCTGGGTTGCGTTCATTTCTACTCGTTCACGTTTATGAGCAGGACCCGACGAGGTAAAGCCATTTGATCCAGTCGCCGTTCCTTACGAGATACCGCTCAGCAGGAACATTAGAGCTACGGCCGTTAACCTCGAAGCGCCAGCCGCGGTCGCTGGCGAAGTCATTTTTGACTCCGTCAATTTCCTCGACAAAATGTTCCATGCCATATCGAGGCGACGTTGTTACCGGCAACCGGTTCCACAAGACGTCGAGCACCGTGCTCTTATCAGGAACGGTGACCAGCGCTTCGAACGGCCGCCTGCCTGTGGGTCCAAAGTCGATAGTCACCGTGACTTCGATCATTTGCTTCTCAAACTTCCCCGGCGTTGAGGTTTTGACTATAACGCCAGAGAGAGGACGCATTTACTTGCCGAAGGTGGCGCGAACGCCGAGCAAAAAATTCACCGGTCGAGCGCGGAACCCGTCGACTTCTTCATATTTCTTGTTGAATAGGTTTTCGATCTTGCCGAACAGCGTGAGGTTTTTTACTCCCGGTACCTTCCAGGGTAGCGAATAATAAGAAGCTAGATCGAAAATTCCGTAACCGGGTTTCCTGATGTCGCCAAATGGAGAGGATGCCCTAAAATCATCTCGGCTTCCGACGACATTTGCACTGAGATTCACATTGCCCCGATGTCTTGGCCGGCGGCGAAGTTTGCCATCCGCCGTATCCCAGTCAAGATAAGTGTAATTGGCGTTCACGGTGAGCGATGTGAGAAGCTTGATATCCAAACTCCACTCTACACCGTCGAAACGCGCCCTGCCGACGTTTTCGGCGCGAAAACAGCCGAACGGATTCCCTGGGATCGGCCGGCCCTCGATCAAATCTTGCACCTCTCGATGAAAATAGGTCGCTCCCAGCTTTACGCGTTCGCTCAAAACGGTTTGTTCAACTCCCGCGTTCAACTCCCAGCTTCTCTCGGGGTCGAGATTGGGATTGCCGAAGGCGGGACAGCCGAAGCCCGGCGGAAAGAATAATTCATTCAACGTTGGTGCTTTGAAGCCTTTGGCATAGCCTCCCTTCAATTTTGTTCCGGTTTCCCGGAAGAGGTACGCGGCGGAGAAAGAAGGCGTCCATGCGGTACCGAAGCTCTGGTTGTCGTCCAGGCGAATGCCGGGAATCATGATCAAGCGGCGGTCAAGAAACTGGAATTGTTCCTGCAGGTAGTAACCAAGATTTCTAATCGCTTTATCGATTCCGCCGCTAGTGCTCGCCGACCGGCGTTTGTACTCGACTCCGAAGGTCGTCGTGCTCCATTCTTCATATCGATAGTTAGTCTGAAATTCGCCCGTATCGATGCGCGGACGAAAACGATCCCTCGTGCGCGAGTCGCAAGGGAAACCGAAAAAGGTGCACGCGTCGACATCGTCGCTGTCTTTGATGTGCTCCTTAAACATCGATCCCGAGATTCGATAGTCCCAGTTCTCAAAAATTTTCTGCTCCCACTCCAACTTGCCTAAGTATTGGGTGGTGGCTTCCCGCGCGTTGGGATCGGGCTGCGAAGCGAAGTTGTTGTTATTGAACAGCCCAAGATCGGTCTTGACGAAGTGAAAGATCCCTTTGAGGCTCGCGTCTTCCGTCACTTGGTAGTCGAGCCGCGCCGACGCCGCGAGGTTGCGGTAGTCGTCGTTGACGCTGTGAAAACCCTGGCTCTCGATGCGAGCCGCACTGAAGGAATAGCCGAGTTTCCCCGCACCGCCTCGCAGACTCAGGGTCTGACGATGGGTCGAGCCGTTGCCGCCTTCCAGAGATAGGCCGGCTTCCAGCGGGCCCTGGCCCTTCTTCGTGATGATGTTGATCACTCCACCGATTGCTTGCGAGCCGTAGAGAGTTCCACCCGCGCCACGGAGAATTTCGATCCGCTCGACGTTGTCCGTAGTCAGGTGGGCGAAATTAAAAGCGCCAAGAGTCGTGCTGTTGACCTCGACGCCGTCGATCAGAACCAAAACATGATCCGACTCAGAGCCTCGAATGAACACGGACGTAGCGGCGCCGCGCGAACCTGACTGGACCACATCCAGCCCAGGCACATTGCGCAAGGCCTCCAGGACCGTCTCTGCCTGCTGGTCCTGAATGTCCTTTGCCGTGATCACGGACGCCGACGTTGTCACTTGCTGCAGGGGCGTTTCCGTGCGCGTGGAAGTCACGAAAACCGGCGGAAGCGTGGGCTCCTGCGGTTCTGCGACAGGCAGTCTAGAAAACGACAACCAAAATAGAAATAAGAGAAGTAAACCAACCTTCATGGAAACCTCCTTTTCCCGCGAAAGGGGAGTTGTTTGTGGCAACACGGACAGGTCTCCTGGCTTGAGCTTCGAACCTACTCGCCGCGCCTTCCCATCCTTCGCCGCTCGGGCTCGGGACAGTGGCTATTACGTGCGGCTTTCGTAGCTCCTACAGTTGCGGGGCAGCAGGGGAATTCTTCCCCCCTTAACTTCCCCCATCCAATTTTGGATTTTGGATTGCTGATTTTGGATTGAATCTAAGACCCAAAATCTAAAATCAAAAATTGGCGGCGGGTTAGTGAGGAGGTGAGTCACCCCTTTCCCTTGCATCCGTCTGCGGTTAATAAGACTGGGCTTTATGACCTCCTAAAATTGTTTACCAAGATTTCGCATCCGCGAGGCGAAACTCGATGGGAATGCGCAGCCAGCTTTCGACCGGCTTGTCGCCGTGACGCGCCGGATGAAAGCGCCAGCGTTTTATCGCTTCGGCGGCGGCCCGGTCGAGCGCATCGCTGCCGGAGCTGTTGTTGATTTCCACTTGTTTAGAACGGCCTTGATCGTCGACGAGCACGCGCAGGAGCACGCGACCTTCGCGGCCGTCGCGGCGCGCGCTCTCCGGATAATCCGGTCTAGGCGTTTCGCGATAGCGCGCTTGCGTCAGAGCGATGCCAGCGCCGAATGAACCTGATCCATTGCCGTTACCGTTGCCGGTTCCGGTAAGACCCGTACCGGAGCCATTCGCATCGTTTCCCGTGGGACCGGAAATCGCCGCGCCGACGGTCTCGGCAGAGCTTGCTATCGCCGAAACGAACGCCATGCTGGTGTCGCTGACCTTTGCAACAGTTTCAGCAGGCAAAGTTTGCGGCTCCGGATTGCTAGTTGTCTTCGATTCGAATCTTAGTTCGACTGCAGGCGGCGTACTGCGATGCGATTTCGCATCGCCTGGACCAACGGGTTTTCCTTTACCGCTACCGCCTTGACCGCCCGCGCCTCCCTCTTCTTGCTCTATCGGCAGAATTTTCACCTGAATCGTGTCCACCTGGCTTCGACCGCCAAATGAAACCGGATACACCAACGCGGCGGCGTGCAAAGACAAAGAGAGAACAAAGAAAAAGACCAATCTCATGATCATCGATTGGCCTCAACCGAATTGAGGAAAGAGATATGGAAACCTTTCTCTCTTCTCCGGAGAGGCCGGTCGTAACGCGCTAGGCAGGTTTCCTGACTCAGGCTTTTTTCTACTCGCCGCGCCTTCCCATGAGCCTAAGGCTCACAGTGGCTTGGTTGCGGCTTTCGTAGCCATCACAGTGGCGGGACCGCGCCGGATTTACACCGGACTTCCCTATGAACCTAGCGCTGTGATTTGATTCAGGCGGAAATTACAACGAGTGTCATATGCTGTCAAGAGTTACGTTCACCGTTTAACGATTCTCCATTCACTTTAGAGAATTAGCCAGAACACGATCGTGATCGTCAGGATCGAGATCAAAGTGCTGATCACGACGATGGATGCCGCCAGTCCTGGGTCTTGGCGATATTTTTCGGTGAGAATGAAGTTTGACGACTGCGGCTGGAAGGGCGCCGTCCGTATAAAAGCAGAACCTGCCGATTTACGCCCGTGGCGCCGATCAGATTTACTGCAAGATGGGCGGCCGCGAAACCGCCGAAAATCCGCAACAGCGCCCCACCGAGCGCATGGCCCGATTGCAACGATGCCACATCGTGAAGGCGATAACCCAGACTATCAGCATAATCGGAATCGTCGCCTGTCCGAGCATCACGATGGGTTGCAACAAAAGCTCGGGAATTTATTAATATGCCACCGAATAGAACCGCGATATCTCCGACGAAAAGCGGTTTACCTGCGAGCGAGCTAAACACCAACGATGGCGTGCCCAAGTAGACAATGATTTCGGTTAAGGATGTAAGGTTAATTCTTTTCCACTGGGCAAAGACAAACCCGCAGAGAATAAGCATAAAAACCTGAATAACTGGGGAAAGGGCCTTGAATAGTTCCATGTTGCGGGAGCCGGTGGCCGGCCTTTAGAGCGAGGCTAACAGGATGAGGCTAATCACCTCCCCGAGCTCGACGATGGCGCCGAAGTTCTCGTGTCTCAGGACGGCGTGCCGCCGATGTAGCAGAGTCCGTGTCATCAAAGTAAAGAGCGAAAGCAAGAATCCGACCCAAAGTCCCTTGCGACCGAGAAAATAGACGGTGAGCGTTAGTGTCCCTATTGTCGCGAGGATGAGATGCCAAATTTTTACATTTTCTGCGATGAGACGCGGCGCTTCTTCACAGCGGTCATGGTAACCGTAGATGAAAATTACCAGCGACCATCGCGCCAGCACCGGCGTTAGCAACAAACTCAAAGTGAGCTTTTCATCCATGCTGTCTGCGGCAGCAACTTTGAAAAAAATCACCAGTACAATCGCGACAACCCCCAAACTTGCGTTCGCTTGCCTGTGTTCGGCGGGCGTTTTTATCGTGATTCCGTCAAAAGTATGTTTGACTCCTTCAAGATGAATGCCGCCGGTGGCGACGATCAGAACCGTGATCAAAACAACACTGAGAATTTCTGGATGCAGGTAGGGGATGAGAGCATAATTCGAAACGGCAAGTAACAAACCGAGCACCAAACCGACCACGGGAAAGTATGCGGCGGCCGACCCGATCATTTCTGCAGCCGGTTGGATAGCAGCAATACGGCCCCAAATCGTTAAATACTTGAGCGCAGTTGCGAGACTTTGCACCGCATTCTTTTCGCTTGTCCACCCGAAGCTGTCAACATGTTTTACGGGCAAAAGCGAGGTTTTCTAGCCAGGCGCGGTGGAGGTGCCAAAAATCGAGAAATTATCTTTAAAAATCAAAGGCTTATGAAACGCTTTGAGCTTTACTTTCCGAGCTGTTTCAGGTACTATGTAAAACAGTTTAAAGCTTCCTAACTCCATAACTTTACAAGCAAAAATTCTAGCTCTGCATTGGGCGAAAATGGCTGAATCTAAATTCCCACAAGGATCCGAGTATAACGCCGACAACATCAAGGTGTTAGAAGGCTTGGAGGCGGTCAGAAAACGACCGGGCATGTACATCGGCGATACCAGTGAGCGGGGTCTGCACCATCTCGTTTTTGAAGTCGTTGATAACTCCATCGATGAAGCGCTCGTGGGACATTGCGATTCGATCGAAGTCACCATTCACATCGATAACAGCGTCACGGTGATCGACAATGGTCGCGGCATCCCCGTCGACATCCATCCCACTGAAAACGTTTCCGCCGCCGAAGTCGTGCTCACCAAGCTCCATGCCGGCGGCAAGTTCGACAAAGCCTCTTACAAAGTTTCCGGCGGTCTGCACGGCGTGGGTGTTTCGGTCGTCAACGCATTGTCCGAGACTTTGGAAGTCGAGATCAAGCGCGATGGAAAAGTATACCAGCAGAGTTACAAGCGCGGGGATCCGCAGGAAGCTCTCAAAGAAGTCGGCAAGTCCAAAGAGCGCGGCACGCGGGTGACGTTCAAACCGGATAGTAAAATTTTTGAGACGACGGATTTTAGTTTCGACATTCTCTCGCAAAGACTGCGCGAGCTCGCATTCCTCAATCGCGGTGTCAAGATCACCATCGAAGACGAGCGCACACAGAAAAAGCACGAGTTCTTTTACAAGGGCGGCTTGGCGTCCTTTGTCGAACATCTCAATCGCGCCAAGACTGCGATTCATCCAAAGGTGGTTTATTTCGAGGGCGAAAAGGATGGCGTCGACGTCGAAATCGCCATGCAGTGGAACGACGGCTACTCGGAAAGCATTTTCTCTTTCGCCAACAATATCAACACCATCGAGGGTGGCACGCATCTGATCGGGTTTCGCTCTGCTTTAACGCGCACGATTAACAATTACGCGCTGAGCAGTGGCCTGCTAAAAAAGGACGAAGAGAATCTCCAGGGTGAAGACGTTCGCGAGGGGCTGACCGCGGTGATCAGTGTGAAAGTGCCCGAGCCTCAATTCGAGGGACAGACAAAGACCAAGCTCGGTAACAGCGAGGTCAAAGGTATTGTCGAGGCGCTGTTGAATGAAAAATTCGGGAGCTATCTCGGCGAGCATCCGAGTGAAGCGAAAAAAATCGTCGCCAAAGGCGTCGAAGCTGCGCGCGTCCGCGAAGCTACCCGAAAAGCCAAAGATTTGGCGCGGCGCAAGGGCGCGCTGGATTCCGGTTCCCTGCCGGGCAAACTAGCAGACTGCCAGGAGCGCGATCCGGCGTTGAGTGAGCTCTACCTCGTCGAAGGTGAGTCTGCCGGTGGTTCCGCCAAGCAGGGTCGCGACCGGCGCAATCAGGCAATTCTTCCACTCAAAGGGAAAATCTTAAACGTCGAAAAAGCACGGTTCGACAAGATGCTTTCATCACAAGAAATTCGCATCATGATGACTGCGCTGGGTACGGGCGTCAAAGAAGACTACGACACATCAAAGTTGCGCTACCACTCGATCATCATTATGACGGATGCCGACGTTGACGGCTCGCACATTCGCACGTTACTGCTGACTTTTTTTTATCGCCAAATGCCTGAACTTGTTGAGAAGGGATATCTCTTTATTGCACAGCCGCCTCTGTTCAAAGTCAAACGCGGCAAGCAAGAACGCTATCTCAAGGACGAGGCGGCGCTCGATGAATATTTGATTGAACTCGGGACCGAAGACGTCCGTCTGCGGGCGAGCAGCGATGGCAACGGCATCGTCGGTCAACCGTTGCAAACTTTCATCAAGAAAATTGCGCAGTGGGAAAGGCTGATGGGCATGATTGCGCGCAAGAAAAAGAATCGGACCGTGATCGAGGCGTTGCTATTGGAAGAGGGATTTAACGAAGAAACTCTGAAAGATGAGAATGCGCTTAGAGGTCTTGAAAACCGCCTGGCGTCGTACGTCAGTTTAACTGCGCCCGAACAAGCACCGCTTTCATGCGCTCTGGAGGAAGATGCGGAGCATAATTGCTTTAAGCTGGTCGTTTCAACGCGGGCCAATGGCTCTGGGTTCCAGACGGTGATCGATCGGGAATTTCTGACAAGCCCCGAATACAAAGAAATAAGAAAACTGTTCAGCGATCTAATCGATCTCGGCATGCCTCCCTATTCCGTTGAGAATGGTGACCACCAGGTGCAGCTGGGCTCCTTGACGGAGGTATTCAACCATATCATGGAGGGGGGTAAGAAAGGTCAGGATATTCAGCGTTACAAAGGTCTTGGCGAGATGAATCCGGGTCAACTCTGGGATACTACGATGAATCCCGAGACTCGGATTCTTCTACAGGTGCGAATTGAAGACGCTGTAGAGGCCGACCAAATCTTCTCAACCTTGATGGGTGATGAAGTTGAACCTCGGCGCAAATTTATCGAGGACAATGCACTAACCGTCAAGAATCTAGACATCTAGCTCTGGAAAAATTCACATCCGTCAATTGGTTCAAATTGTTCAAGCCTTTTGAGAGCTTGATATCTTGAAACAACTCTAACGAACGAGCCTTTCATGGAAGCAGGTAGCAAACCGCAAAGAGTCCCAATTTATATCGAAGACGAGATGCGCCAGTCCTTCATGGACTACGCCATGAGCGTGATCATCAGCCGTGCGCTGCCCGACGTGCGTGATGGTCTCAAGCCTGTACATCGGCGTGTTCTTTACGCGATGTATCAGATGAGTTTGACGCATGATCGACGCTACCGAAAGAGCGCGGGCGTCGTTGGCGAAGTCCTGAAAAATTATCACCCTCATGGTGACGTCGCAGTTTACGATACCCTTGTTCGATTGGTGCAGGATTTTTCGATGCGTTACCCCCTTGCCGAAGGTCAGGGCAATTGGGGAAGCATAGACCCCGATCCACCCGCGGCAATGCGATACACTGAAGTTCGGATGACCGCGCTGGCCGAAGAGATGTTGGCGGATATTGAGAAAGAAACCGTCGATTTTAGTCCTAACTACGATGATTCATTAAAAGAGCCGACGGTTTTGCCGACACTGATTCCAAATCTACTGATCAACGGCACGGCTGGAATCGCGGTTGGTATGGCGACCAATATTCCGCCCCATAATCTCGGCGAGGTCATCGACGGACTGGTTGCCATGGTCGAAAACCCAGCTATTACCATTCCGCAGTTGATGAAATATATTCCGGGACCGGACTTTCCCACCGGCGGCTTCATTCACGGCAAGGAGCCAATCGTCCAGGCCTACACTGAAGGTAAGGGTGTCATCCAGATGCGCGGGAAAGCTTTTACGGAAACAGTTAAGCGCACTGGTAAAGAGCAGATCGTCATCAGTGAAATTCCTTTCATGGTGAAGAAGGGCGAGGGTCTAATCAAGCAGATCGCTGACCTGGTAAATGACAAAAAGATCGAAGGCATTGCCGATGTCCGCGACGAATCGGACCGTGACGGCATGCGCATTGTGATCGAGCTCAAGCGCGACGCTGTATCGGAAATCGTCATCAACCAGCTTTACAAACACACTGCGCTGCAGGATTCCTTCGGTATCAACATGCTGGCCATCGCGGATGGCAAGCCGAAGCTGCTCAATCTCAAAGAAGCGCTCAAAGCGTTCATCGATCACCGTAAAGAAGTCGTCATACGGCGCACCGCCTACGATCTGCGCAAGGCTGAAGAGCGGCTGCATATCTTGGAAGGTTTCCGCATCGCCCTCGATAACCTCGACGCGGTGATCACGCTGATTCGCAATTCAGCGGACCCGAAAGCCGCCAAAGAGGGTTTGGTCGCGAACTTCGGACTAAGCGAAATTCAAGCCCAGGCGATCTTGGATTTGCGGCTCCAGCGCCTAACCGGCTTGGAGCGCGACAAGATCATGGAAGAGCACCGCGAAACCCTCGAGCTCATCGCCAAGCTGCGTGCTATTCTCGCCGACGAAAAAGAAATCTACAAGATTATTGTCGAAGAACTGATGGAGATCAAGAAACAATACGGCGACGAGCGCCGCACACAAATCATCGACCGCACCGACGAGATCTCTATCGAAGATACGATCGTCGACGAAGACATGGCAGTGACCATATCGCACGATGGTTATATCAAACGCAACCCGATCACTCTTTACCGCGCGCAACGGCGCGGCGGCAAAGGCAAGATCGGCACGACGACCAAAGAAGAAGATTTTGTTGAGTACCTTTTTATCGCCTCGATGCATTCGTACATTTTGTTTTTTACCACCATAGGCAAAGTCTATTGGATCAAAGTGCACGAACTTCCTCAGGCGAGCCGCGCGGCCAGGGGAAAACCGATCGTTAATCTGCTCAACCTCGAACCGGGCGAGAGAGTTTCGGCCTTCCTTACCGTACGGCAATTTCAGGAGGGCCGATATATCGTATTCGCGACCAAGAATGGGCTGATCAAGAAAACCGAATTGATGGCCTACTCCAACCCGCGCGCGTCGGGAATTCGCGCTATTGGGCTTGAAGACCGGGACGAAGTGATCGGCGTGCGTCTCACTGACGGCCAGCAGGAGATTATTCTCTCGACGGCGGACGGCCAATCGATTCGTTTTAAGGAAGAACAGGTTCGTCCAACCGGGCGCGGCACCTTCGGCGTCGTCGGCATGAAGCTTGATCCTGGAGACAAAATCGTCAGCATGGAAATACTCACTCTTGGCTTTGATGTTTTGACGGTTTCCGAAGGCGGTTTCGGAAAGCGCACCGCGATGGATGAATACCGTCTGCAGTCGCGCGGCGGCAAGGGCATTATCACGATGAAGACCACGGATAAGACCGGCCGGGTCATCGGGGTGCAGCAGGTAACTGAAGAAGATCAGCTGATGCTGATCACTAACATCGGCAAAATCATTCGCCTGCGCATAAAGGATATTCGAGTCATCGGTCGCAACACCCAGGGTGTGCGCTTGATCGAGATCGAGGAAGGCGAACGGGTCGTTTCGCTGGCACGCTTGGCGGAAAAGGAAGAAGAAGGGGACGAGGAAGAGCCAAAGGTCGAAGAATAGTTGCCTGCCTCTCCGGGAAGTTTCGCAGTGCAAATTTCGCAATTTTTGCCATCCAATATATCTTCCGCGTAATCGGTCATGCCTAGCGGGATCGGAGTTGTTGGCGCTGGCGGCTGGGGAACCACGCTGGCCAAGGTCCTCGCCGAAAAGGGCGAGCAGGTGGTGCTCTGGTGCCATGGCGCCGATAGCTTCCGGCAAATAGCCGACAAGAGAGAAAACCAAACCTATCTTCCGGGCATCGCGCTCCCGCCCAATATCGAAGTTACTCAGTCCCTCGACGAAGCCGTCGAAAGCAAGTTTCTGGTGATTTGCGCGGTGCCGTCGCACGCAGTGCGGCAAGTTTTCACCAAATCCGCAGCCAAGATCGAGCCGGAGACGATGCTTCTCTGCGGCACCAAAGGGATTGAGGAAGGAAGTCTGAAGACGATGGGGGAATTGTTGGTTGAGATTCTTGGTCCAGAACGGGAAAATCGTCAGGCGTTCCTTTCCGGTCCAACCTTCGCGATTGAGGTGGCGCGCCGGCTTCCTGCGGCTGTGACAGTTGCGGCGTATGACGAAGGGGTGGCGAAAACGATCCAGGAAATTTTCAGCACGCAGAACTTTAGGGTCTACACCTCGCCGGACATCGTCGGCGTACAGATGGGTGGCGTCGTGAAAAATGTTATCGCCATCGCCGCCGGCATCAGCGATGGTTTGAGCTTGGGGCAGAATGCGCGCGCAGCGTTGATCACGCGGGGATTGGCGGAGATGACCCGCCTGGCAGTGCGCATGGGCGCGGATCCGATGACGCTTGCGGGGCTCCCGGGATTGGGCGATTTGATTCTCACTTGTACGGGTGACCTGAGCCGAAATCGCACGGTCGGGTTACAGATCGCTAGCGGTAAAAGCTTGCAAGAAATCACGGCATCGACCCGTACGGTGGCCGAAGGCGTTCGCAATACCCGCTCGCTTCATTCCTTGGCCGCGCGTCTGAGAATCGAAATGCCGATTGTCGAACAGATGTATCAAGTGCTTTATGCCGGCAAAAAACCCGGCGCGGCGGTGCGCGACTTGATGCAGCGCTCATTGAAGCCCGAAGCGGGCTAAAATTGACATCACTGGGTCGGTATGATTGATATAACTACTTGGCTGTTTAGGCGGCCCGAGGGAGCATCATTGCTATGAAACGAACCTATCAACCGAGCAATATACGGAGAAAACGGACGCATGGTTTTCTCGCCCGCATGCAAACACCCGGTGGGCGAAATGTGCTCAAGCGCCGCCGCGCCAAAGGGCGCAAAAGACTGACAGTAACCGTACCACCGAAGCGCGCACGTACGTAATTTCGTCACTGGAGATGTCGCTGAAAGGGACGGAACGGTTCCCGAAAACGGCCCGCCTGAGAAGTCGAGCGGAATTCTTAAAACTGTCGCGCGCCGGCAGCAAGGTTCAAACCGCAAATTTCGTCGTTATCAGCAAGTCGAACGACAAGAATGAGACCCGGTTGGGGATCACTGTCAGCGGCAAAGTCGGCAATTCGGTCGTCCGCAATCGAATCAAGCGACAGGTCCGTGAGGTTTTTCGCCGACGCCGTGCCGTTTTTCCGCCGGCCACCGATTTTGTCATCATCGCGCGTAGAAGTGCCGCCGGCCTCCCTGGGAATGCGATTGCAAATGAACTCCAAAGTGCTCTGACTGATCAACGCAATCGGCGAAAATTATGAGTGAAATGGTTCGCAAGCTTTTGGCCATGCTGCTCTCGGGTTATCACCAGTTCGTGTCGCCTTTACTGCCACCTGCCTGTCGGTTTTATCCCAGCTGTTCAGCATACACGGGAGCCGCGATTCGGCGATACGGCGTCCTCAGAGGAATTGCCAGCGGCCTCTGTCGGATCGGTCGTTGTCACCCGTGGCATCCTGGTGGATACGATCCGGTGAAATGATTTTAATCGATGGATAAACGCGCAATCATTGGCATCGCACTTTCGATCCTCGTGCTGATCGTTTACCAACAATTGGTGACGCACTTTTACGGCCCGCCACCTACCGATTCCGCTCGAGAGGCAGAAAAAGGTGGCCCGGAAAAAACTACTGAGCCGGCGCAAAAAGCCGCGCCATTTCCACCGGCGTCAATACCCGGCGCGCCCGCCGCCCTTCCGACCTCCCGGTCGGCCAAAGAAATTAGGGTCGAGACCGACAATTACATCGCAGTGTTCACAACCCAGGGCGCGCGGCTTAAGAGTTTCAAGCTCAAAAGGTTTCGCAGCTCCGTCGACGAAAACAGCCCGCCATTGGAAATCGTCCAGACTGCGCCCGGCGTGCCGCTACCGTTGGGAGTTCGATGGCAAGCTCCCGCACCGTTCGAAGACAACGAATTGGTTTACTCGGTTCAAGGCGGCGATCTTAAGTTAACGGGCGAAGCCAAAGCGACGTTGGTTTTTCAAGGACAAACTTCCAGCGGCACAGTGATCACCAAATCATTCGCCTTTTCCGGTTCCGCTTATCCGATTCAACTCGAGGTTTCGGTGAAAGCCGCCGACGGCACGACGCCGATTCCGGAGCTCTTGTTGACTGACAAGAGCGATCATTCCGTGCCAAATCACAGTGCTCCTTTTGAGGGATTTATCGCTCTGATCGATAACAAGATTCGACGTGAACCGCCGGCGGAGGCGGCGAAGGGACACGAGTTTTCCGGCGACGTCTCGTGGGCCGGGTTCGGGCACACTTATTTTTTCTTTGCGTTGCTGCCTGACAACGGGGCGCAGCATAAAGTGTCGGTCCATCAAGAGGGGCCAGCGCTAACTGGAGCCATAAGCGGACCGGCAGGGAGCGACCGCTATACGCTATTCATCGGGCCGAAGGAACTCGATACTTTGAAGCCCTTGGGCAGAGGCTTTGAACGTTCGATCGACTTCGGCTACTTCGGGTTTATCTCGATCCCGTTTCTTTACGTGCTTCATTTTTTTCATCGTTTTACGGGAAGCTACGGCCTCGACATTATTTTGCTGACGTTCCTGATCAAGCTCTTAATGGCGCCATTGACCCACAAGAGTTTCGTTTCGATGAAGCAAATGCAAAAGCTCCAGCCGCAGATGGAGCGGTTGAAAGAAAAATACAGCGACGATAAGGAGAAGCTGAACAAAGAGATCATGGAGCTTTACCGTCGCAACGGCGTCAATCCGCTCGGCGGCTGTTTGCCGATGGTTCTCCAGTTTCCCGTCTTCATCGGTCTATACAACGCCTTGAGCACGCCCATCGAACTACGCCATGCGCCGTTTATGTGGATCAAAGATCTCTCCCGCCCCGACTGGGAATCACTGCCTTTTACCTTTGGGAGTTGGCACCTTGGCATTCCCATCCTCACCATACTCATGGGAGCGAGCATGTTCTTGCAGCAATGGATGACCCCCTCGGCCGGCGACCCCAATCAACGAAAGATGATGATGCTGATGCCCTTAATGTTTACTTTCATGTTCGTGTCATTTCCAGCTGGACTGACGGTTTACTGGCTGGTCAATAATCTTCTCAGTATCGGCCAGCAATATTGGATCAATCGCAACGTCAAATAGGCCGATTGAGGAAAGGTTTGAGTCATGGATTTCGTGGAAACCGAAGGCGATACCATAGATGACGCCATCGAAAATGCGCTCAGATCGCTCGGCGTGGCGCGGCACAGGATCACTGTCGATATCGTTTCCGAGGGACGAAAGGGAATCTTCGGGTTCGGCTCCCAAAAGGCCAAGATTCGCGCGGCGCTGACAAAATCGACTTTCGATTTGAATGCTCCCGAAGCGACATCGACCATTAGCGACGAACAGGCCGTACCGGTCGATGATTCAATAGCCCTCGATAAGGCGAAGACTGCTCTGCGGCAAATCTTGGAACTGATGGGCGTCCAGGCAACGATAGAAGAGAAACTAGCCGCGACCGGCGACGAAACGGTCCTGGAAATCCAAGCCGAGAACAGCGGCGTTCTGATCGGACGCAAAGGCCAGACTCTGGAAGCTTTACAGTACGTTATCACGCGCATCGCCGGCGAGCGCCCGGGCCATGAAGGACGCCACCTCGTAGTCGACATTGAAAATTACCGCGCGCGGCGCCGTAAGTCACTCGAGGACATGGCGTTGCGCCTGGGCGAAAAAGCCAAACGGCAGCGAAAGACGGTAACAGTGGACGCGCTCAGCGCCGCCGATCGGCGGATCATTCACGCAGCGCTGCAAGACGATCCCTGGGTGTCGACCAAGAGCCTTGGCCAAGGCTCCTATCGCCGGTTGCTGATCATTCCGGAAGGGGACCGCAAGAAAAAGGAAGCAGCGAATCCAGCTACAACAGAAAGACCGGACACAAGAGCGCAAGAAAAAGGCGAAAAACCCACTCCCGCTCGCGTCACCGAAAACGAGGGGTAGCGGAGCTGCAAATGTTCTGGAACACGTGACACTCCAATAACGCTTTGTTGACCGACTTCCGTCCGTTCTCTATAGTGAATCTATGATCAACCGCCGCAAGACTAGACAGATTCAGCTCGGCAAGTTGAAAGTGGGCGGAGACGCGCCGATTACCGTCCAGTCGATGACCAAAACCGACACCCGCGACGTGCGCGCCACGGTCCAACAAATTTGGGATCTAGAGGCGGCGAGCTGCGACATCGTGCGCTGCGCTGTGCCGGTGCGCGAAGCGGCTGAAAAGCTCGGCGAGATCAAGAAAAAAATCCGCATTCCACTGGTCGCGGACATTCACTTCAATTACAAACTCGCCTTGATTGCGATCGAGCAGGGGGTCGACGGCTTGCGTCTCAATCCCGGCAACATCGGCGCGCGAAAGTACGTCGAGGAAGTCGTCAGGGCCGCCTCCGAGCGGAAAATTCCGATCCGTATCGGCGTCAATGCGGGGTCGTTAGAAAAAGACCTGTTACAGAAATACAACGGACCAACCGCCGAAGGCATGGTCGAGAGCGGGCTACGCCATATCCACATTCTCGAAGACGTCGGCTACAACGAAATTAAAATCTCGCTCAAGGCTTCCGACCCATTGATGATGATCGAAGCCTATCGCATGCTCGCCGGCAAAGTCGATTATCCGCTTCACCTCGGCGTCACGGAAGCCGGCACGCCGACTGTTGGCACGATCAAGTCCGCAGTCGGCTTAGGCACGTTACTGGCCGAAGGCATCGGTGACACCATCCGCGTCTCTCTTGCCGCCGATCCGGTGGAAGAGGTGCGCGTTGGCAGGGAGATACTCAAGGCACTCAAACTTAAAACGGAAGGGCTTACCTTCGTGGCTTGTCCTTCTTGCGGCCGCGCCGATGTTGATCTAGTCGCCTTGGCCAAAAGTGTCGAAGAACGAATGTTGCCCTACAGCAATCTCGATATCCACGTCGCGGTGATGGGTTGCGAGGTCAATGGTCCCGGTGAAGCGCGTGCGGCCGATCTCGGCGTTGCCGGTGGCAAGGGCATCGGCTTGATCTTCAAGAGAGGCGAAGTTATCCGCAAAGTCCCTGAAACGGACATCGTCGACGCTTTGATGGAAGAAGTCAAAAAGTTCGCCGCTGAAAAAAAGGCTGAGCAAGCCACGGTTGTGGCGGACGCCTAGCTTTTACTGTCTCGCTTCGCTAAGTTCTCCCAGTCACATCATGCGCTGGAGCAAATCACTCATACCCACACTCAAGGAAGACCCCGCCGATGCCGAAGTGATCAGTCATAAACTGCTTGTACGCGCCGGCTTCATTAGACAAATCAGCCGCGGCATCTACGACTACTTTCCGCTGGCTCTGAGAGTCATTCGCAAAATCGAACAAATCGTGCGCGAGGAAATGAATCGGGCCGGAGCCCAGGAGCTGCTCATGCCGATCTCCTCTCCTGCCGAATTGTGGCAGGAAAGCGGCCGCTGGGAAATGTATGGCAAGGAGCTCTTGCGCTTTAAAGACCGCCACGAGCGTGATTTCTGTCTTGGCCCGACGCATGAGGAGATCGTGACGGATCTGGTGCGTCGTTCAGTGCGTTCTTATCGCGAGTTGCCGTTCAATCTTTACCAGATCCAAACCAAGTTCCGCGACGAAGTGCGGCCGCGCTTCGGCTTGATGCGCGGTCGTGAGTTCATCATGAAGGACGCTTACAGTTTTCACACCGATGTCGAAGACTGCCGGCGCGAATACGACAACATGTATGAAACCTACAAGCGGATCTTCACCCGTTGCGGTTTGCGTTTTCGGCCCGTCGAAGCCGACACTGGTGCCATCGGTGGAAGTCTATCGCATGAATTTCAAGTGCTCGCGGAATCCGGCGAAGATGCGATGGTCAGTTGCAACAGCTGCGACTATGCCGCGAATATCGACAAGGCCGAGGTAAAGGCGCGGCGATCCACCGGTCGTGACATCGCCCAGGAGTCGCTGCCATTGGAAAGAGTTCCGACGCCGGGAAAGAAAAGCGTTCCCGATGTCGCGGAGTTTCTCAAACTTCCCGCAGACAAATTCATCAAGACGCTCGTCTATAAAACCGAAGATGGTGAGCTCGTCGCGGCGCTGGTACGGGGCGATCACGAGATCAATGAGCTCAAGCTTCGCACCGTGTTGGAATGTAAAGGCCTTACCTTAGCGGATGAAGCGGCGCTAGCGTCGGTGGCCGGTGTTGTGCCCGGATTTCTCGGACCGATCGGGTCGAAGCTGCGCACGGTGGCCGATCTATCCGTCCAGGGCATGCGCGACGCCGTTACCGGTGCCAATGAGGTCGACGCCCACTTCATTCACGTCGATCAAGAGCGCGATTTCACTCCATCGGTTTTTGCCGATCTGCGATTCGTGATAGCCGGCGATGCTTGTCCGCGCTGCGAGCGCGGAGTGCTCGAAGCCCACCGGGGCATCGAAGTAGGCCAGGTGTTTTATCTCGGTACCAAATACAGTGAAACGATGGGTGCGACCTATCTCGATGCCGAGGGGCGCGAACGACCCATCGAGATGGGCTGTTACGGCATTGGCATCAGCCGTTTGGTCGCCGCCACCATCGAACAGAATCACGACGTCAATGGCATCATCTGGCCGTTTTCTATCGCGCCGTTTCATGTTCTGTTGCTGCCGATCAACTACAAAGACAAAGTCATTCGTGAAGCGGCCGATAAGCTCTATCAAGAATTACAACAACAAGGCGTCGAGGTACTGATCGACGACCGCGACGAACGGCCGGGAGTAAAATTCAAAGACGCCGATCTGGTGGGGATTCCCTTACGCGTAACGATCGGTGCCAAGGGTTTGGAAAAGGGTTGTATCGAACTGCGCTGGCGCCACGATGGTAAGACCGAGGAAATTCCCGTCGCCGATAGCGCAAAGAAACTTCACACGATCCTGACGCAAGCACTGCAGGCATAAACGATGGCTTCCACGCTCGAGCTGGTTCGTAAACGCGGGTCCATGCACGAGCGTTTGATCGTCGCTCTCGACGTCGACGATCTGGAGCAGGCCAAAGAGTTGGTACGGGTTCTCGCCGGCGAAGTGGGTATGTTTAAAGTCGGCAAGCAGCTATTTACTCATGCCGGTCCCCAGGCGGTGCGTTTGATTCAGGAGCTCGGCGGCGAAATTTTTCTCGATCTCAAATTTCACGACATTCCCAGCACCGTCGCCAAGGCGGCCATCGAAGCGACTCGCTTCGGCGTCAAGATGTTCAATGTCCACGCCTCAGGAAGCCTTGAGATGATGCGCACGACGGTGAAAGAAGTGCGTCGTGTTTGTCGGCAAGAGCAGCGTCGCAGGCCGATCATGTTGGCGGTGACCGTGTTGACGAGCTTGAATCAAGACGATCTCACGCGAGTCGGCGTCGAAGCCAAGGTCGCCGATCAAGTAGTCCGTTTGGCGCTGCTCACCAAGCAAGCCGGAATGGACGGCGTCGTTGCCTCGCCCCATGAAGTTGCCGATATCCGCGAAGCCTGCGGCCGCCGTTTCGTTATTGTCACTCCCGGTATAAGATCCACGGCAGCGAACCGGAACGATCAGTTGCGCGTGATGACTCCCGCCGAGGCCGTGCGTGCCGGCGTCGACTATATCGTCGTTGGCCGGCCAATTCTGGAAGCTAAAGATCCGGTCGGCGCCGCGCGCGCGATCGTCGCCGAGATGGAGACGCGGCGGTAAGGGGGTTTGTCGAGGCCCGCGTATTATCCTTCGCGAATCCAATCACCCTTCCCGCTAAGATCATGAGTCCTTGTACGGTCACGGCGTGACAAACCACTGCTATTTCCAAAGACGATGAAAGTGATGCACGGGGCTATGGCCGGCGCCGACCGCGAAACCTTTTCGAATTGCCTCGGTGATGTATTTCTTAGCGAGAGCGACGGCTCGTTCGACCGATTCACCTTTTGCCAGATAGGCAGCAATTGCCGCAGAAAAGGTACAGCCGGTCCCGTGCGTGTTCTTAGTGCGAATGCGCGGCGCGACCAGCGCCGAAAATGTTTTTCCGTCGTAAAACAGGTCGACAGCGGGACCTTTGCGATGACCGCCTTTAATCACGACGCTTTTCGCCCCCAACTTGACAAGTCGCCTGGCGGCTTCTGTGATGTTCTCGGGCGTGCGAAGCTCCATGCCTGTGAGCTCTTCAGCCTCGGGAATGTTCGGCGTTACCACCGCCGCTAAAGGAATCAGACGAGACAGCAGCGCGGCGACGGCTTCTTGCTCAATCAGCAGATCACCAGAGGTGGCTACCATCACTGGATCGACAACCAGATTTTTCAGACGATGTCCGCGGATTTTTTTCACGACGGTGTCAATGATTGCCGTGTTGGCCAGCATGCCCGTCTTCACCGCATGCGCGCCAATATCGTCGATCACGGCATCGATCTGAGCACCGACAAGACTCGGGCTCAATGCCAGGACTTGCGTTACGCCGACCGTGTTCTGCGCCGTGATCGCAGTAACCGCCGACGTGCCGTAGACACCTAGGGCCGCAAAGGTCTTGAGGTCAGCCTGGATGCCCGCGCCAGCGCCGGAATCAGAGCCGGCGATAGTGAGCGCTTTGCGAATGGATTTCATCGAGGGTAATCGTAGCAAAGCCGGGCGGCCGTTACGAGGGTGTTTACTTCAATGTTCCGATGTCAGCTGTGGAGTTGCTGCGGTATCCAGATGTCGATGGCCTGTACATGCCGTGCAACAAGGGGCGCACGGTGTCGGTGAACGAAAGAATCGAAAAGAACGAAGGTAAGCCGGTCGTGACGAATACCCAAGCGTGGACGTGGAAAGCGATGCGGACCATGGGCTGTTGAGCGAACGTTCTCGCCTGTAAGTAAAAAAACGGGAGCGGTGATTATTTGAAATCTCTCGACGACAAAAGGACGAGTTCGTCCGTTCGAGTAGAGAAAATTTCAGCCAAGAGCGATCTAGCAAAAGCCTTCGCCATACGCATCGGCGTGTTTGTGAAAGAGCAGGGCGTGCCGGCGGAGATCGAGCTGGATCGTGACGATGAGCGAGCGATTCATTTACTGGCTACCAGCGCGGGCAGACCTGTTGGAACGGCGCGTGTAGTCATGCATCGTCGCAGGGCGAAGATCGGGCGCATGGCGGTGCTGAAAAGATTTCGGCGCAAAGGCGTGGGGACAAAATTATTGACGCGAGCTGTTGCGACGGCCAGGAGATTGCACGCGCAAGCGATCTATCTGCACGCCCAAGTGCCGGTCATTGGCTTTTATGAAACCATGGGTTTTCGCTGCGTCGGTCGGGTTTTTGACGAAGCCGGCATTCCTCATCGAAAAATGATTCTCGGAGGGAAAGGGAAGTAGCCCCAAAGAACGCAAAGATAGGAGCGACCGGCCGGTCGCCCCTACGACTGCTTGGAAACGAGGACCATCGGACCGGTGGGCGCTGCGGTCGTGCCGACGGGTTCGAGGGTAACGGCGAAGGTTTCCACTGGCAATTCACTCCGTGTCGTTTTGATGTGTAAGCCGCCTTGGCCTTTTGGGTTTGTTTCTACCGTGCCGACGTAGCGCGGCGGAGACTGCTGCGCGATGGTCCACACGGCATACATCTTCCCTTCCGGTGCCGACGGTAAATCGCTCACGAAAATGTGACCCTCGCCCGATTGGTTCCACAGAAAGCGTCCTTTCGCCGTCGGCGTCGGTCCTGCGCCATAGAGAGGCAAATCACGTGTTGCCGGATCGCGCAGAAGATTGACCACGGAGCTGTAAACCGAGTATCGATAATTGTAATAGGTGCCGGTTAGAACCACACCGATGATGCAAGCCGCAATGGTTCCCGTGATTATCTGCCAGCCGCGCGTTTGTTTCGGTTGAGCGACTGTAATGGGAACGACTTTGTCGCCGGCGATCTGCCGAAGAATTCGGTCCTTCACCGCCGTCGAAGGAGTCACGGGTTGTAGCGAGCGGTGAACGAGATTGAGCGTTTCTCCGGTCTCACGCAGATAGGCGTCGCAGACCGGGCAGCCAGCGGCGAGATGAGCTTCGAAATCCTTTAGCTCTTGGCCGTCGAGCGCGCCGAGAGCGTAGATTTCGCCCTGCTCGCGCCAATATTCGTGTTCCGCCGTGGCCATTACCTTACCTTCGTTTCCAACAAGTCCCTTAGACGCTGAATGCCCGAGCGCATTCTGGTTTTCACCGTACCTAACGGCTCTTTCAACCGATCGGCAATCTCGCTTTGGCTCAGTCCGTCAAAGTACGCCAGTACCAAGACCTTTCGCTGTGCCTCCGGCAAATTGGCCAAAGCACTATTCATCGTAAGCTTGGTTTCGGATTCCGCCGCGCTGGATTCCACGTTATCGCTGGACTCCGCCTTGGCCGGATCATCCGTCAAGACAAAGCTTCTTTCCATCCTACGTATGGAACGGAGCTTATCGATTGCCCGGCTGCGCGCGATATTGACAATCCATGCTTCCGGGCTGCCGCGCTCTTCGCTATATCGATTGGCTTGGTGCCAAACCTGTACGAAAACTTCCTGAAGAAGATCCTCTGCATCGGAGGACATCCTGAGCATGCGCATCGCCAAGGTGTAAACCAGGGAAGAGAAATGGTCGTAGAGCTGGCTGAATGCCTCGCGATCTTGATTCGCAGTTTGGCGAATTAGATAGACAGGTGAATTTTGAGAATCGGCGCTCAGGGGGTGTTTCCCTCGCTCGTCAATGGATAGTCGACATCGATAAACGGCGGCATTCTAGCCCCGCCAATCTTCTAGCACAAACCCTATCCTGATTACTTACGCTCCAGCCAGGTCGTTCGGATTTACCGCACCAAAGAAATTATTTTTTTCAACGACCGTTCTCAAAATTAAATCCAATTCTTCAGCCGTGGCCGTAAAGCAGCACAGAAGGTCGAACATTCTAATCAACGATTTGAAAAGAAGGAGAATCGAAAATGAGATCGATCAAGAAGCATCCAATCTATCGAGTGATGGCGATACTGTTGGGCGTGCTCATGGCACTCACGAGCGTGTCACCGGTCGCAAAGGCGGCAAGCCATCGGGAGGCGCCACTGATAGCACTCGATCCGGCAGCGGATAACACCGATACTTATGCCTTTCGAAGCTGGCAGGACCCAAGCAAGGTAGTCTTCATTATGAACGTCATCCCCGGCCAAGATCCCGCCGATGGCCCGAACTATTTCAACTTCGATGACGAAGTCCTTTACGCCGTCAACATCGATAATAATCAGGACGGCAAGGCCGAGGACATTGTCTACGAGTTCAGATTCAAGACCGAAAACCGACCGGCCTTGGGACAGTTGGAGTTTCCGCTGCCCTATGTCGGTAATCCGAAAATTCCGGTCGCTCAGCTCCAAGGAATCACCAAGCTGGACGGGCCGGGGTCTGAAGGCTTGACAAGGCGGCAAACCTATACGGTCACCGAGGTTCGCGGCAAGAAGCGCACCGAACTGTTCAAAGGCCAGAAGCTTGTCGCCGTGCCCACCAATGCCGGACCGGCGACCTTCAAGAACTATGAAGATCTCGCGTCGCAGGGCATTTACACGGATGCTTCCACCGGGATCAAAGTCTTCGCCGGAGAGCGCGCCGAAACTTTTTACATCGATCTTGGCGCGGTGTTTGACACGGCGAATTTGCGCCGGTTCCCGCCGCTATTGAGCGCTGCTGAGGATGCCGACGATACAAAAGATCCCTTCGGCATCAATCGTTTCAGCGGAATAAACGTGAATAGTATCGTCATCGAAGTGCCGATCTCGCGGATTACCCTGGATGGTAAATCCGCGGAGCAAACCAGCACACCGGTCATCGGTACATACGCCTCGACCGCGCGACAGAAAGTAAAAGTTCTGGGCGACGATGGAACGGCGAAAACCCAGGGACCGTGGGTGCAAGTCTCGCGCTTGGCTAATCCTTTGGTGAACGAGTTGATTATCGATACACCGTTCAAGGATCGATGGAATTCTCAGGAGCCAGAAGACGAGGCGCAGTTCCAAGAGTTTTACAAAAACCCTTCGATCGCGGTCGCGCTGGAGTTGATCTTCGGCGTGCCGGTAACAACCACGCCCAGGACCGATTTGATGAGTGTCTTTCTCAAATACCCGGGCCAATCTCTTTCGGGTAACAACTGCGGCAATCCGTGCGCCGAATTGTTGCGCTTGAATTTGAAAGCACCGACCACCCAGCCGGAAAGTCAAAAACGGCTTGGCGGCTTGGCCGGAGATGCAGCCGGCTTTCCCAACGGTCGTCGCCCGAATGACGATGTTACCGATATCGCACTTCGCGTGGTCGGAGGGGCCAACTATATCGCCGGGCTGGCAGGCGACGGCGTGAACTTCCTCGGCGGCGCGCCTGGTGCGGGCGTCAACGATGGTCCGGGCTACGGCGCTATTCCGGGCAACCGTCTCGACGTGACGGTGAACGGCATCGCCAAGGAGTTTCCTTATCTCCCGACACCTTACGATGGCCGAGGCCGCCGGCATATCGACTGCGTCCAGTCGACCGGAGCGCCATGCGTCGAGCCGTAGCAGCAAGTGAAACCGGAGGGAGAATTTCTCCCTCCGGGCGCTTGCAAGAGGAGACCGAACCATGAAAACGCCGCAATCCCTGATCATGATCGCACTGACCGCGTTGGCTCTCTTTGAACTCAAACCAGCCTTGGCCCAAGCGACGCGGACAGACAATCAAATCGCTTATTATGAGCAGCTGTTGAAACGAGATCAGCAAAATGCCCACGCGCTTTACGCACTGGGCGATGCAATGATTCGCAAAGCTCGGGAAACCGGCGATAGGGGGTATTTTAATCGCGCCGAAACAGCGCTCGAGAAATCATTGGAGCTCACGCCCAAGAACGCCGGCGCGCTACGCCATCTGGCCTATGTTTTCTACTCAAGACATGAGTTTGCGCCCGCTGCCGTTCATGCTCAACGAGCGATTGCACTCGATCCGACTGACGCCAACGCGTACGGCATTCTCGGCGACGCGCTGATGGAGACGGGTGAGTACGCCAAGGCCGAAACTGCGTATGGCAAGATGATCGGCTTGGACAAAAGCCTCTACTCCTTCAGTCGCCTTGCGGGTATGAAAAGCATGCGCGGTGACGTCGCAGGTTCCAAGGAGCACCTGAGAACCGCCATTGCGATCGGAAAGATGACCAAGCAACCCGCGGAAACCATTGCCTGGGCACAATGGCAACTGGGAAGCGATCACTTCGGCGCCGGCAGTTTACTCGAGGCCGAGACGCAGTTTGGCGAATCTCTTCGGACTTATCCAAATTATTATCGCGCGCTGGCTGGTCTCGCGCAGGTGCGCGCGGCGCAGCGGCGTTTTGATGAAGCGATCGAGCTCTATCAAAAAGCGATTGGCATCATTCCTATGCCCGAATACATCGGCGCGCTGGGAGACCTCTATATAAGAGCGGGAAGATCGGACGACGCGCTAAAGCAATACGACCTGGTCGAATACATCGGCAAACTGAGCGCTTTGAACCAAGCGATGTACAATCGCGAGCTCGCCTACTTCTATGCCGATCACGATATCAAATTGGCTGAGGGTTTAACGCTGGCAGAACGCGAGCTCGATTATCGCCGAGATATTTACGCGTATGACGTGCTCGCATGGAATCTCTATAAGAGTGGCAGGATCGATGAAGCCCGGTCGGCGATCGACACAGCTCTCCGGTTGGGCACCAAGGATGCGAAGCTCTTTTATCACGCCGGCATGATCTTTAATCACCTCGGCGATAAGGAAAAAGCTAAAGACTATCTCGGTCGCGCGATGGCAACTAATCCGCACTTTCATGTGCTGTTTGCCGATCATGCGGCTCGAACACTCAAAGAGCTCGAGAGCTCCGGCGTGCCGCTCGCGGCGAACCAGCAGAGCGAGGAGCGATAATCCAATGCGCTCGCGCCGACTTATTTTGGGAATATTGACGATTTCATTGATCGCGGTCGGCAACGCAGTTGCCCACCCGCTCGGCAATTTTAGCATTAACCAGTACTCAGCAATTCGCATCGGCAAAACCGAAATCGAGCTGCGCTATATCGTCGATATGGCGGAGATTCCTACTTTCCAAGAGATCCAGCAGACCGGGCTAGTGCCGCAGGCTGGCGATGCCAGCGCAACAAGTTATCTGCTGCACAGGGTAGAAACTTTGCGTGATGGTTTGTTGCTCGAAGTGAACGGCCGAAGAATCGCGCTTCGTACCGTGTCGCGCGAGATCCTGTTTCCTGAAGGCGCCGGCGGGCTGCCGACGATGAAAATAGGAGCGGTTTATAAGGGCAAGCTCGACGATCCCGCGGGTGAACCGCACCAACTGTTCTATCGCGACGAGAATTTTCCCGGGCGCGCCGGCTGGAAGGAGATCATTGCCATCGCCGCCTCCGGCTCCCGATTAATCGACAGTTCAGTTCCGACTGAGGATCGAAGCGCACAACTATCGGACTATCCCACCGATCTTTTGAACAGCCCGCCGCAAGCGCGGGAGGCACGGCTGACTTTTGCATTCGGTGGAATCGGGCCAATTCACGTGGCTTCAGCGCGATCACCGCTGGCGATCCGGCAATCGATCGCAGACCGCGGCCATTTGAACATTGCAAACCCGCGGGATGCGTCAGGAGCCGGGGGCGTGACCAGGCCGACGGATATAAGGCCGTCAGACTTCAACCCAATAAGCGAGCAATGTCGAGAAATTCATTCATGGAACTGATCGCGGCCAAGCGGCTTGATTGGCCCATGATCTGGCTCGCCTTTCTAGTCGCGGCTGTGCTCGGCGCGTTTCACGCCTTGGAGCCGGGTCACGGCAAGACACTTGTCGCCGCTTATTTGGTCGGCTCGCGCGGCACGATGAAGCATGCGTTGATCCTCGGATTGATCGTCACTGCGGCGCACACCGGCGCCGTGTACTTGCTTGGAGGCGTCACGCTCTACGCCTCACGATACATCGTACCCGAGCGACTTTATCCTTGGTTGACGCTGGTGTCGGGGTTGATGATTACTAGCTTGGGTGCCGCGCTATTTCTGCAGCGTTATTTCGGAAAGGGTGGGCAAGCCGCGCATCATCATCACGGCGACATTCATAATCATCACCATCACGGTCACAGTCATCACCTCCATGGTCATAGCGGCCATCCGCACGACCATCATGAGCTAACTCAAAAAGTGTCTTGGCGCCAGCTACTGGCTTTGGGCATCAGCGGCGGCATCGTGCCCTGCCCAGCAGCCTTGGTTGTCTTGCTCAGTGCACTGTCGATGCAGCGGGTCGGTTTTGGACTCTTGCTGATCGTCGCATTCAGTCTAGGGCTCGCCGCGGTTCTGATCAGCATTGGCCTCTTGATGGTTTACGCACGACAGTTGGTTAGGTTTCAGGGCAACGGCCAACTAGCCACGCGCTGGCTGCCGCTGACATCGTCGGCGTTCATTGTGCTTTTTGGAGTCGGCCTTACAGCGCAGGCGCTGATGAACGCTGGTTTCCTGCGGTTGTGATAGTGGGACTGCTCAGGTTATGTCCCTTAATGCGTACTGGAAAATCTATCGATGGGAGGAACGGTGATGAGAAACAAATTTCGCCTCAGAATCGGATGCGCAATGTTGCTTGCTTTGTTGTGTGGGATATTGGTTGCAAATTCGCTTGTGCAAGCGCAAGCAACCGGCGCAGCGCCGGCGTTTTACAAGCGCCTCGGCGGCTATGACGCCATTGCCGCGGTTACGGACGATTTTCTCGGCCGACTGGCGGGGGATAAACAAATGTCTCGTTTTTTTGTCGGAGTCAGCGCTGATTCTTTGAGAAAACTCCGCCAGCACGTGGTTGACCAGCTATGTGAAGCAACCGGCGGTCCTTGTTACTACTTCGGACGGAGCATGAAGACTGTCCACGCGGGA
>VBKY01000591.1 GCA_005879255.1 Deltaproteobacteria bacterium
AGCTCAATCCGGTACAAGCGGCCAAGGCGTATGACTCCGTGCGCGACACGTTCTCCAAAATCGGCGTGCCCACCGAGGAGCAGACGAAAGCTTACATCGCGATGCTCAGCTCGACAGCGAGTTTGAAAGGAGATGTTGCGGCCGGATCGATCTTCGATTTCTCCCTGGCCGCGGAGGCGGCCAGGGAATTGGCGCAGAAGAAATAGCGCGAAGACGAAATGGGCTTGGCATTCGTACTGATCTACGCTTCCCGCCAATTGAGTTGCCCCTTGAAAACTAAACGTCTTTTAATCTTTCCATCGGTTTCGGCGACTGCTGCATGACCGCGGCGTCTCCTTTTTGAAGTGGCGGAGTACGGCGGTGAATGAGCGTCGTAAGCAAATGACCAAAGCCTGACACTCAGGCTGATGTTCGGGACCGTGGACGGGTTGCTGGAGGAGATCGATATCCTTGGGGACACGAAACACTGAGCCATACAGTCAGTGCACGAATGACACAAGGGCGAGGAGGAAACCATGCAAAGTAGGCACCTGCAACAGATCGCGCTGTCGTTGGCGGTGACGGCCTGCCTTGGCGGAGTGGCGCAAGCGCAGCCGGCGCGCGCGGCGAGGAAATTTGCAATCGTGGAAGCCACCATTGCGGATATTCACAAAGCGATAAGATCAAAACAGCTCACGGCCACCCAACTGGTCAACATGTATCTGGCCCGGATCAAGGCCTACAACGGAACTTGTGTGAATGAACCGCAAGGAATTCTCGGGCCGGTCTCGCCCATTCCGCATGCCGGAGCCCTCAACGCCCTGATGACGCTGAATCTCCGACCCGCCGCGCGCAAGAAGTGGGGTTTCGACGATCGCAAAGCCCGCAGCATGACGGACTTGGTCGACAACGACCCGAACATGCCCGATGCGCTTGAAGTGGCGGCCGCGCTCGACGCACGATTCGCCAGGACCGGGCAGCTGGCGGGACCGCTCCACGGCATTGTGCTAAGTATCAAGGACCTCATGGACACGTACGACATGCGCACCACGAGCGGTGCTGATGCCGATTATGCCAACGATCGTCCGCCGCGTGACGCGACACTTGTGAAACGCCTTCGGGATGCGGGCGCGATCATCCTGGCGAAGGCGAATCTCGGGGAATATGCCTCCGGCAGTCGCAGCGCTTTCGGCGGCACTATGTGTAACCCCTATGCCACGGACCGTGACGTCGGCGGCTCCAGCGGCGGCTCCGCTTCCTCGGTGGCAGCGAACCTGGTGACATGCGCGATCTCGGAAGAAGGCGGCCCTTCGATCCGCATGCCGTCGCGGCTCAACAACGGTGTGGGTCTGTCGCAGTCGCAAGGGTTGGTCAGCCGGGATGGGATGATCGGCGGTGGCCCGCTCAATGACCGCAACGGCGCAGCGTGCCGCACCGTCGAAGACGTCGCCAAGGTGCTCGATGTCATCGCCGGTTACGATCCGGCGGACGACTTGACTGTGCATAGCGTCGGTCGCGTTCCGAAAGAGGGATATGCAAGCTTTGCCAGAGCAACCAGCCTCAAAGGGATCAGGATCGGCGTCCTTCGAGAATACATGGACAAGCGCCTGTTCACGGAGGCGGATCATGAGACGATCGATATCGTCGACCGAGCCATTGGTGATCTCCGCAAACTTGGCGCCACGATCGTGGATCCGGGAGCCGAGGGTGCCCTGTTCCAGAAATGCATCGATCAGCACATTCCACGCAACCTGAATGCGCTCTTCATCAGAGCATTTCCTGCGCTGTTCCCAGCCGGGGCCGATCATATAGCAGTGCTGAGAGACATGTACTTCGACCCCGCCCTCGTGCCAGCCAAGCAGACGACCCGAGACTTCGGGACAAGGGCGGAGAACGTCGGCGAAGCGAAGTATTACTTCAACCGCTACCTCAAGAAGCGCGGCGATGCGAACATCAAGGACCTCACGGATCTGATCAACAAGTCGCGCTACTACGTCGACACGTTCGGCCGCGACACCCGGTTCCGAGACGTGAAATCAGTCTTGCAGGACGCCAACAAGCCCACGACGCTGGACGTGCGAGATCGGGATGCCAACAGGTCCGCCATACAGCAGACCGTTATGCAGTGCATGGCGACACTCAATCTCGACGCCGTGACGTACCCAACCGGCAACGTGCCTGCGGCCCTTATCAAGGCGCCGGTGGAGCCGGACGTGAACGGCCGGTCGCATCAGGCTTGGACATTGCTCGGAACGATGGGATTCCCGGCGATCACCGTCCCGGCCGGGTTCACGACGCAGGTCTTCGATCGCGTTCGCGATGCGAATGCTCCCGGCGGCACGCGGCTGGTCGGCCCGGTGCCGGCAAAGCTTCCCGTGGGAATCGATTTCCTTGCCATGCCGTTTGGCGAACCGATGCTGCTCCGGATCGCCTCGGCGTACGAAAGAGCGACCCATCATCGGATTTCGCCCCCCGAATTTGGCCCGTTGGAAGAGAAGAAATGAGAGGCTAAATCAGCTAGCTCTCTGCGGCGCTGTAGATAGA
>VBKY01000609.1 GCA_005879255.1 Deltaproteobacteria bacterium
TTCGAGATGACAAATCGCTTATCTTGTTGTCATTCCGAGCGAAGCGAGGAATGTTTCTCACGACGACGATTTGTGGCGGACTCGAAATGAACCACTACTCCTAAGGTTGTGGAGAAAAAATGCCGGATACTGCGCGGACACGGATAGGCTGGTTGGGGCCGAGCTTGCCTACGAGCTCGCATCTGCAAAAAGTAGAGCGACTTGTTCCCAGCAAAGTCGACCTCGTGTACGAGCAGCTCGTGCTCCATTACGGTGTGCTCAATGATGTGCAAGGCAAGCTTGACGCAATCGTCACCAGAGCCGCAGAACTGACGCACAAACATCGCTGGGATGGTCTAATTTTTCCGGGCGCGCCCAGGGAAGTACTGAATCCCGGTTTGTTTGCGGGATTTTCATCTGCTTTAAAAGTCCCAGTTGCAACGGCGCTTAGAGCGTCTGCGGCGGCTCTACACACATTTTCCGCCAAGCGAATTCTTCTACTGACTCCATTCGACGAGTCATTGAACAAACTGATCTGCACCTTTCTCGCCGATTTCGGTATCGCCGCCGCTTCCGCCTCCGAGACGCTACGCCACTACACGGACGCGCTGCGGATGACACCGGAAGATGTCGTGGCCTATGCGCGGCGAGCGATATCGGAGCATCGAGGCGTCGATGCGATTTATTTCCAGGGAGCGGTGCTCGATCCGACGGATTGCCTGGAGACGATGGAATCCGAGCTCAAAATCCCCGTTGTCGCGAGCAATCCGGCGATGATTTGGTACATGCTGTCGAAGCTGGGACTAAGAAATCAAACTTCTGGTTACGGCAAACTCTTGGCAACTTGGCCCGAGTTGCCGGGCGGCTGATAGCAGAATCCAACCAAATCAGATGTGTCTACCAAGAAGTTATTCATTTTCGAACTGCATTGCGACGGAGGCGCCATGCGATCCAAACTCATGATCTTGTGCTTGGCGGTGATCGCTATCATCATTGGCGCCGCTAGTGCATGGAGCCAAGACTTCTTCAAAGGCAAAGCGATTCAGATCATCATGGGTTACCCAACCGGAGGCGGCGTCGACGCCGAGGCACGGTTGCTGGCGAAATATCTTGAGCGCTATCTGCCGGGCAATCCGGCTGTGACGGTGCGCAATATGCCGGGCGCCGCTGGATTGGTTGCGGCCAACTGGTTCGAACAGTTCGGCAAGCCGGACGGTCTGTATCTCCATTACGGCAGCTCGACGAACATCGTCGAGCAAGCTTTCGCCCGCGAGGAGGTGAAATACAACCTTTTAAGTTGGGATCTTGTCGGCGCGATTCTGCGCGGCACGCCGGTCGCGCTGATGCGTCCGGACAAAATCGATCGCTTGAAAAGCGGCAAGCCGCTGGCGATCGGATCGCGCTCCGGCGAAGATACCTGGAACGCCATGTTCTTGTGGGGCGCCGAGTATCTCAAGTGGAATGTTCGATGGGTGCTGGGATATGGCGGCGGTGGCGAAATGCGCCTGGCATTCCAGCGCGGTGAGACCGATATATACGCGACGTCCAACTTGGTTTCTCTCAAGGAGCTGATCTCCGAAGGTTTTCAGCCCTTTGTGCAAAAAGGCAGGTTGTTAGCCGACAGTTCGTCGAAGAAGCGAGTTGAGTTCCCCAAAGTTCCGCTCTTCGACGAGCTGTTGGGCGCGCAGAAACCGACGGGAGTTTCGTGGCAAGCTTACATTACTGTCGCCGGCGCCGACGATTCCGGACGGCCATTGCACACCGCAAAGAAAACTCCGCCGGAGATCGTCAAGGTCTATCGTGACACCATGCCGCGCATCGAAAAGGACAAAGAATTTTCCGCGGAGTTGGCGAAGGTCGCGGGTGACGACGCCGAGGTGCTTTCCTCGGCAGAAAGTGAACCGGTGCTGCGCCGACTGCTCACGCTCTCACCCGGTGCCAAAGAGTTCGCCAGTAATATGATGAAGAAATATTTGAATCGGTGACTTCCGCCCCAACACCGGGAAACCGCACCCGGCAGTTAAGAAGTGCATAGTCCATGCCGAGCGTAAAGAAATTTCTCTGCTCCAAACTTCAACGTAACATCACACCCGCCTTGCTACTGGCTTCGGTGGCGTGCATGAACACGCAAGTTCTTGTGGATCCCGAGAGCTTACCCGATGCCCCGGCAAGAATCTCGCTCACCATCGAGAACGGCAAACCGCAAGCGGCGCTCAATCTCATAGCCGGGCAGGAGTATATTTTCGACCGAATTACTTTCGCCGTCGAGAACCGCGCCCTCAAAGACAATCACGAAGCGCTCGATTGGCTCAGAAACCAGTCGAGCTTTCGCGTCTTGGATTGGGATGGTGTGCGCGAGACCCGCGCTCACTGGC
>VBKY01000610.1 GCA_005879255.1 Deltaproteobacteria bacterium
GCACCGTCATACCCCGGCAGCGCTGCGTTTCGTCATTGAAGGCAACGGCGCTTACACGACGGTCAACGGCCAGCAATGCGTTATGGAGCCCGGTGATCTGATTCTCACGCCCAAGCTCACCTGGCACGATCATTCCAACGATTCTAATCAGCCGATGCTGTGGCTCGACGGTTTGGATTTTCCGCTCGTCACGGCGCTGCACCAGGTCATGCAGGAGCGCTATTCAGAGCGCCGCCAGCCGATCGAGAAGAGCAGCGAAGAGGTGATGGATCAACTTGGTGCCTCCAAACGTCACGGCGTTCCGCTTGCCGATTTCTTTCATTACAAATGGCGCGACACCCAGAAGACGCTGCGTGCGCTGGCACGATCGCCGGAGACGCGAGATCGCTTCGACGGCTATCTGCTGGAGTATCGCAATCCGCTCACAGGCGGGCCGACGATGACGACGATCCAGTGCGCGCTTCAGATTTTGCCTCCCGGCGATGAAACCGAGACCCATCGGCACACGAGCACGGTGATCTATCACGTATTTCGCGGCAAAGGCACGACGCAAATCGGTGAGCGCCGCTTCGACTGGGAACGGGGCGACTCATTCGTCGTGCCGCTCTGGTATAACCACCGGCACTTAAATCGCTCGTCATCGGAAGAGGCAATCCTTTTCTCCATGAGTGATGCCCCGGTGCTCAAAGCGCTGGATCTCTATCGTGAGGAGTCCTAAGTAGTAAAGGAGTGTCTATGCTCCACATGAGGCGCGCGCAAGTTCGAACTGTTGCGACGTTATTCTGTTTGCAAGCCGCGGTATCGCTGTTGCCAGTTCAACCGGCATCGGCGTTGGAGGAGATCATCGTTTCCTACGCCGGTCCCACGGTTACTTTCCTGCCGGCGGAAGTGGCGCGTCAGCGGGGTTTTCTGCGCGAGCAGAACCTAGACATCAAATTGCTGCTTACCAGATCGGAAGTCGACCGCGCTGCATTGGTGAGCGGCAGCGTCGACTATACGCTCCGAGCCGGGTCGTCGTTCGTCTCCGCCGCTCGGGGCTTGCCCGTGCGGATCGTCTTTCTCGGCACGATGAAACCCTTCTGGGGCTTGGTGGTTCGACCGGAAACAAAATCCGTCAGCGAGCTGAAGGGAAAATCGATGGGCGTACCCGGATTGCTCGGCTCGCAGCATATTTCCGCGAAATTCATCTTGAAGCATTATGGTCTCGATCCTGACAAAGACGTGGTCTACCGCATTGTCGAGACCGGAACACGCATCGCCGCAATGTTGTCGGGCTCCATCGACAGCTCGATGATGGACTACGGCGAAGCGTTTAGAGCGAAGAAGGCTGGCCTTAAGTTGTTGGTCAACGCCGCCGATATACACAGTCTGTTGGCGGGCGGTCTCGCGGTGAATATCAAAAAACTAAAGGAACAGCCTGATCAAGTGCGACGAATGCTGAAGGCGATGTCGCAGGCATTGAAATACATACAAGACAATCCCGAAGGCACGCAACAAGTCATGATGAATTGGCTGAAGCTTGATCGTGAGATGGCCGCTGATATTTATCAGATGGCGAGAAACAACTATACGAAGAACGGGATGGTGGAGGACGCGACTCTGAATTCTCTGGTCACAACCATGCTGGCCGAAGCCGGCATCAAAAACGTCAATGTGCCTCAGCTGGTGGATTTCTCTCTGCTGCAACAAGTGCTCAAGTGAAAAAGAAACGATTTGACCACAAAGAGCACAAAGGTCACAGAAGTAGGAAGATTCAGAAACAGAAATTGGCCGCAAAGAACGCAAAGGGCGCAAAATGTAGGGGCGCAGCATGCTGCGCCCTCTGAGACTGACGAGAGAGGTTGAAAAAATTTGGGCAGGCGGCGCAAATTTTCAAGCTGACGAGCACGAAATTTTGGTAGGGGCGGGTTTCAAACCCGTCCTCTCCGCTTAGCAGATTCCTATGAAAGCTCCAAAATCCAGAAGTTCCCGCCGCCTAGGCCACCTCTGGTCCTTTTTCTTGCCTGTCTACTTCTTTGCTGCAGCCACTTTCGATTTCACCGAAGTCACCAACGCAGAATATCTCAAATTTATTCTCGCCACGCGCCAATCGCCGCCCGAGCATTGGGGCCATGGCCGTGTCCCAACCGGCAAAGAAAACGATCCCGTCGTAATGGTGAACTTCCACGAAGCGACTGCGTACTGCCGTTGGATTGGGCGGCGGTTGCCGACGGTCGACGAATGGAAGTCGACTTGCCAAGGAGGGAAACTCAAAAAGCGCGGCGATATCTGGGAATGGACTTCAACCGACATCGATATGGGCGGGCAGACCTACAAAGCCCTGTGTGGCCCGGGAAACTCTTGCGACTGCTCACACCGCTACCTTGCGGAGTGGAAAAACGAAGTGAAAGGTTTTCGCTGTGTTCAGGATTTGACGCCGGTGACTTGGTTGCCGATGTTGTTCCGAGGAGAAGTGTATTTGTAGGTAACGCAAAGGCTGAGCAGCCAAGGCCCGCGAACCTTGTGAGCGGGTCCGAAGATCTGTCTCAAGCCGCATGTTATGCGTTATCGTCTCGTGGTTAGCTCCTTGCTGTCCGGACACTCGCCCCACACGTGCGGCTTGGAGTCGCACTCACCACGAGTGTGGCGAATCCACGCATACAGTTCATTGAACACCGCCTCTCCTGCGCGGGCGACGGATGGAGAGACGAAGACTTTGTTACACGTCCGCAGGATCTCGCTCCAGTTTATCCATACAAGTTCGTCAGAGGGCTCGTGCCGCGGTCTGCCACTATTCTGAGGGAAGGTAGACTGGATCCGGTAATGTTCGGCACGCCAGACGTTGGCTCTAAACCGGCGACGCTCCAAGCGAGACCGTGTAAGCTCCACTCGTATCCGAAAGGACTCCTCTCCGAGCTGGAGATCGAACTCCGTGCATGTCTTGCTGTGCGGCGTGGCTTTCGCCCGGAACTCATATCTATCCTCTGCAGTCTGCCCTATGTCGCATAACCGGTTACGCTCAGCGGCGCAGCTTGTTCGCGTCCTCTGGAGCGTTTTGTCAGGCGTCGTCGTTTTTTCATGTCAGATAACCTTGATGTAAATGTCGGTCGCAAGCTTGGATTGATCATCGTGCCAGTCACCGTATTTCTCCCAGGAAAACCCACCCCGATTCAGTGATTGTCTGGTGCACCATTCGTTCAATTCCGCATGTGCCGTCGGCAGGCCACTGTACGGACCCAGATGTCTCGTATGTGCTGCCTTTGTAGCTCCTAGTTCTAGGCAACTTACAAGACTGCCGTCGTCGAATGACTCTGAAACGGGGAACCCAACTCTCATTCGCATGCCATCAGGCCCGAATTGATCGTATATCGCATAGTTGTTTCCAACTTGCTTTGCAGAGGATTCACGCAACCACGTATAAACAATATCGAACATCTTGGTTATCCGTGTCGGGATATCCTCTTGCTTGGTGAAGGTCTCGCAAACTGCGAGAGTCACAGGCGGTACCTCGACTATGTCAAATTCGTAACTCATGATAGTTCTCCAGTTCAGCAGAATATCAAGCGCGCCTAACGTCCGCTTGACGCGCGCCCGCTTCGCGGGCGTCGCTGTCCAAGCCGCGGTTAGAGAGCATCATTTGAGTGGAGCGACAATCACGCCGCGTAAACCGGCTCTCTCGATCGCGGCTTTGACCAGACCCTCGGACTTCGCGTCCTCAATGAACTGGCGCGCGTATGCCACGCCGAGATCCTGTCCCTTCGGCATCGTCATAGCGTGCGGGTCGATGCCGGGCCGACCGTCGAGAACCCGAGAACCAGGCAATTGATTCGACAATTCGAACGGGACTGGCTTGATGCTGCCCATTACGTCTGCTTTCCCGGATTTCAGCGCCTCCAATGCGCCAGGGTTGCTTGATGCTCGGATCACCACAGCACTTTTTAGCGTGCGAGAAAAAAAGCTATCCGGGCCGGACTTCTCCTGCACGGCAACTCGAATCCCGGGGCGATCCATATCAGCCATTGTTGAGATGGAAGAACCGCCAGGGATGAGGTAGCCGAATTCGACTTCCAAGTGCAGCGCGCTGAAATCCCATTCCTTTGCCCGCTCAGGACTAAACCCAACAAAGGCGACGTCCCAAGCGCCGGATTTTCCGCTGTCGAGCAGGGCTCCGACTGATGGGTACATAACCGGCTCAAACGGAACCCCTATGCGCCGGGCCAACTCTTTTCCGAGGTCGAAGCCTACCCCCTTCATCTCACCCGACGCGGAGTCTCGCATTACGTTTAAGGGATTGCCAAGCTGGAGCCCAACGCGAAGCTTGCCGGTTGGAGCCACAGCCTATCGCGCTTCCGGTGTCGGGGCGGTACTGATGCCCGCACAGCCCGTAAGCAGCAGTCCAAGTATCGCAGTCATCAGCCAATGAGTCGTTCGCATTGCGTCCTCCTTTGAAATTACCGTTGCTCTCTAACGTATAAGTGAGCCGTTTTAGGCGGCGACAAATGGCGGTCCGCCTATCTCCTATGACGGCTCCTCAAATCAAATCTGAATCGGTTGCAATATCCATCGGCTATCTTTATCGCTTGGAGAAGAATGAAGGCAAGCTTCCAACCAGTGACCCAGTGGACGAACAAACCATCCCGACTACCGCTGCAATGATTAACTCTAAGGGCCATAGATTATGCGAGGTCGGGTCTTTGGCCGTATCAACAGCGACCCGCGCCAGAACCGCAGCGGGCACCGCGGCACCTACTACGAAGATAACGGCCAGGAGGCGCGCTTTACCAAATGCCCGCGCGGCAGCGGCTAGAACGCCAACCCCGAGCAGACCCGCGCCATACAAGGTGTTCGGCAGCGAAACCTTCGCATAGGCGACCTGCCAATAGGGAACACCGACGGTAAAGACGCCGACCACGAAGGCGGCGGCGAGCCAATAATTGGCGGTAGACTTAGTAATCTTGTTCATCCAATCTCCAAACCACCCGCCGCCAACAATTGATCATGCTGATCAGGGTATGAAAAACGGTGGGCGTCGAGCGCAGCTGACACATCTGCAGGGAGGCCAAGCGCTTTTTCGAGATCCAACGTTCGCCGAAGGAGGCGACCTCTCCCGAACAGCTCCCACCACACGCGGTTTTCTTCCTCCTCGGATTGTGCCACTGCGTATTTCCTGAGTAATTCAGGATTAGAGAACAGCACAGCCAACTGCCAGGTAAGTTCCGCCGTCACTCGGACAAGAGTCCTGGCCTGAACATCAAGACCATCACGAGAGAGGCGGACAACCGCCAGCGCGTTGTTGACTACCTGCACCAAGCCTTGACTCAGGATCAGGTTCGGATCAGGCCGGCCATCCGAGTTGATCCAAGTCGCAGAAAACGGTCCTGCACTGCTGCGCTTCGGATGGATTGCTATTGCTAAGTGACCAACGAGCGGCAGCTTATCACAGCCAGCATAGCCCATACTCCCAAAAGACGAATTCGGTCAAGTAGCGTTGCCGCGCAGGTAAACTACGGGTTCAGTATACCGCGGCTTGCCAGCTCGATTCAGTCGATATATGAGCTAGAGATCATTTCACCCACAAATCGAGGAGCACCTTCATGGAAAAGAACAAAACGGTAACAATTCCGGTTGAAACCGTCGGACAAGCTTATCTAGAAATCCTGCGCGCTCGGGGAATCAAATATTTTTTCGGCAATAGCGGCACCGACTTTGGGCCGATCATCGATGGGTTGGCGAAGTTGGCTGCCGATAAAAAAATGCATCCGATGCCGATTACGGTGCCGCATGAATTCGTTGCGGTGAGCATGGCTCAGGGCTACGCGATGATTACCGGCGAGCCGCAGGTTGTCATGGTTCATGTGATTGTCGGTACTGGGAATGCGTCGGCGGCGGTGATGAACGCTTCGCGGCTCAATGTGCCGATGATTTTTTCCGCCGGTCGGACGCCGCTCACGGAAGAGGGA
>VBKY01000283.1:0-11152 GCA_005879255.1 Deltaproteobacteria bacterium
GTTTGTCTAAATCCCTCATTCGCAACCAAGCATGGCCGACTACAGCTCATCGCTTCCAAAGCGACCTTGTCGCCAAAACCAGTCGGAGTCATATTCACGTGTACAGCACAGCGGGGATACCAGGACGGCAAATCAGTCATAGACACAGGTGGCTCGAAATGGACAATTTCCTGAAGTCCTAGTTCTCTTACCTCTTCGTAAAGCGAACGGACGTAAGATTCATCCCGGCGCGTCGCAGGGCCTCCCAATATCACTACACGAAAAGTTTTACCCCACCGCTCACGCAACAACCGCGCTGCTTTAAGAAGGATTATGTGGCCTTTGACTGGCGAGAGACGACCTACGCAAAGGATTATGGGCGGATCTTCTGGCGTGGCTCGGCCACTCGGTGAGAACAGCTCGATATCGATACCCTGTCCGACTACATTCAGCTTGTCCTTTTTATAAGGATACGCTGTCGCAACACTTGCAACCATCTGATCCGACAAGTGGTGAGCCAGTTTCAAAATCCACGTCAAACTGGGATGGGCGAACCAGGTGACGATAGGAATCCGCTTCGCTTTGAGCATGGGTGCAGCAAGAACGCTAAAAATCGGAATCATATGGGAAAAACAAACGTCAATACGATCTTCCCGCAAAATTCGAAACAGGTGTCGATAAAATTCGATAGCCCGTCGCGGCTCGCTATAGCCCTTCTCTTTACCGACTGAGTAGACCCGCACGTTATTGGGCAGCTGAATCTTACCTGCCCGCATTGTGATGACATGAATGGAATTCACTCGCTGCGCCAGCGCCCGAATCCAGCGCGTGGTGAAACCCAATATCGGATCATCGGCATCGGTGGCAAGATTAAAGACTAGAAGCCGCATGTTTTTGTTCTTCCTGCTCGATCGAAGGCTGAGCCGCTTCGAAAATCTGCCCGTAACCTTTTACATAGGTTTCAGTAGAGAATAGGTGCGCCGCAAACAGCCTGGCACGGCTTCCCATCTCACGGGCCTCTTCGGGATTATTAAGTATCCAACGAATCTTCTCTGCGAGTGCCTTCTGATCGGCTGGCGGCACCAGAAAGCCGGTCGAGCCATCTTCGACTATCTCTGGGATGCCACCCACATTACTCCCGATGACAGGCGTGCCTGTTGCCATGGCCTCTACGACCACGCGCCCTAGTCCTTCCGATACAGAAGGCAACACAAACACGCATGCTTTACGCATCCACAGTGCCAACTCCACCTGCGGCATGACCCCGATAAACTGAACGCGCTCATCCAGGCCGAATCTCTTGACTTGCTCTTTCAACTGAGCGGCATAGCTCTTATTTTCCTCATGCCCCACAAGAACCAACCGAGCCTGTGGAAACTCTTGGGCGAGGCCGACAAAAGCATTGATCAGATGATGAACTCCTTTCAGTGGGGTCAGGACACCGGCATAAAGGATGCTCTGGGGAAAATTTTGCTCTCTACTCCCACCGGCTTGAAGAAAGACTTCTATATCCGTCCAAGCGGGGAATCGAACAATTGGTTTTCCAGGTGACTGCCGTTCCAGTTGTAGTTTGGTAGAATTAGAAATCGCTCGCAATGAGTCGGCGTGCGTAAAAGAGAAACGAGCAGCATGGCGCATTAGAAAGCGGTAAAGCCCTGCTAACGCGACACGGCGTTGCAGAAACAGGCTCTCCTCGAAATCGCCGTGGCTTTCTACAACAAGCACTATCCTATATCCTAGCCAGCCAGCGATTTTCTTTGCTAGGGCTGCGGCAAAACCCTCGTATGGACTTTGAGCAACCAATACCTGTACCCCGTGTCTAAAGATAAGCCAACAAGCAAGCAGCGGACCGAGTACAAACATCTCCGCATAACGTATGACGGAAAGCCGACACTGTGGCATCAGGTAAAAATGGGCATGCTCCGTGAACGTTCGTGTGCAAAGATCCTGAGAGAAGCCGATGACAAAAAGTTTTCCCAGCGACTTCAGCGCTCTAAATTTCTTCTCACTGGTAGCATCTAATGGTTGCTCGTACCGAGCACTGCCGAGGAAGCAAACCTTAATCTCCATGGTGATCCATCTATTTGCGATGAAGTAGCGCAACACTTACCGTAATGAGCGGTCCCGAAACATTTGTTCGTAGCGCCGCATCAATTTGTCCCAGTTAAGGTTCGTCATAGCGTACCGCTGGCCTGACTTTCCCAGTTCAGTGCGCCTTTCAGGAGCCAGGGCCAACTCGACTAATGCCTTGCTAAAGTATTCTTGAGACGCACAGACAATACCGCACTGTGCCTCCTGTACGATAAAAGCCTCGTCCGCACGTGTGGAGACAACAGGCACGCCACATGCCATAAATTGCGCAATTTTTATGCTAAACCGGCCCGGAGGTGGTGACCAGGTTCTTGGATAAACCCCTATGTCCAAGTTTGATATGTAATTCAGGAGATCAGCAAGACGCAGGTATCCGAAAAGTTTAATCCAGCCTGCTCCTCCCTCGGCAGCATATTGTTTCACAGCTTCACTCGGCTCCCCAAAAAGCCAAAGCTTGATCCGTGGGTCCACTTCACGTGCTTTCTCAAGCGCGGCAAAGAGAAAATCCAAGTCATCTTGGTCTCCCCTTGCCCTACTCGGGCCGTCACACGACAACGTCAATGTTGGCGCATGATAACCTGTGACCACATCACGTTCTCCTTTGAACTGCGCACGAATCTCCTGGATTTTGTAAGGATCGAATTGCTCCATCGATACCCCTTGCGGGATGACGCAAATGGGTCGCGCGACGCCTAACTGCTCAAACATTGTTTTCGCTTTCGCAGTCGTTACAACAATCGTTTTCACCTGCGGTAGGTTAAGGAGTTGAACCTCGGTTGGACTGAAGACCGGATCATCAATGTCAACAATTACACTTTCGCGCCTTGGCCATGCGGGGATCTGATCGCAATCAACTGTAAATAAAGTTTCATATCGTTGGCCAAGGTATCGAAACACGCCAGGGTAGAGGAGCTTTCGGCTAAAAGCATGCCATAGGCGATATTGGAAGGCCCGCAAAACACGATGACGACTAAGAATCAACTTATAAAATCGCACGAGGGCATCGAGCCTAGGAAACAGATCGGCATACCGATGGTTATTATGAGTTGAAAACCACAACGTGAAACAGACCGCGGTGTGGGTATCTATAGGTTTACTGTGCATCGCTTTTCAGATACGCCATTCGGAAATAGCTTTCTATGCCGCTCATTATCGCGGAAGGATACAATAGGCGATAATCTAGCTTTAGCGCTTGTATCAACAGAAATATGAAGCTTCGAGTATTGAAGCGCGATGCTTGTAACGCTAACGATGCTAGCTTCTTTGCCGCATCCCAGGCGATTTCTCTTCGCTCTTGAAAGTTAACATCGTTGTGCTTCATAAAGTTTTGGTGGAGTTCTTGGATAAGTGCCGCTGTCAAACGAATTTGTCTGAGACTTTCAAGACGCGGGCCAATTCTCATTTGCCGTAATCCCGTCACTGCCTCGATTGTGGGGTCGACGTTCAAGAATTCCTTAATATAGGAAGCTAATAATCCGACATGAGTCTCTCTTCTCGGTTGGGAAAGAAGCTGGGATGCGCTTCCATGCCAGACCCTGTACTTAAGCAGGATTTCCGGAACATTTCCAAATTCAGTAATGGAGCTTGCCCGCAACCAGAGATCCCCGTCCTCGCCATGAAGGGCATCAGCTCGATAAAAACTCAGACATTCTATGACCTCACGACGCATCAAAACAGACGGATGAGCCACACAAACACCAAAGAACAAGTCCCATTTGAGGACCTTGGAACTCGTGGACGGACACCAGTTTCCTGCGACCATTCCATCCTTTACTATGCAAGTCCAAGTGCCCAATATGCCAATTTTTGGATGTCTCTCTATATATTCCAACTGTTTCTCGAGCCTCGCGGGAAAGCTGACGTCATCTGCATCCATCCTGGCAATGTACTTTCCACGTGCCAAACGACAGCCGCGGTTAAGCGCCGCAATCATTCCTTGATTTTCCTGATGATAAACGCGTATTCGGCTGTCTGACTTTTCATATTTATCGAGAATAGAGGCCGTATCGTCGGTGGAGCCATCATTGACAATAATAAATTCAAAATATCGAAACGTCTGATTCAGTATGCTCGTAACGGCCTCATCTAAATAAACGGCAGCATTATAAGCCGGCATCACAACGCTAATTTTAGGAATTGAAATCATGTTTCACATACGGCGGTTGAAAACCAGAGCTACTCCGATATCAACTCAGACCCTCGAAATCCTCATACCACATGCCACTTTAACGACCCGATGAAGAGATAGCAGGGGGTATATATCTTGTGCTTACACTCTCATCTCTAAGATAGTTCGGATTCGTCAGCAGATTTGATTGAGATGAGTGGGCGGCATCACGGAGAATTTTGAGTAGACTTTTACCTGCCGACTTGTCGAACTTAATTAACGCATCCTCGCATCCCTGGATTGCCATTTGCTGCCAATCAGCTTGCGCTAGCCAGGCTCTTTCTAGCGCCGCCCCAAATGATTTTGCAGTCGGCGCTTCCGCGACAAAACCTGTCCGTCCATCTTCAATCCACTCGGAGTTTCCACCCACATCTGTTACAACGGCGAGCCGACCGCATAACATCGCCTCTACCAGCGCCAAGGGTGTCCCCTCACCTCTAGAGGGAAGCACCAAAAGATGATTCACTTCCCAAATCGATCTGATGTCGTTGACATGCCCACAAAATTCAACACGTCCTGCAATGCCATAATGCTGCGCTAGTGCCTCCAGATACTTCCTATCTTGCCCCTCACCGAACAAACGCAATCGCCAATCACGACTACGCCATAGCGGCGAACCGAGAACTTCTAAAAGAATATCTTGGCCCTTATAAGCAGCGTCCAAACGAGCAACATTTGCTATACACACCGAACCCGAGGAGGAATATGGCACCGCAGAGATATCAGAGAGGTTCACGGGGTTTTGCACTACAATCGCATTCGCTAAATTCCGGGCGAGTTGACGTTCGACACTTTTTATATTTTCTCGCGAAATAAAGGCGACGCGAAAAGCGCGCTCAAAAAATTCTTTGGCTGAGTGTCTGATATCTCGACTCAGAATGCGATCATCGTTGTACTGGCATACGACAACGTAGGGTATTCCAGCACTATAAATCAAATCTAATAAGTCGCTGTACAATAGAGACTGATAAGTCGAACCTTGGTTAATGCATAGGACGTCAGGTTTCCAACGAAATATCTCACGAAAAGGCGATGCAATTTTAGAAACTATCCTCTCTACGCGTCCCCGGAGTAAAGGTCTGCGCCGGAAAACTCGAACACCAACATGTCGAAGTGCAGAAAACTTGGACGGAATTGAGGCTTTATGACAAATCGACACCGCCACCTCCAGACGCTCCTTAAAAGCCTCCTCTACCATGGTAGCCCAAAGTTCCTCACTGCCTCCCCAAGGAGTATGACTCGCCGTTGAGATAACACCGATTTTCATCAGAGCTCGAAGACAATGACGTTCGGCAAATAAAGTGAGCTGCGAAATCTAACCTGTCGCTAAATTCTACCTTAACACAGTAAGTTGAGCATTCCTGATAAGCCCAATAAGTCTAGATTCGTCATTCCATGCCTCCGCGCGGCCACGTCGTGTAATGCCATCTATAAGAGAGTCAGGATTCGTCAGCAGATTTGGTTGAGATGAATGGATGGCATCAAGAAGAATTTTGAGCAGACTTTTACCTGCCGACTTGTCAAATTTAATTAGCGCCTTCTGGCGTCCCTGGATTCCCATTTGCTGCCAATCAGCTTGTACTAACCAAGCTCTTTCGAGCGCCGCCCCAAATGATTTGGCAGTCGGCGCTTCCGCCACGAAACCTGTCTGTTCATCGTCAATCCACTCGGCGTTTCCACCGACATCTGTCACAACGGCTGGCCGACCGCACAACATTCCCTCCACCAGGGCCAAAGGTGTCCCCTCGCCCCGAGAGGGAAGCGCCAAAAGATGATTCACTTGCCAAATTGATCTGATGTCGTTCACATACCCACAAAACTCAACACGATCTGCGATGGCATAATGCTGCGCGAGCGCCTCTAAATACTTCCTATCTTGTCCCTCACCATAGAAACGCAAGCGCCAATCACGACCACGCCATAGCGGCGAACCGAGAACTTCCAAAAGAATATCTTGACCTTTATAAGCAGCGCGCAAACGAGCCACATTTGCCATACTCAACGGCACCGATGAAGAATAAGGGACCGCTGAGAGATCAGAGAGGTTCACGGGGTTTTGCAAAACAATCCCATTGGTTAGCGTGTGAGCAAGTTGACGTTCAACGGATTTCAGATTCTTTCTCGAAACAAATACAACTCGAAAAGCACGGTCAAAAAACTCCTTAGCCGCATCTCTTATCTCACCGTGTCCCGCGTCATCAGAGCTAAATTGGCACAATACGACGTAAGGTATTGCAGCATCATAGAGTGCGTCTAATAAGGCATTGAAATACAGTGATTCGTAAGTCCAACCTTGGCTAATACAAATGACATCAGGGTTCCAACTAAATATCTCGCGAAAAGGCGATGCAATTTTCGAAAATACGTTTTCTACGCGTCGCCAAAGCAAAGGCCTGCGCCGAAAAACTGGAACACCATTATGTTGAAGTGAAGGAAATTTGGACGGAATTGCGGCTTCATGACAAATCGAAACGGCCACCTCAAAACGCTCCTTTAAAGCCTCCTCTACCATGCTAGCCCAAAGTTCCTCACTGCCTCCCCAAGGAAGACCGTTCATCGTTGAGATAACACCGATTTTCATCACAGCTCGAAGACAATTACGTTCGACACATCAAACGAGGACTGAGAAAAGAGACTTCATCTAAAGACATTTCAAACTCGGCTACTTGCCGGATTCCGCATTCAAGGCTGGAGACTTTCTTCTGGCCAGATTACGCGCTACGACCCGAAGGAGGGTGCCCAATACCAAGCATGTAACTCGCAGATCCGTTCGAGCTATGGAAAATAAAAAACGCAGGTAGCCGAACAACTTACCGGTCATCGGAATTTCCTGAACTTCGCCACGGAAACCGTTACAGCAGTATATCCCCCAGCGAAGCCTGCCCCGTGTGGCTGCGGTCTTGCAGAGCCGACAGGATTTGTGAAGCTGGAGATTCTTTTCGATCACGGCAAACCCTGTCTCTAGCATGCGCCGGTTGTCTTTCGAAATGGTGTTTGGGTATCGTCGATAGCAGGCAGACTCGCCGTTCACGGGAATAAACTTTCCCCCGGTTGAAGCGATGCGCAGCCACAGATCCCAATCTTCGCAACCATACAACGCCTTCGACTCGTCAAAGCGGCCGACCGAGTCAACTGTCGCCTTGCGCACCATTATCGTGTGGCAAGGCCAGCGATTGCCTTCTAGCAAGTCGTGAAAAACATCACCAGATTCAGGCAACACCGGAAATGACCGCATCACGGCGCGCTCTGCAGTCACAAACTGATAGCCAGAATAAACAGCTGCCACGTCGGATCGGATCTGAAAGACTTCCGCCATCTTCTCATACATTTCCGGAAGGATATAATCGTCAGCGTCCAGGAAATGCACAAGCTGCCCTCTGGCTTCCTCTAAGCCACGGTTTCGGGCGGGCGACGGCCCCCGGTTCTGCTGGCTAATGAGCCGCACGCGTGAATCGACGGCTGCCAATCTTGCACCAACCTGAGCCGTATTATCCGACGAACCATCATTCACAATGATACATTCCCAATGCGGATAGACCTGCGCCTGCAGGCTTGCGACTGCCTCGGGCAGAAACCGCGCGTGATTGTAGCAAGGCATAATAACACTGATGAGTGGTTCCATCATGACGAGTTCTTTATTATTTAACAGTGCGGACAGCCTCTTATTTGACTCCGGGTACATGTACCTCCGCTCACGACTGACCTCATGTTTCGTGCAATGCCGAGCTCACCCGGCTGATCCGTTTAACAGCTCTCACAGCACCAGGTGGAAGTATCTTATTCGCGACAGTGCCGACATAGCATTTCCTGAATAAGCTACACGGATCGTATCTTGCCACGGACCACAGGGATTTAGTCAAAGCCAGCCCAAGGGAACCGGGGTTTCTATTAGCGATCCGAAACAAGTCCTGAACAGCTAAGGTAACAAGTGTCTCGTTCTCGCGGCGATTCAGTGCGACCGAATTAATAAAGCGCCCCAGACTTCGGCAAATCGTATCAAAGGCCAGTTCCAATGCTGGCTTACTGGGTGCAGGTCTGGGAACGTCTTGAGAGAGTGCTCCGGCTACGCCTAGATCAACTGTCTGTCCGGTGTGCAAATGAATACTTTTTGCCACTACTTTGATGAGTGAGTTGTCTCTGACAGTGGACCTCATGGTATGCGTCGCGTTCTGGGTGTGAACACGATACTGGCTCAAGGGATATTCCAGGTTTGCGAGGCGACTCCGCATGGCGAGTCGCACCCATAGGTCAAAATCCGTTCCCCAGGGTAATGTCTCGTCGTATCCACCGACAGCAAGTACATCTCTACGTCGATACATAACTGTAGAATGACCGAATTGATTTCCGAGCAATAGCTTCCACCTTATGTTCAGTGCGTCGGTAGGGACCTTTTGATTTCCGGTGACGCGGCCAGATTCGTCGATGATTTCATATCGGCTGCCCACGAGCGATATGTCCCTGTGCCGGTCAAGGAAATCAGTTTGAATTTTTAACCTGTCCCGGTGCGCAATGTCATCGGCATCCAGAACTGCAATGTACTCGCCTCGAGCTATCTGCAAACATTGATTGCGCACCCGCTCCTCACCCTGGTTTATCGGATTTAGAACTGCGCGGATTCGCGAATCCCGATATGACTGGATAATCTCAGCACTATGGTCTGTTGACCCGTCATCGTGGATAAGGAACTCAAAGTCGTCGAAGGACTGGCTCAGTATACTTTCGATGGCTTGGCGCAAATAGTTCTCCGCGTTGTAGACGGCCATCATAACAGTGACTTTGGGTTCCATCATTGCAAAAACACCGAATTCACAAAATTGCGCCGAGTGTAAAACAGCCTAGAACGCATTTTGCTTAAATTCTGTCGACTCGTTAGAAATTTTGATCCACCGAGGAGGACAGATATCGACATCAATCGATTCTCGCGCTTGCATCCACTGGCTGGGCCGTACCACAACCTTCCTCGGGCTATCGCTCAACCATGCAGCCCACCAAGAGAAGGAGCTATTTGGAATTAAGAAATGCCGACAAAGTGTCATCAGCCAAAGATGCGTCGACGCACGAGGTCCAGCATGTTCATTTCCAACGATCTCGAATTGACAGGCGTCCCTGAAATTTTCGCGACACCAGTTGTCATCATCCGAGAAGACAAAAACCCGTCCGCTTACTCCCAGGGATCGTAACTTTGCCAGTCCCCGCTTGTAGTAGTCCAATGAACAGACCCCATGGTAGCCGTTGACGACGGGGTTAGTCACATAATCAGCTCGACGCACGTGCAGGCAGACGGCATCATCGGTACGGATTTCATTGGCAAGACGCCGTGTCGCGGCCGGGAGTTTGGACTCATCCGGTGCGAGCCGGAAGCGCTGGCGGACTATCTGTTCGATGTCCGAAAAATAGCTTTCGTTCTGAAAGTAGCCCTCCAAGTAAGTTTCGTCTGGGAGTTCCAGAACACTTGGATCAAAAGCAAGATGATGCTCAAAGTAATAATGACGCCGCGTCAGTTTATTTGCGATCCGCCGAAGAAAATTTCTTGAACCCGACTCTCTGAGACACCGAAACTGCCGAACTTCTTCCGGAGAGCCTCTTGAAGTTGGAAAGCTGAAGACTACCAAATCAAAATCGCGATAGGCAAAGTTTTCGCGCGGGGAGCGATCCATCAGGAAAGAAAGGTCGAGTTTCAGTTCAGTCTGATGCCGGTGCGCCAAGCGCAATCCAGCCGCGTATTGAAACATCTGGTTTCCCAGACCACCCATCAATCTTACTATGATCATCCGGCACGCCTGTCTATCGGCCGCCCTTTGGTTCAACTATCGGTCCTTTTTAACTGCCACGCATAACTCACAATATAGGAATTATTTTGGACTTCGTTCTCATTTCGCGAGTGGCACGATTCTGATGATGTCATCGGAAACAGACAATTCTACGCCTCGTCTCTTAGAGTGAACGAACGTTGTCAACTCAACTATCGTCGGATATTCCTGTTCTGTTCCAAAACAGCGAGCATCATCTATCAGAATCACGTGATTTAAATCATCCTTATTTAGTATATGCACTAACTCGTCGCGAATTGGGGTGTCTTTGTCACCCCTTGCTGTATCTCCCTCAGAATAGTGCCCGTCCAACCAAAAAAGCGCAGGGCTATCGATTTGATTGATAAGTGTTCCGAGCACCGCACCACTATCGCCATGAATCACTTGGACGTTCTTGTCATGTTTGAATCTTTCCGTTGCGCGTTTGTAGAGATCCTCTCCTAGCTCAACAGTAATGACTCTGTTGAACAAACCTTTCATAGCTTCCACCATGTCTCCATAATAAGTCCCAGTTTCGACAAATATTTTTAGATTATATCGCTTCGCGTACTTCTTAATAACTTGTTGTTTAACGAAATGCGGCGGCGGCACCGGGCGACCGGCACGAGTCCAATCGCTAACCAACTTTCGCTGGTGCAACAATCTTGCGATGCGACCTTTAAGCCAAGGTCCCAGTGAAGAACTGGCACGGCCATGTACTTTACGTAATAATGGCTGGTTCATATAGTGCCCTTAATCGTTATGTCTCGCAGTCGCCGGGGTCAAATTAAGAATAATTCGCTTCGATATATCGACTCGTCGTAGCGTTACAGCTTACGCCAGTTCTCCCATACAAAGGGATATTGGTATGTTATTGCATGGGTTTGGCTGAGCCGTTCTTGAATCCTAACCATTCTACTCTCGGCCTCAGCGACGAAGTCGTGAAATTGCACTTGAATATTATCGATTCTACTAACGAATCCAGTCTCAATTAGATGATCCAGGAGATCGTATTCTCCTCCTTCGATATTGATCTTCATTAACGCGATCGTTTCAATGCCCGCGCGCGTAAAAAACTCACTAGCTTTTACCAAAGAGACTGATGTCGTTAATTTGGACTGCTTAT
>VBKY01000283.1:11289-17661 GCA_005879255.1 Deltaproteobacteria bacterium
GTGCAACCATACATAGCGAAGATGTCACTGGTCCATTGCCCTTCATATCCGCCCAGGTCGACCACCGTCGACCCTTCATTTAGATCGTAGTGCAACCTCAACGTCTTATCGCCCTTCACTTGGAACCAAGGAACGACTCGACCGGCCTGCTTGCTTTCCGAACCAATGCGACCTCGGCGACGCTGAAGCAATCGTTCTATTCTAGCTAGGAACATACTTTTCAGTCGATGTGAAGTATCTCGATCACAGTCGACGATTAACAAGTCACTTGGAAGTGATCGGTCTCTCCTCCAAACTTCCTCGGGTCTCATCACACCGGGAGAACTACATCGAGTACAACCCGGCAATAGCAGACTTCCAGTAGCAGATATTTAAGAGAGGAGGCGTTTGGTTTCTGCTGGAAAAGAATAATACTCCCCTCGGAGTTTCTGCTTGGTTGCGCCAGTACAGCCGTAGATTGGCATACGCGAAGCGACATAATCTCCCGCATATCCTGTGATGAGATAGGTCAGATGCTTTGTTGTTCCTAAGAATTGCAAAGATGTCTCATACTCCGAGAAGGAGTGAAAATCTTTCTCTTGGACAAAGAAGCAATTGGTATCTGTCATAGCCACGAGTTTGTAACCTTTGGCTTCCGCCAGCCTAATTAGTGAAAGTGCTGAACAGCCAAAGTAATTTCCTGGTTCGGCAACAAGATCCAGATGCATTGGAATAGTGGGATTATATTCACAGATAATCAACCTGGGCTTTATTTCTCGTAGACTTTCAAGAATGTAGTAATCATCGCCGTCCACATCGATTGACAGTAAGTCTACATCGTTCAGGAGCGCCTCTCTCTGCAAGATCCTTTCAAGGGTGTTATTGCCTTCATGCGTCACCTTGGCGTTTATGCAACGGCAATTATACTTCTTAACACTTTCGACAAGGGTGCCATATCTTTCTTTGTCACTCTCTATCAATATTCCTTTCCAACCGCGCGTCCAAAGATTCGCAGTGTTCGAAAGATAAAAACCATCCCAGGCTCCAAATTCAATACATATTTTAGAAGACGTTTTCAAAATCTCAAAAATCTTCTGAACGATCCCATCTTCTCCGAATTGAGAAAAGACATTCAGCGCGTAGTCAGATAGCGTTTTCATGACCTGAGCGATTACACCTTTCTGATTTCAGTTCGGAGCGGATTCAGCAAGACGCCCACATTCGATACTCTTACCAGGTTAATCCCTTCAGCGAATCCCGCGATGTCCAAGACTCCGGCATTCTCAACATAATGAAATGGCCTCTCATGAGTAGAAAGACCGATAACTATCGGATAATGACCGCTTCCCAAAAAGATGGATTCTTCGCGAAATACTGCTTCATAAGCGCCTGCTTCTAAATCGCGGGCTTCACTCCAGCTCGTCCGAAGGACAAAGTCTTCGGTCGTACGAAGCCCCAATGCGATGATGAAGCTCTCTGTCGTTCGCGCTATGTCAAAGCGGACGCGCACCTGCCATGGTTGCCCTACTGGAATAGCAAATGTCGGTTTGCCTGTACTATCTTCGACGGTAAGCGTTTTTGCCCAACCTGGCGGATTTTCCTCTTTGGGTGCCGGAATTTTGTAGATCAGTTCCGTACGCGCGCCGTTTTCTACGTACTTTTGAAGAACTACTCCAGTATCCCCAGATAGTACTTTTCTACCTTGATCAAGCAGTATTGCGCCGTTGCACAGTTTGCGAACGACCGCCATATTATGGCTCACAAACAGAACCGTTCGTCCTTGCTTCGCCACATCACTCATTTTTCCGAGACATTTCTTCTGGAATGCTGCATCTCCAACGGCTAATACCTCGTCCACCAGCAGAATCTCCGGCTCCAGGTGAGCAGCCACAGCAAAAGCAAGTCGCACATACATACCGGAGGAGTAGCGCTTAACCGGAGTGTCAAGGAACTTCTCGATCTCAGCAAAAGCGACGATTTCATCTAGCTTGCTCCATATCTCGGCCTTCGTCATGCCGAGAATCGCCCCGTTGAGAAAAATATTCTCGCGTCCGGTGAGTTCCGGATGAAAACCCGTGCCCACTTCCAGCAGACTGGCAATTCGCCCTTTTACCCGCACCTCTCCACTGGTCGGTGCTGTAACACGGGAAAGAATTTTCAACAACGTGCTTTTCCCCGCACCGTTGCGCCCGATGATGCCGAGGATTTCGCCCTGTTTTACTTCAATTGAGACTCCGCGCAACGCCCAGATTTCGTCATCGCCTAAGGGTACCTCAGAGGTCAGCGGGCAGAGATCAGAAGTCGGTTCTAAACTGCGGCTTCTGACTTCTGATTTCTGGACCTGGCCGACTTTCGTATACGGATCGGGCTTGCCGCGCACACGGTGCCACCAGCGGTTGAAATCATGCCTTAGAGTGCCGGTACCGAAAGCGCCAAGGCAGTACTTCTTCCAAAGATTATCTATCTCAATGACGCTGTCGGACATAACGGAATCAGAGATCAGAGGTCAAAGGACATTTGTCAGATGTCAGTGGTCTGAGATCGGAATGGACTGGCTACACCGTGTCCATAAACGTTCGCTCGACGTGGTTGAAGAGAACTACTCCGATGCACAGGATCATCAAGGTAACGCCGGCGCTATAAATTAGGTGCCAGAGGTCAAAGGTGCCGGCGCCGAGGAACGAATAGCGAAAGGTCTCAACTAGAGCAGTCATTGGATTCGCTAAAATCAACCAACGGTATTGCTGTGAGAGCATCGAGACGGGATAAATAACCGGCGTCACAAACATGAGCAGTTGGACACCAAAGGTCACCAACACCTGGAGATCGCGGTATTTGGTAGTGAGCGACGAAACAATGATGCCGAGGCCGAGTCCCAAAGCCGCCATGATCAAAAGAAGCACAGGCGTTAGCAGCACGTAGATGTTCGGTCGAATGGCAGCGCCTTGGCTGTAATAAAATCCTACGAAAACCAGAAAAAGTGCGAATTGAATAGCAAACTTGATGATATTGGAAAGAACTACAGAAACCGGGACGGAAAGTCGCGGGAAATAGACCTTGCCGAATATAGCGGCGTTTTGAATGAAGGTGGCGGAGGTTCGGTTCAAACATTCCGCGAAATAGTTCCAGCAGCTCACTCCCGCCATATAGAAGAGCACCGGCGGCAGACGGTCCGTGGAAAGTTTGGCGACACGGCTAAATACTAGAGTGAAAAGCGCTGTCGTAAAAAGCGGCTGGATGAGATGCCACAATGGGCCAAGGATGGTCTGCTTGTATTGGGCCACAAAATCGCGCCATACGAACAACAGCGTGAGGTCGCGATACCGCCACAGGTCGGACAGGTGCAGGTCGAACCAGCCGGTTTTAGCCCGAATGATCAGGTCCCATTTCTCAGCGGTGGCCACGGGTGATGGAATTTCTTGTGAATCGCGTCGGGATTTCCCGATGAATGATAAGTTTTTGTACAGAGTCTCCACTTTGTCAGTCACTTTCGCTCCAACATCCAACACTTTTAATGTTTCGTCTTTTCGGTGTTTGGTTTGTTCTCTAGTCTTCCGCCGCACCCTGGCGTGTCGCCGATAATTAAGGTTCACGGTTTCGATGGTCGCTGATGTGACGGTTGACCCAATGATAAAAATGACAAACTTCCGTCCTTAACGCATAAAGCGTTGCGCAAATAAATGACCCGCAGCATCCAACTGTCAATTCGCCACCGCAAGGAATGCTAAAATACGCGGGCTCGTAGCGCCGCTTCCGTCGCCTCAATCATCGGCGACCAGACCGTTGAAATCTTTGGGTTGTTTCCCGACCACCGGCCGCTAACCTTTGTCTTTCTTCTGAAGAAGACAGGAGCTTCAGAAGAGTCTTCGAGAGTGCGCCGTTGGCATTGGAAGAAATAAGCAAACCATTTTCCCCGTCGCGCACCAATTCCGGTGTGCCACCAACCGCTGTAGCAACGACAGGTAACCCGGCGTACATCGCCTCCAGCAGCACGTGCGGAAATCCTTCATGAGTAGAATTCAGCACGAGTAGATCGCAAGCAGTCATGATACTGTTTGTCCGGTCATTGATCCCTTTTGTCCCGTTTGCGTGCAACAATCCGGTAAGCTGAAGCGAAGCTGGCGGGATGCTTTTGCCGCCGCGTAAAGACGCGGTCAATCAGTCCGCACAATGGCCTGATGCGCTCCGCTATGAGGCCAAGATGCATGCGCTTTAAGGCTTCTTCCACAGCCATGCCGACCACGGTGAACACCCATAAGGGACTTTCAAAAGCGACAAGGTCAAAATCCTTTAAGAGAGACCTCAACCCTAGCGGGCTGTAACGATAAAAGTCATCTTCATGAAAGGGATGCATCCATGGAACCCAGATGACGAATTGCCCTCCTGTTTTCAATACTCTATGCACCTCTTTCACCGCCGCCCAAGGCTGAATGAAGTGTTCCAGAGTATCCTTACTTACAACCATGTCTAAGGCATCATCTTTGAAAGGCAACTGATGGGCATCTCCGAGGAGTGAAGGTTCCCCACTTCCGAAGTGGCGAAAGTCGAGGTTGATATAGCGATAACCACGCTCCTCCAGCGGCTGCCTTAACATGCCTTGGTTTCCCCCTAGATCAAGAACAAGACCTGTACCATTCGGGATAGCTTCAAGGGTCAAATCTGCATCGCTGCTCATTGCTCACCTTGCAAGTGGGCGCAGGCCTGCAGCGCCGCAGCCTCGGTCTGTTCTATCATCGCCGAACGTCGGAAACCGCTGCTGTGACGGTTGACCAATGATAAAAATGACAAACTTCCGTCCTCAACGCATAAACCGTTGCAATCAAAAATGATCGGCAGCATCCAACTCTCAGATCGCCACCGCTGGGAATGCTAGAATGTACGGCCTTGCAGTATGGCTTCCGTTGCTTCAATCATCGCGCACCGTCGAAATCGATGCGTGGTTTCCCGAGCACTAGCGGCTAACCTTTGTCTTTCTTCTGAAGAGGACAGGAGCTTCATGAGAGTCTTCGAGAGTGCGCCGTTGGCATTGGGAGATATAAGCAAACCATTTTCCCCGTCGCGCACTAACTCCGGTGTCCCGCCAACCTCCGTGGCGACGACGGGCAACCCAGCACACATTGCCTCCAGTACCACATGCGGAAATCCCTCATAGGTCGAATTCAGCACAAAAAGATCGCACGCGGCCATCAAAGCAAACGTCTCCTCTTTGCTTCTTTGCCCGGCAAAATAAACCCGATCGGCCAATTGACGCTGCCGCGCAGTGCCTCCAGCCGGCCTCGCTCAGGGCCATCGCCCACAATAACCAAACCCGCGTCTTCACACTCATTAACTGCCTCGATCAGATGGTCGAGCTGTTTCCATGGGACTAACCGCCCGACTGTCACGATCTTAAATCGAGTCGATAACGGTATGGTGGAACATGCCAATGAAGGTAACTCGACCGCGTTATAGACAACGATTGTCTTAGTATCCGGCACGCCCCAATGGGTTACCGCACTGGCTAAATACTGGCTCGGGACGATCACTGCATCCGTTCGGCGAACGCAAAAACTTCTTAGACTTTTTAAAAACTCTACTTTCAAACCGTACCCGCGCTTTTGAAATTCCTCGAATGTGTCCTTAACCCAACCCTTGTTCGTGGCGCGTTCCCATGCCCAGTCGCCGACGATTTTTTGCACCAGAGGCTTGCAGAGAAAGAAGTTCGCGACAACGGCTTCCAGATAGAGCCCGTTGACATAGAGGACTTGTGCATGTCGTCCTTCTCTGAAAATGCGCATGACAGTAATCAGGACTCGCAACGGCTTGAAGAGACTTCGCTGGATCCGATGCACGCGAAAACTATACGAACGGTCATTGTGATCGAGTCTGTCACTGAGAGTGACCACCGTAACTTTATGCCCTCGCTTCACTAGCTCGCTGCTAATCTCAGGCACATAGGTGGCAGGTCCGCCGATGTCCGGCGGGAAAATTCCCGTGACGATCAGCACGTCGAGCTGCGGGCGGTTATCATCGTCCTTCACTACAGGCTCCAGTACAGGACGTTGCTCTTGGCTCCGGCATCGCGATGAACGCCTTTGATATCGACGAACACGGCCGGTTTGCCGCCGTTGCGCATCAGACCAACGTAGGCTTCCGGCGGCATATCCAGGAACATTCGGTGCGGCACTGCCAAGACAACGGCGTCGAATTTCTCTTTTGACCCAAAGGGATTCTTTATCCCGTGCATGTTGTATTTCTGTAGTTCACCGGAGCCGACAAACGGATCGTAAACATTGACATTGACCTCGTTGTTCTCGAGTTCCTGCACCACCTCGGTGACCCGGGTGTTGCGCATATCGCTGACATCTTCTTTAAACGTCGCCCCAAGAATCAGCGCCGACGCGCCGCGGACCA
>VBKY01000035.1 GCA_005879255.1 Deltaproteobacteria bacterium
CTAGGAAATATCGGCGATGAGCAAATCGAACAGATCGGCGAAAATCTACATGCTTACCAAAAGGATTTCCGCGTGATCGATAATTTTGCCTACCTGAAAAAGCTGGTTTGATGAACCTCCACGGGCTTACATCACCGACGGGTCGGTGTGCTCAATGGATTGAGCGTTATCGCGTTGGAAAGAGAACCAAAAAAAAGAGCCGAGCGCACAGAGCGACCGGCTCTTTCGACTAACTAATTCTGTTTTCTAACTCGATTTGCCGTCCGCAGGGATCATCAGCTTCATGCCGACATAGATATAGTTCGGATTCTTGAGTAGGTCTCTGTTGGCTTCGTATATTTTTTCCCACTTGTTGGGAGCGTTGTAGAATTGGTCTGCGAGCCTGCTGAGGGTATCGCCGGCTTTCACCGTATATTCCTGAGAACCGGGTTTAGCGACCGATACAGACGCCTGGGCTTTATCACCCGCCGCCGGCACCTGCTTGGCGACGGGCTTGGCTTTTTCCTCGCCGCCAACCGGCTTGGTCTTGGCTTCGCTGAGCGGCACCTTGGCTACCGCGGGCGTAGCCGCGGGCTCGCTTTTGGGCTGCGCCTTGGCCACCATCGGGGCGGATTTATAAACTCGATCGATAAATCCCGAGCTGTCGAGTTCTTTGATCACGCTGGCGTCGACAAACTGTTCAGGCTTGGCCGAACGAGCCACCGGATCTTTCGCGCCCAATTCGCGCAAAATAGTCTGCACGCCTTTCAGCGTCGGATACGGTTTTTCGGGCATGAGCATTAAAACGATCGACTCATAAGTGTCGTCTAACACCTCCTTCTCATCCGTTCGCAGATACTTGACTAAGACATCGATTGTTTCCTTTCGGTGGGTCTTGGCGTATTGAATCCCTTCAATGTAAGCGCGCATGAAGTCCCGCGCTAAATCAGGCTTCGATTTGAGCAAGGCTCGGGTCGTTGCGATGCTGGTATGTTGGTATTCCAATCCGAGCATCTGAAGATCGGCGAGCATGGGAAATCCCATCTTTTTGGCTCTGATCGAAGTCGGCGCAGATAGCATGGCCCCTTGGACTTTGCCGGCTTCCAATGCCGCAAGCTGAGCAGGCTGGTTGCCCATCTGAAGGATTGTCACCTCTTTGTTGACATCCACGCCGTACTTATCCAGCGCGTAGCGCATCGCGAAATCCGTCGCCGATCCGTAGCGAGTGACCGCCACGGCTTTGCCCTTAAATTGATCCGGTCGGGTGATGCCCTTTTCTGTGTAAAGCTGGAACGTGAGCGTGTTGATCACTCCCGCGATAATGACCGTGTCCGCGCCGCGCAGATTACTTTGAATAACAGCGGGCCCGGCGACGTTAGCGAAGCTGATGTCGCTGGCAACCAAAGCTTGAGCGGTTGTAGTGCCCGACTCGATTAGCACTGCTTGTACTTCCAGACCATATTTTCGGAAAAAGCCCTTGTCCTGACTCACCCACAGAGCCGCCTGGTTTCCAGATATAGAGCTGTAGGCAACATTGATTTTTTGTAACGGCCGATCGGCTGCCAACGATGCCGACGGCAGCATCATGACGACTGCACTGAACATAGTGACTGTCATTAGAAGAGCAAATCGCCCTGGCATGGACTTGAAATGTTTTCCCATCGATTTTCTCCTTGTTAAGCCCTTAATGGCTGCTTATTCGCGATTTAGACGAGTCATCGCCGCTTTCAAGCTCGCTCTCATTCTCTCCAGAGACCGACCCAATTCACCGACCTCGTCATTGCTCTGGATGGAAACCGTTGTGTCGAGACGGCCGCGGCTGATCTCATCAGCGATGGCCTTCAAGTCCAAAATCGGCCGGATCGTTTTGCTAGCGAGCATGATCGATAAGCCAACCCCGAGGGCAAGGCAGGCGATGATCAGCCCGATAATTGGTAACAACGTGGCACGCATATCGTTTTGCACGGTTTCTTGCCACAGTCCGACGCGCACGGTTCCGAGCTGCCCGTCGAGCAGCGGCGAACGGGTTTCGTAAACGCTCTTGCCACGTACTCTGGTCACTCGCGATGCGGTGGAGGATCCACTCGCGTCTTTTAATTCGATGGGGAAGGGCTGCATGCTGCTCGCCAGCATCTCGCCTTTGGGATCCTGGATCAAAGCGTAGGCGACGCCGTCCAGGCGGCCATACTTGCCTACGAGCGCATCAAGTTCCAGCATGCCCTTGCGTGTCACCAAAGGAGCGGCGGCGTCCGCCAGGTTGGAGGCTAGAGCGGTGGAGCGGAGATCGACCTGCCTTTGCAATGCATTGTCGGTAAAATAGTAGACAATACCGATGACGAGCAGTCCCAAAACTAGTATGAGTCCGCTAAACGTCGTGCTGATTTTCCATTTGAGACCGCCGCGCTGCCAGCCGATGTTGAGCTGCTTGAAAAATTTTGAACTTTCCATAGACGCGATTTCCTGAGGCATCGTCATTCCTCCAGAGAGTTGGCGATTGGTGGCGTTAGAAACGTTTGAAGTTCGAGATTTCCTGGAACATCGATTCCTCGAACTTGCTCTTTAGCTTACCGTCGGAGATCTCGCGACCCACGAGGCTGATCAGCTCGTCAAGCTTCGCCTCCGGCAGATTGTCCGGCGACTCGCCCAACGCTTCAATCTGATCGCGCAATACTAGTGGGGCCATCGGGCCGATCACTTCGGTCAAAATGCTCGCTACACGATTCAGTAACGCAGGCGGCACGATATCGGCAGCTGGTTTTGTGATTGATCCAGCCGGTTCGGCGAGACCGGCTTGGTACAAGCTAAAAACCACCTTGGCGATGTAGGCGAAGGGAATGCGCAGGATCTCGGCGATTTCCTGCACAGTACGCAGGCCGTCGAGTTTGCTCAGTACACGCCAGCCCACGTTCGGTATGGTGATCGGGCCTGTGTTATCTTCGGGTAAATTGGCGATTCGAAAGACCGCTTTGCCGGAGGGGATTACATCGAGAATGGTTTCCCACTCGCGCGTCATCGCTTTGACTTCATCGAGAATCTCGTCAGATGTTTTGTTGATCGTCGCCGCAGGCGCTTTGCCGTTGGGATGTAGATTAAATGTTCCCTCGCCCCAAGTCACGGGATATAGCAATGCTTTATCGCCTTCCCCAATGGGGCAGGTAGCGTGAACGATTTTTCCCTCGGTCAAATAAACTTCAACCGTTTCTTTGCCGCGGGCAAGCTTCAGCACTCCTGATTTCTTGCCACTGGTGGCAAGCAGTAGGAGGTCGGTTAAGCTGATATGTGAAAGATTTCCTTGCATGACGTCCGTCCGTTAGTGAATCGGATTCGTTAACGGTCCTCCATGGAGCGTTTCCCATCCTTCACGCCCGAGACTTTCTTGGCCAAGTCAGCCAGCTCGTCGTGGCCGTTCAGGGTAACCTTCAAAGTCTTGATGACCGCGAGGCTCTTGCTGATTCCCACCATTTGCTCGAGAGTCGATTTTATTTGACTCTGGAGCAGATCCACTTCCTCGGTGGAGATTCCTTGTAGTTGCGACTGCAGTTCGTCGTACAGACGCGTGATGCTGTCGATCTGTCCGAGCGACTCGGTCTTTTGCGTGATGTCCTCATAGAGCCGGGAAATATCTTCGGTGAGATTTTGCAAATCGTTCTTCATATCCAACTTTCTCCTATTTCTTTTGCTTCGTATTTGTAACTGCGCTCGACGGCCGCTCGCCTGTGCCGGCATTGCCGGTTACTTCGTGGCCGCTCGCGCGTCCGGGAGCCGAATTCGCGCTAGAGTTACTTCCCGACAGAACGGAAGACGATTTCACCTCCGATTGCACGGCTGAATTGGCTGGAACCGATGTTTCCGGGGCTGGAGATTTGAGAAAATAAAAACCACCCAAAACCAAAGCTAAGAGGGCAAACGCTACGATACCTGCTACTTTTAGGTTTAGCGGGTTGTGGCGCTGGTATAGGTCGTATTCGCCATAATCTTTGATAATACTTTTTAGCTGGCGATCGATCTCGCCTTGTTTTGTCAAGTTTGTGACGTTTTCCTCAGCCGGCTTAGGCTGTTGCGCTTCGAGGGAGGAAATGATTTCGGTTTGCCTAACTTTGGCCGATACTTCCTCAGGCATCGCGAAGTCGCTCCGCGCCACTTCACGCAACGTGGGTGTCAGCGCCGGAGAAACTGTTGCAATTTTATGTTCGGAGGCTTTCTGCGTCGCAGGCTTTGGTGCTTTTCGCGGCGCGGACAAATTCGGCGAGCCGGCAAAATCGCCGTAGTTATGAATCAGATCGTCGAGTAGACGCTGATTGAAATTTGAGTTTGCCGCAGGGGTGGTTTTCTTTCCACGGGTCTCATCTTGGGGACGCTCAGCCAAGGTTGCATTTGTGGCGCCTTGATCACTTGTTTTTGTTACGACGTTTCGCGTTGATGGCGGTAGTAGATCTGCTTTCTCAACGATTTGAGGTACTTCAGCCGTGGCAGCAGGGACGAGTTCCTCGTCCGTCTCGGTCAGTGCCGTGGATCGGAGCACGGCGGCGTTTGCTTCGGCGGCCGGACTTGCTTCCAGTTGTAATAATGGGCTCGGGAGTGCTTTCATACTCTCCTGATCGGAACTGACTGTAATCGCTGCTGCGCTTTCACGCGCGGCATTCAATTGGTCGATATAAATGGCGAAGCGATGTGCACGGACTCTGATAAGCTGGACCAGCTTGTCCGCTGCGGCCAACGCATGGAGCGTTGGGTACTTTTCCAAGCTGTCGGCATCAGCCAGGTCGAAGTTTTCATCCGGAATTGCCTCGATCGTCCGAATCACATCAGTTAGCGCCTGGCCCATGACCGCCAGGCCAGTCAACTTCAACTGCAAGAGGGAAAGCTCTCGAATCAAGTTCTCTGCCTTGGCTTGCGCACGACTCACGTCTTCGACAGAAAAATCGTCGAGCCGCTGTTGTAGTCCTTGGATAGAGTTAAGCACCTTGCCAAACCCACCAAGTTGTGGCGCGGCAAGATTCGCGGGCACGGTTTCTTCTTTCTGAGCTGGGAGCATGGGGCTAATTGTCCCTACTACGAACGTTACCGTAGGGGCTGGAACACCTGTTATCAACTAAGCAAAACAGTTGCCACGAATGCCCTGTCGAAAACATCTGTGTTTTCAGTGCTCTATAGACATCTTTGTCCAGAAAATGCTAGATAATTCCACCAATTCTGTTCAGCGCGAACAAAATTGTACGAGCAAAAATTGCTCTATGTTTTTGGTTTTCCTGCGGAATTCGATGGCTGGCTAACGCGGCGCGAGTACTAAAATCTGTCTTTGTGAATCTAGTCCAACCTGGTAGCGGCTAAGAAAATCCATCCCCAATAAGCCTTCCAATCTTGGGTTGGGAGAAAAGTCATGAACCGCCACGATCAAATTGTTAACTTCGGCGTCACCGACCTTGAGTGATTGAAGGGGGGCTAGCATCACTGAGATCAAGCCGCCCGCGGTATGGAAAACTTGCTTACCGGTCGCACGGAGGGATAAGAGATTCGCCAGGCGCCGGGAAATCACTGTGTTCGATGCCCCGGTATCAAGCATCAAGTTGCCGCGGATCGTTTGGTTAAATGTCACTGACACGATCGCCGAACCCCCTGCCATAAGTATTGGAACCATGATCGCGCCACGTGGGGCTGCAGCAGAAGACACGCTGGGAAGGGAAACCGCGGTTGCGGAGGTTTCTCGCGGCAATGACTTGAAAAAGCTGTCGACTTTCTTAGACTGCTCGCTGTCGCCCTGTTTAATCCAACCGACCACGCCGCTTTTGGTTTTGATTAAATACCACTTGATACCGCCAGTTCCTTGAGATTCCCCGAGCGGCGTCGTGCTCTCGCCGGCCAAGAGTGCTGCGATTGGCGGCGTGCTATCGTCGGGTGTGGCATAGATGTGAATGCCGGCCGATTTTTCGGCGGTTTCTCGTGCAGGATCAGATTGCGGATGTACGTAAGAGATCGGCGACAGAGAAACCAAGAGCAGGGCAGTGGCAAATGTTGCGCGAGCCAAGTTTGCCTCGGCGAGAATTTTCAAAAACTTGCCAAAGCAAATTTCTCAAGCTTGCGATACAGCGTGCGGGTCGAAATGCCCAGCGCCTCCGCTGCCTTGGCCTTGTTTCCATTGGTCTGGCGCAGCGCCTCCTCGATAACGTTTCGTTCGCCCTCTTCTATGTTGCGGATCGCCTTCGTGCCGATCTCTTCGCGCCGTCCAGTTGCATAATGCTGCAAGTTCATCGGCAGGTCGCTGATCGTGATGTAGTCACCATCGGAAACCATGACGGCGCTTTCGATCACACTCTTGAGCTCCCTGATGTTGCCCGGCCAGGGGTAGTCGAGAAACAGCGCTTTGGTGGAGCTGGTCAATTTTTTCAACGGCTTTTGAAATTGGTTGCAGGCTTGGTAAACGAAGTTGGCGATAAGCAGAATCATATCCTCTCTGCGTTCGCGCAGCGGTGGCAGAATAATACGTGCGCTGTTAAGTCGAAAGTAGAGGTCCTTGCGAAAACCGTTACCCTGAATGGCTTCTTCGAGCTCCTTGTTGGTTGCGGCAATGATCCTAACGTCGCTCGCTTTGGGCATCGATTCGCCGACCCGATAATATTGTCGGGTTTCGAGAAAGCGCAACAGTTTGAGTTGGATTGCCGGCGCCAGATCACCGATCTCGTCTAAAAACAAGGTGCCGCCTTCGGCGGCCTCGATGAAGCCTTTTTTATTGCGATCGGCCCCCGTAAATGCGCCCCTGACGTAACCGAAGAGCTCGCTTTCGACCAATGTTTCAGGAATTGCCGTCATGTTGCAGCCCACGAAAGGCCTGTCGGCACGTGGTCCACGGCAATGGATATATTGGGCCATAACTTCTTTGCCCGTGCCGGTCTCCCCGGTAATCAAGACGGTAATATCGTGCATGCCGTATCGGTTGGCCAAATTTAAAACTTCATGGAACTGAGGCGTATCACCGATCATCGTCGGCGCTTTAATGGTGTGGAGGTTGTTGCTGTCACTGGGTGGTAGGCTGACGTGACCGAATAAACCGTAGAGTGCCTGAGGATGATGCGGATCGTAGCAAATCAGCGCGAGACTGCTGGAGCTGCCACCCAATCGTTGCGCGAAACTGTGCCAACTCGTGTCTTGGCAAACGGCCAGATCGGCGAAGATGAATTTTTGCTGTTCGATGGGAAAAGCCATGAGCACGCGTTCGGCTTCTTCAATCGAGCGGCTGATGTGCACCGAGCAATCGCGCGCTTCGACGAATTTGGAGATGCCCGTGAGCGGCGAATCGGTCGAGTTAATGATGAGCGCGAGAGGCTTGGCCATGAGCGATTAATCTGGCGTCGGTGCGGTCGGCAGAATAACCATGTTCTCGAGCGAATCCGCGAGAAGCTGTCGGCTAATCCGCGGCGGTGTACCAAGATAGTTGCAGGCCGCGATGACGTGTTCGGCAATGAACTTTGGGTGAAAACCCGCAAACGGGATTTTGTACTTGATGTAAAACGAGTTGAGCAGGTAGGCCATGGTCTCTTCGGAAAATTCCAAGCCGTAGGAATCGCAAATACGCTGGAAAATTTCCTTGAATTCCTCTACCGTTGGCGGATTGATCTTCATCTTGTAATGCACGCGGCGCAACTGCGCCGGATCCATCAGCTCCTCCGGCGGAAAGTTCGTTGCAAATATTACCAGTTGATCGAATAACAACGCAAACTTCTTGCCGGTATGAAGCGTCAAATAATCGACTTTCCGCTCCAACGGAAAAATCCAGCGGTTCAGCAGTTCGTGCGGCCGTACCCTCTGACGCCCAAAGTCGTCGATAACAAAGATGCCGCCGATCGCTTTCATCTGCAGTGGCGCCTCATAGTATTTCGAATGCGGATCAAAATCCAGATCGAGCATCTCGAGAGTCAATTCGCCGCCCGATATGAGATAGGGCCGCTTGCAGCGCACCCAGCGCGGATCGTGTTCGAGGTGTGGCAGAAACATCGGGTGAGAATCGCCGTTGGTGTTGTTGTCGCTCGTCGGAAACAACACATGGACCGAAGGATCGTAGATCTTGATAATCTGACCGTCTGCTTCAATGGCGTACGGGATATACACCGGCTGTTCAAAGGCGCTGACCAGGGCTTCGGCGATGGAGGTTTTACCGTTACCCGCCGATCCGTAAACTAATATCGCGCGACCGGAATTGGACGCCGGCCCCAAGCGGCGAACGACGTCCTCTGAAAGCACCAGGTGGGAGAGCGCTTTTTTGAGCTTATCGATGCTGATGACTTCGTTGGTGATCGTCTGCTTTTGAACTTGCGTCTGGTAGGTTTCTAAAGGCACCGGGACCGGGCCGATATACTCGCAACGGCGCAGTGCCTCGCTGGCTCTTTCTTTGCCGGCGTTGGTGAGCGCGTAGCGCATAATATTATAGTTTTTTTCGGAGGGCCCACGAATTTCGACGAGCGCCTCTTTCTTGGCAAAGGTCAAAAGTTCTTCGACGACCCAGCGGGTGAGTTTGATCTGTTCGGAGAGCTCCGGAATCGTTTGCAGTGCGGAAATATACATCGTCCGGAGGAGACAGTTGAGCAAAAAGTTCCCCTCCAGTCCGGTTTGGTCGACGCTTTTTGCTACAGCGGGAGGTTCTTGAAGTATCGCTTCTAAGTCAGCGCGACTAATGTATCCGAGGGCAACCAAGTTGTCGCCCAAACGGCCTCCAGCAATTTTTTGCTGCTGGAGCACCTTGTTGAGTTGCTCGGCGTTTATGACACCTTTTGTTAATAACAGCTCGCCTATCGCCATATAATTCGTTCTCTTTTTTAAAAAAATGTTGTCTTTAGATCCGGCAACAATTATATTGCGGTATAACCTGCAAAAAGACGTTTCATTATAAGTGATTGCGGTACTGTGTCAAGAAAAGTTTGGCTCCCGGGCGTCAGAGGATCTAGAGGTGTTATTTTGATCGGACGAAAAATTAAAGTATTACTGCTGGTTTTCCCCTTGCTGGCCATCGGCTGTGTGCTGTTGGACGATAGTGCGCCAAAGAAACCTGCCACTACAGGATTAATCGCCACTCCGCCGTCTTATTACAGTACCGCAAAGGCTAGGTATCTCGGTGGCAAATATAAGGAAAACTTGGACCGGATGGTCGAGCGGATCGTGCGCAATCCGAAGACGTCCACGCTCCAGTTTGCCAACAATATTTCATCGGTCGGTGGTATAGGCTTCTTTACTCATTCCGCCGCCAAGACCGCTGATGAGCGCTACCTTGAAGTCGTTCTGGCAACTCCGGAGACCTTCGAATCCAAGGGAGAGCTGAGTGACAAGGTACAGCGTCTCTTTGCTCAATATGGGGTGGAGGTATTAGGGATTCTGAGCGGCGATAGCGATATCTATCAAGATAAGGAGCTCAGCGGATACGGCTTGAATCTCGCGTGGCGCAATATCCTCGCAGAACCGGCAGGCAATCGCGTCACGATTGCGCGGGCGATTATCTACTTGCCAAAGGATCGGGTTCGCAATTTTATTCGGCATGAGCTTAACCAAAACGATTTGCTCGGAAATGCCGTAATTTTTTCCGTTGAAGAAGATGGGCCACTGACACTGGTTTCCTATCAGCCGCAGGAAGCCCGGCCGGATGTCCGCCCGGCGATCCGTGAAGATAATTTAACCTCTGTGCCGGCCCCCTCCGCCTCAAACGCAACTCCGGCCCCATCGTCGCCGGCAGAAGCGAAAGAGTCGAGTCAAAAACGTGAACCAACAGCTGAACCCGGCAAGAAGGAAGCGACCGGCATTAGCCAACCAACAAACTCAACGATTGTAGAGGTGAAACGCCCAGAAGCTAAAGTAGAATCTACGAAGCCGGTCGCGCCGGCGAAGAACACTATTCCATCCGCGGCCAAGTCAGATGTTAAGGCGGTTGACGCGCAGGAAGAGTTGGCGCCCGTGGCGGCGGCACGCGCCGAGCCGGCTGTAGTAAGCAAACGCACGGAAAACACAGTTCCAGGAGCGCCGGTAAATGAATCAAAGCCTGAACCAATTGCGCTCGCGCCAATACCGCCAGTACCATCCTCGCCACGAGTAGAAGAGGTAATACCACCCCCAGCTGAGGCCACGTCTGCAGCCCCCCTGGCCGAGAAAAAAGCTCCTGCGGTTTCGCCAACACCAGCGGCAAGAGTAGATAGCGATGCGCCGAGCAAGAAAAGTGAAGAGACGCGAGAAGTAACAGCCGCAGCACCAACGCGAACGCCGGTTGTTGCCGTGAAAAAGAATGAAGCGGACGGGCAACGAGTTATCGAAGCGTCCAAGCCGGCATCTGCCGCGACACCGGGAAAAACCGCGACCGAGGCAAAAAAACCCGAGAGTGTGTCAAATGAGAAGCAGCGGGAAGCCGCCGTGGCGAAAATACCGGCCGAAACATCTTCGGTCGCTCAGCAGAAGGAAGTGAAAAAGAACTCTGAACCGCCAACAATTGTGGCAAAGGCTGAATCGCCGGTGCCATTGACTGCGCCCCGCCGAGAGATCACGTCGCCGACGTTGACAGAGAAATTTCTCGAAGCAAAGACACGCGAGGCGACCAAGACCGAGGTGCCAGTGGTGGTGAAATCCACCGAACCGCTGCGTCCGGTCGAAGCAAAGGCAGCGACTCCCGCGGCGCCAATCGCAAAGTCGGAAGCGCAGCCGCAAGAGGTAAAATCATCGACACCGGCAACGAAAGGACCCAAGGAAAATATTCCTGGTGTGAAAGCTCGAGAGTCGGAACCGGCCCAGACAGCAAAAGTACTAATCGACAATAAAACCTCAGCTGGCGAAACTCCCAAAAAAATTACACCTCCGGCCCCGGTTGCAGTCAAAACCGCGGTGGCGGAAAAAGTGAAGCCGATCCCTGCGACTGGCGCCGCGAAAGTTGACACGCCGGTACTTGAAGCCAAGTCAGCACCCGCGGCCGTCTCAGAGCCACAGCAGCGGGACACCACGGCTGAAAAATCAGCGGGCGAACAGATCGCGTTGCTGAGAAAGCCGGCTGAAATAATTCCCGATAAAAAGCCGCCGGCCCGGCCTGCGCCGAAAACGTTGGAGGGTTTTATCATTCAGCTTGGCTTCAACGACAAAGAGAAAGCCCGCCGCTGGGCAGAAACGATGGAGCAACGCGGCTATGCAGTTTCAGTCACGGAAGCTGGCGCAGAGGGAGCTCTTCGAGTGAGACTCGGAAACTTTGCTGTACGGGACGACGCGGAACGGCAACTGCGGACATTCAAACAAGAAGGACTGAGCGGTATCATTATCAATCTGCCGCAGGGTTTTCGGCCGGAAGCCCGGTCATCGATTCCGTGATACAGGAATTACTTCTTCGTAACGATTCAGTTCTGAAGTGAAGGGGTAGGGCAATAGATAGATTCTCACGCCACCTGCGACGATCACGCGCCACCTTTTAATTTTTCACGTAGAATTTCGTTCACTTTCTGTGGATTGGCCTTGCCATGAGTCGCCTTCATAATCTGGCCGACAAAAAAGCCAAAGACTTTTTCATTGCCTGACTTGTATTGCTCAACTTGTTTGGCGTTTGCCGCTAGGACCTTATCGATGGCGGACTCGATACTGCCGCTATCCGAGACTTGATCAAGCTCCTTTTCACTGACAATTTGCTGTGGCGAGTGGCCTGAATCCAACAGCGCTTCAAAGACTGTCTTGGCAATTTTGCCGCTGATTTTACCCTGATCGATCAGTTGCACCATCTCGGCCAATTGCTGCGCCGCTATCGGCCAGCTAGGGATATACAGTTGCTCGTCGAGTTTGCGTTCCTTTACGACCCGAAACAGGTCGCCAACGATCCAATTGCTGAGTGCCTTCGGATTCGTATGGGTTTTCACTGCTGATTCAAAATAATCAGCGATGTCCCTCCGGTTCGTGAGCAATTCGGCGTCGTACGCGGGAAGACTGTAATCGGACATGAATCGGGCTTTGCGCACGGCGGGAAGTTCGGGCAGCGTAGCGCTTATCTCAGTAATCAAGCGGTCGTCGATCAATAGTGGCAGCAGGTCTGGATCGGGAAAATAACGGTAATCATGCGCCGATTCTTTCGACCGCATGGAGCGGGTTTCTTGGCGGTTGTCATCCCACAGCCGGGTTTCCTGGATCAGCTTGCCGCCGTCCGATAGCACGTCGGTCTGTCGTTCGATTTCGTAGTCGAGCGCTTTCTCGACGGCTTTAAATGAGTTGAGATTCTTGATTTCGATCTTGGTTCCGAGGGTCTCGCTCGCGGCCCGACGGACCGAAACATTGGCGTCGCAGCGAAAGCTACCTTCCTCCATATTGCCATCGCAGATGCCGAGATACCGGACAATTTGTCTCAGCGTCCGAAGATAAGCGCCGGCTTCTTCGCGCGTGCGGATATCGGGTTCACTAACGATTTCCAGAAGTGGCACCCCGGCGCGATTGAGATCGACGAGACTCGAGTCGCCGTGGGCGTCGTGAATATTCTTTCCCGCGTCTTCTTCCATGTGAATACGAGTCAGGCGAACGCGCTTTGGCGCCCCATTTACGTCCACTTCTATGTAACCGTTCGTGCAAATCGGGCGCTCATACTGGCTAATCTGATAGCCTTTGGGCAGATCCGGATAAAAATAGTTCTTGCGTGCAAGTATGCTCACGCGGGCGATGTCGCAGTAAGTGGCCAGTCCCGCCTTGATGGCAAACTCGACGACTTTCTTGTTCAAGACCGGCAACACGCCGGGGAACCCGGCGCATACCGGACAGGTGTTTTGGTTCGGCGCTTGGCCGAACTTTGTCGAGCAGCCGCAGAAGATTTTTGATGCGGTGAGCAGCTGTGCGTGGACCTCTAGACCTATGACCGGCTCGTACTTCATCACGTGACAAATTGAAAATCGATGATTGAGGAGAGCAAGTCTCGATCGTCCGTCATCGATTCCCAATCCTCGGTCTTTTTTTGTGCCATTCCGTGGCCTGCTCATAGTTGTAAGCGACGCGGAATATCGTCGATTCGTCGAAAGGCTTGCCAATAATTTGCAGGCCGATCGGCATGCCGTCCTGATCGAAACCGCAGGGTAACGAAAGCGCCGGCAGTCCCGCGAGATTAATCGAAATCGTGTAGATGTCAGATAGATACATCTGCAGCGGATCCTGGGTTTTCTCGCCGAGCTTGAACGCGGTGGTCGGCGCTGTTGGCGTCACGATTACATCGCAGCGTTTGAAAGCCTCGTCGAAGTCTCGCTTGATAAGCGTACGGACCTTTTGAGCTTTGAGATAGTAGGCATCGTAATAGCCCGCCGACAAGGCGTAGGTGCCGAGCATGATCCGGCGTTTGACCTCGGCGCCGAAACCTTCGTCGCGGCTAATCATATAGGTCTCCGTGAGATCCTTGGCCTGGGCGCGACGGCCGTAGCGCATGCCGTCGTAGCGCGCCAAGTTTGAGCTCGCCTCGGCGGTGGCGACGATGTAATAGACCGCAACGGCATATTCCGTGTGCGGCAGGGAAATCTCTTCGACCGCGGCCGCGCTTTTTTCCAGCTCGCGGATTGCCGTGCGTACGGCTCTTTCGACTTCCGCCTGCATCCCCGCGACGAAGTATTCTTTAGGAATGCCCAATCGAAGCCCTTTGACCGGTTCCGTAAGCGAACTGGCATATCGAGGCACCGCTCGATTCACCGAAGTGGAATCGCCCGGATCGTATCCCGCGATGGCTTCCAGCAAGAGCGCCGCGTCGCGGACGTCTTTGGTCATCGGGCCGACCTGATCCATGGACGACGCAAAGGCGACGATGCCGTAGCGGCTCACGCGTCCGTAGGTCGGCTTCAGTCCGACGATGCCGCAGCATGCCGCAGGCTGGCGAATCGAACCGCCGGTGTCAGTACCCAACGCGGCGATGCACTGATCTGAGGCCACGGCCGCGGCGGAGCCGCCGGAAGAGCCACCGGGTATGCGCTCGAGATTCCACGGGTTACGCGTCGGAAAGAACGCCGAATTCTCCACCGACGAGCCCATGGCGAATTCATCGAGATTGGTCTTTCCCGTAATGACCGCGCCTGCGGCGCGAAGTTTCTGCACGGTTGCCGCGTCGTAGGGTGGAATGAACTCGCCAAGAATTTTCGATGCGCAAGTGGTGCGCAGGCCGCAGGTAAGAAAATTGTCCTTTACCGCGATGGGGATTCCCAGAAGCGGCGATATGCCGCTATCCTGCTTGAGACGTTCGTCTGCCTGTCGGGCCTGCTCCAACGCGGCGTCGCGCACGATGGTCAAGTAGGCGTGGATTTTATCGTCTGAAGCGGCGATGCGTTGAAACACGGCTTCGGTGAGCTCTAGGGAGGAAAACTCACGTTTGCGTAATCTTTTGCCGGCATCGTCGAGCGTGAGTGCAGCGAGGCTCATTCGATGATCTTGGGAACTTTGAAGAAAGTGTTGTCCCGGTCGGGCGCGTTGGCTAGAAGAGCGTCCGCATCGGGACGATTTGTAACTCTGTCTTCGCGGAAAGCGTTGACAGTATCGGCTTCATGGCTGAACGGCTCAATGTTTGACGTATCTAATTCAGCGAGCTTCTCCATGTATGCCAAAATATGATTGAGCTGTTCGGTGAGCTGAGTTTCTTCCTTTGGGGTTAGCCGGAGTCGCGCTAAAACCGCGACGCGCTGCACCTCATCACGAGTCAATTTCATGGAAATTTTTTAACATAAGCTCGCCTCCATTGCCAATATGTTGGGCCTCCGCGCTGTCGCGGCAGCGATTTTTATTGCAGTTAGAGAACCTTTTCGTTAAAAATGAGGGCCAATGAAGAGCGGGCAGATGTTGTTGGGGATCGGATCGAAGCCCATCCGGTTTCGTCCTTTCGAGGAGCAAGGCTATGCCCGCGGCTTCAAATGCGTCGCGGGAGCGGATGAAGTCGGCAGGGGACCACTCGCCGGTCCAGTAGTTGCCGCGGTGGTGATCTTGCCGCGGGGCTTTTCCCATCCTGAGATTAAAGACTCAAAACTGCTTACACCCAAACAACGGGAAAAATTGTCGCCGCTCATTTGTGAAATTGCGGAGGGCTGGGGGGTTGGCGTAGTCGAGGTGGAAGAAATTGATCGCATCAATATTCTCCAAGCCAGCCTTTTGGCCATGGTCAAGGCCCTCGATTGCTTGAAGGCTCCACCCGATTGTTTGTTGATCGATGGGAATCAGATCATCCCGCGAGAGCTGATTCTTAATTCCAAATCCTATGCGGGAGGATGGCTGTACCAAAAAACCATCATCAAGGGAGACCTGATATGTCTTTCGATCGCGGCGGCCTCGATCATTGCCAAAGTCGCGCGCGATGAGATGATGGTCGAGCTCGATAAGCACTATCCGAAGTACGGCTTCGCCGCTCATAAAGGTTATGCCTGCGCGGCTCATCTGGAGGCGCTGCGCCGTCACGGACCGTCACCGATTCACCGGCAGAGCTTCCAGCCGGTGCGCGATTGGGCGGTGACGGCGGATATAAGCGCTGCGGTGGTGGATGATGAGTGTGAATGACTCCAAGCAGTTGCTGGGAAAAGAAGGCGAGCGTCTCGCGGAACAATATCTCAAAAAGAAGGGCTACAAGATTGTCGAGCGTAACTATCGCTGCAGAGGCGCTGAGTTGGACCTTATTGTTTTGGATCGGCGTGTTATTGTATTCGTCGAAGTGAAGACTCGAACCGGGCACGGTTTCGGTTCACCGTTCGAGGCAGTGGAGTTTCGCAAGCAACAGAAAATGATTCAGGCGGCCCAGTACTTCCTGAATGAAAAGAAGCTCCATCAGCGCGATGCGAGATTCGACGTCGTGGGGATTTCCTGGCCGGGGGGCGAGCCGTTGGTCGAACATATCGAGAACGCTTTCGAGCTGTCATAAGGAAATAGAATGCTGGATGTAAAGCTTATGCGGGAAAACTTGGACGAGGTAAAGACCCGCATGGCGACGCGCGGCGCGGAGATTGATTGGAATGAGTTTGTCGCCGTCGACCGCGAACGCCGTGAGGCGCTGGCGAACATCGAGCGCCTCAAGGAAAAGAAAAATCGTCTGTCCGGCGAGATTGGTAAGATCAAAAAAAACGCCGGCGACGCGACGGCGCTCATGCGCGATGTCGAAGAAGTGAGCGAAGACATTCGAATCGCCGAAGGGCCGCTGGCAGAGATCGAGGCGAGGTTCGAGCAATTCATGTTGACGCTGCCGAACCTTCCCAATCCCGGCGTGCCAGTCGGAAAAAACGCGGATGACAATAAGGAGACTCGCCGGTGGGGTGACCTTCCTAAGTTCGACTTCGAGCCCAAGAATCACTGGGATATCGGCGAGGAGCTCGGTATTCTTGATTTCGAGCGCGCCGCTAAGATCGCCGGCGCTCGCTTCGCTGTTTATCGCGATGCTGGGGCAAGGCTGGAGCGAGCGCTCATTAATTTCATGCTGGATTTGCACACCCAAGAGCACGCTTACAAGGAAATGATTCCGCCCGCCCTGGTGAATCGTACCGCCTTGATTGGTACGGGTCAGCTGCCGAAATTCGAAGAAGATTTGTTTCGTTTGGCTCAAGGAGAGTACTTTCTTATTCCGACCGCTGAAGTTCCACTTACCAATCTCCATCGTGACGAGATGATCGAGCGCGAGGATCTGCCGATCAAATATGTCGCCTACACACCATGTTTTCGCAGCGAAGCGGGCTCTTACGGCAAAGACGTGCGCGGGCTGATACGCCTGCACCAATTCAACAAAGTCGAGATGGTGAAATTCACGGAGCCGGAAACTTCTTATGACGAGTTGGAGAGCATGGTTCGGAACGCCGAGGAAGTTCTAAAACGCCTAAAGATTCCATATCGTGTTGTCGAACTCTGTACTGGAGACCTCGGTTTCGGATCGGCAAAAACCTACGATCTCGAAGTCTGGGTGCCGGGACAAAATACTTACCGGGAAATAAGCTCCTGTTCCAACTGCGAAGATTTCCAAGCCCGTCGCGCCAATATCCGCTACCGCAAAGAAAACAAGGGGAGGCCGATCTTCGTCCATACCCTCAACGGTTCCGGTTTAGCCGTCGGTCGCACTCTCGTCGCCGTACTGGAAAATTACCAGCAGAAAGACGGCAGCGTCGTCATCCCTGATGCGCTTCGATCATATATGGGTGGGTTGGAACGGATCGGGTAGACACGGCCGAGGGCGCGGAGCTTGAACCGCGACCCACGATGCGGCGGTATAGCTCGGATTGACGAGAATAGCTAAATCGTCCCGCTATGTTGGGGATGAAGAATGCAGCGGATGTTATCGTTGCTGACGACCTCGTTCGGAGTCACGTAGCAAACCCAGGTGCGAGTCGAAGGCACGGGCGAAAACTTAGATTTGTCCACGGAAGCTTGCGATCCCGCAATATCCACAGTCAGTGTCTTCTCCTCCTTTCGAAGAATGCTCACCGGTTGCGGGATGCAATCGTGTTGATTGCAACAGCGGCTCCAGATCGGCAGCTGCTCCAGAAGCGGTTCGCCAACCTCGTGGGCCCAGATTCGCGAATGCATGAAAGCGAGCAATGATGTAGTAGCAAAAATGGCAACCAGGAAACGAAAGGCACGTTCGCGTTCGCGTCTGATACGCTTCCATGAATCGGTCCCGACAGGCGATTGACGGGTAATTTTCGAAGCTTGCTTCATTGTGCCTCGCTCACTTTTTCGCCTGTGCGATTTTACGATTGCCCAAAACGAAAAGGCGCATGCCGAAAAAAACGGCCAAGCGCCTTTGCCCGGTTCGAAGGCAACGCTGCCTTCAGAATATTTTTATTGTCGTTTTGAGCAATCATTATGCCACCTCGTTGGGTCGTGATTGCAACAATAATTTTCTCTCGATGGCTATTTCAGCGGCTATCTGCCCGCATTGTATTCAACTCTCTGCCCAAAGGATGGTCATTCGTGAAGATCGCAAAGCGCCCGGCGTTCTGCGTCACGTACCGTGGCTCGGGGCAAGGCTCACCCTTTATCTTGTAACCCGATCTGTGAGCCGTTATTGTAAGGTTCATTAATTCGCCGTACATGTTCAGCGTCACATTCTGAGTAATCCTGCCAAATTTTCGGAGGGGTGGGTGAGCGGTTGAAACCACCGGTCTTGAAAACCGGCGTCCACTTCGTGGACCGCGAGTTCGAATCTCGCCCCCTCCGCCATCAAGACACGCGACCTTCGACGTCTTCTGAAATGTCTGGGAAGTATTGGAGTGCTGGAGTATGGAAGTCGTGCGAGATGAGCGAACTGGATCCATGGCAGATCTCGCTCGGGTTTGATTACTTCGGTTAGCAACTTCGGCGGAAGGATATTCTACATGGCGAACGGCTCGATGGCTTCATTGCAATTCCTCGGTGCGGCCGGCGGTGTGACCGGTTCGAAGTTTCTGTTCTCTTACGGCGACGATCAACTGCTGATCGACTGCGGATTGTTTCATGGACTGAAGGAACTTCGACAAAGGAATTGGGCCCAGGTGCCGATCGATCTCCAGCGTCTGCGCGCGGTGATCCTTACCCATGCGCATATTGACCATTCCGGGTATCTGCCGCGCATCGTTTCGAAGGGCTACAGGGGTCCGGTGTTCGCAACGCCGGCGACCTGCGATCTCTTGCGTGTGATGCTGCCGGATGCGGCGCACTTGCAGGAGGAAGAGGCGCGTTACGCAAACCAGAAGGGCTATTCAAAGCACGCCCCTGCCTTGCCGCTCTACACCGTCGAAGACGCCGAACAATCGCTCAAGCTCTTACGGCCAACCAAGGTCGGCGAATCGGTCGAGGTGATAAAGGGGGTGCTTTTGGAATTTGGCCGAGTCGGTCATATTCTCGGAGCCGGCTCGGCGCGATTGTCGTTTGAAGTAAACGGGCAGAAAAGAACCTTGGTGGATTCTGGTGATCTCGGCCGCTACGACAGGCCGATTCTGAAAGATCCTGAGCCCGCGGGAACGGCCGATTGGCTGCTGATCGAGTCGACTTACGGCAATCGCTTGCATGCCAGGGATTCGGAAATAGAGTTGCGTGACTTGATTAAAGAAACCGCTCAACGGCGCGGCTGTTTAGTCATTCCCGCATTCGCCATCGGTCGAACCCAAGATCTGCTGTACACCATTCGCAAGATGGAAGACCAGGGCGAGATTCCGTTAATCCCCGTGCATGTCGATAGTCCGATGGGATTAGAAGCGACGGAGATTTACGGCCGTCATACCGATGAGCACAATTTTGAAATGGCGAAATTGCGCGATCAAGAGCGCTGCCCGATCAGCTCGCGGCATATGGTCATAGATAAAACACCGGAGCAGTCGAAGTCGATCAATAGTCTCAAAGGGCCGCTGATCATTATCTCAGCAAGCGGCATGGCGACCGGCGGGCGAGTGTTGCACCATTTGAAGCGCCGGTTGCCCAACCTGGACACGACGGTACTTCTGGCTGGATACCAGGCCGAGGGAACCCGAGGTCGGCTGCTGCAAGACGGCGCCAAGGAAGTCAAACTCCTCGGCGAAGTCGTGCCGGTGCGCGCCCAGATCAAAGTCCTCGATGGGTTTTCCGCCCACGCGGATCAAGGAGAGATTTTGCGTTGGCTCGGCACATTCAAAAAAGCGCCGCGCATGACGTACATCGTGCACGGCGAGCCGCCGGCGGCCACTGCGCTGGCGGACGTGATCCGCGAGCGCCTGAAATGGAAGGTTGAAGTTGCCAAGTATCAGCAGAAGGTGGCGTTGGCATAGTGGGGTGATTTTCACCGCGAATTCATTGTCTCGCGCAAATGGGCGAAGAGTGCAAAGTTTAGAAATTGGGAAAACGACCGGCGCATGATGATATTACGAAAAGACGAGACCCTTCGCTCTGCTCAGGGTGACATCGTTGCGGCGTACGTCTTCAACCAGGGTAGGCCCAGGCGCGGCCAATTTTAGGGCAGCAACTGCTTAAGAAATGGATTTGTCGTCTCAGTTGGCAAACTGGCCACCTCCCGATGCGCTATCCTTGACACGCGTCATTTAACCGCTTGCTAGTTAAATGTTTCCATTTTTCCAGTGATTAGAGTAAGTACACTGCCAGGCAGTGATACGGAAAGGTCGTGGCGTGTTTTTTGTGCGAGTGACTTTTCGGACATAAATCATGGCGATACTAAAAGTAGAAGGCCTGTCCAAATTTTACAAAGACGTCAAGGCGCTAGATAACGTCAGCTTCGAATTCGACCATGGTATTCTCTCCTTTTTAGGTCCATCGGGTTGCGGCAAGACCACGTTGCTGCGGTCAATCGCCGGTCTCGAAGTCCCAGATACCGGGTCGATTTCGATCGCCGATAAAATTCAGACTTCCATCGAGCGAGGCATTCTCGTACCGCCATATTCTCGCGCCATTGGTTTTGTTTTCCAGAGCTACGCGCTCTGGCCCCACATGACGGTTTTCAGCAACGTTGCCTTCGGGCTCAAGTTGCGCAAGAAGTCCGAAGAGGAGATCAAGCGCAAGGTGATGTCGACCCTGGATCTCGTCGGGTTGCAAGGTCGTGAACAGCGCTACCCGTCGCAATTGAGCGGCGGGCAGCAGCAGCGCGTTGCCCTCGCACGGAGCTTGGCGCTTGAGCCGCGGCTCATTCTTCTCGACGAACCGCTCAGCAACCTCGATGCTAAGTTGCGCGAAGAAATGCGCGTCGAGCTGAAAAAATTAATTAAAAAAGTCGGCATCAGCGCGCTCTACGTGACTCATGATCAGGACGAGGCTTTTACGATCTCCGATGCGGTCGTGGTGATGGACGGCGGCAAAATTCTCCAATACGGCACGCCGGACGAAATCTACAACCGTCCGCTGCATCCGTTTGTCGCAGCGTTTGTCGGGCACGCGGCGCTGGTGGATGGCAAAGTCGTTCGAATTGAAGGCGACAACTGTTTGGTTAATGTGCCGGATTTTAACGGCGCCGATCTGATATCGCTCGCGCCAAAGACCGTGGCGGCGGGTGATACCTGCAAGGTCGTCATCCGTACCACGGAGGTCAAGCTCAGCCATGACGGTTTTCCCAAGGGCACGGATAACGTGCTCGAAGGACTCATGACCAGCCGGGAATATCGCGGCGGTTTGACCGATCACCGGGTCCAAATCGGATCGAAGGAGTTGGTCGTGACTTCACATAAGCTCTGCCCGATGATTCGCGTCAACGGCGATGGCGGTAAGACCTTCGTGTCCATCGACCGCTCTTCGATCAGTGTGATCGTCACCGATTAAGCTCGCGCCTGTGTAGCCATCGCTAATCGTTAGAGGAGTAGGAAATACGCTTACAGGTAATTCAATAAAAATTGCCTTTCGACAGGGGACTCTCGTGCCGCTCATCGCCAGCGCCCTTGCGGGCGCGGCGATCATGACGCCGGTCCTGGTCGTGATGTGGCGCAGCTTCACCAGCGGTAAATTGGGTTTCACCGTGATATTTTTTCGATGCTGTCAAACTCGGTAATCTACGCGGCCGGTTCGGCCCTGTTGGGAACGGTTTTAGGTGCGTTCCTTGCGTGGATCGTCGCGCGCACCAACACGCCGGGTAAGGCTTTGGTGGAATTGTTGCCGCTCTATCCGATCCTGATGCCGCCGATCATGAAAAATATCGCCTGGATTTTACTCCTGGCTCCCAGGTCGGGCATTCTCAACGGCATGCTGCAACATTTCTTTGGCATCGAGACGCTGGTCTTTAACGCTTTCACCATGGCCGGCATGGTGTGGGTGTTCGGTCTTGCCTGCGTGCCGTTAGGTTATCTTTTCTTGTTACCGGTGTTTCTGTCGTTCGATCCATCGCTCGAAGAAAGCGCTTACATCGCCGGCAGCAAGCCGGTCAATACGATGTTCAAAATTACTTTTCCGCTCGCCATCCCGGCATTTACTTCGGCGCTGGTGCTTAACTTCCTCAGGGGACTGCGGTCGTTTGAGACGCCGGTGTTGCAAGGAACACCGGGCAACATCAAAGTGTTCGTCAGCCGCGTTTACGATTCTATGGCTCTGGAGTTCAATACCGGTCTAGCGACGGCGTACAGCGTCGTCTTGGTAGTGCTGTCGGTCATCACACTTTACTTCTACATCCGCGCGACGCGCTTCTCCGAGCGCTATGCGACGATCACGGGGAAAGGGTATCGCGTGAAAGTGATCGATATCGGCCCGTGGAAGTACCTAACTTTCTTGGCCGTATTCCTCTACTTCTTGGCTGGGATCGTCCTCCCGTTCATTGTTTTAATCGTCGTTTCGATGATCCCTTATTTCGACTACGACACCTTTATGCAGTTCCCGTCGAATGCCGTGTTGACCAATTATTATACGGTCATGAGGCATCCAAGCTTCGTGACCGGACTCTATAATTCTCTCATTCTGTCGGTAACGATCGCCATTGTGACCGTGCTCGCGGGGATCGTGATGGCGTTTACGATTTACCGAACGAGAGCGGCAGGAGCGAAAGTGTTTGAGTTTATCGGCACTCTGCCCTTGGCATTTCCACCATTGGTTCTCTCCGTCGGCCTATTGATCATTTTTATCGGCACGCCTCTGTACAATAGCCTGTGGGCTTTAGGGATCGGTCTATTTGTCGCCTATTTTCCTTACGCGTTCAGGAACGCGTCGGGCTCTATTGTGAACATCCACAAAGAGCTGGACGAGGCGGCCTGGGTCCACGGGGCGAGATGGCGACATGTTTTTTTCAAGATCACGCTGCCGATCCTTAAACCATCGGTCGGCGGAGCCCTGTTCTATATATTTATCGAGGCGATTCGTAATGTTGACGTGGCGGTGCTGCTGACGGCTCCGGGTAAGGAGTATGGTCCGGTAACCCTATTCGAATACTTCCGAGTTGGCCAGTGGGCGGAAGCCGCGGCGGGCGGTGTGATTTATTTAATTATCTTGATTGTCGCCGTGTCAGTCGCTAAATTCGCGTTCAAGATGAAGTTCAGTCTGTAATTGAGGATCAAATTAAGCACTCAACAAGGAAGGAAGGCAAGAATGCTAAGCAAATCGACGAAGGTGATCGCGGTTGGGTTATCAATGAGTTTCTTTCTCGCCACGATAGCGACGGCGGCGGAGAAAGCCGCTGTGAAGGAAGCGATCAAAGAGGCAGTGAAAGATCCAAAAGCGGCGGCGCAGAAAGTGATTCCCAAGCAGGTCAAGAGGGAAGGGGGTAGTGCCGGTGCGACAGCCGCTGCAGCGAAGGCCTTTGAGAAAGCGAGCGCTGAGCTTTATCCGAAGGCCAAGCAAGAAGGGAATTTAATCGTCTATTCTGTCTGGGACGTGGAACATCTCAAGGTGATCACTGAGGCATTCATGAAACGCTATCCCGGCATCAAAGCGACCTACTGGCAGGGTAGGAACCCGGAAATCGTCACGCGCGCTTTGACGGAATTTCAGGGTGGGCAGGCGAGTTTCGATGTCGTGCTTTCGGACAACGCCCCGCCCGTGATTCGCGCCGCTGGGGCGATTATGAATTACGATACTGTGCAGCGCGATGTCTTGGTTTTGCACGATCCGACCATGCCGACCGTGAGCCTGCAAATTCAAGCGCTTTCCTACAACACGAAAAAGATTAAGCCGGCGGATTTGCCGAAAAGCTGGGAGGAAGTCGCTAACCCGAAATACAAGGGAATGGTCGCGCTAGATGATCCCATGCGGGCCGGTCCTTTAAGCTCGATGCTTTCTGGTTTGAAAACTCAATGGAAGGACGACGCGCGTTTCAACAACTTTGTGAAGGGGCTAAAAGCGTTGAACGTGCCGGTTCACAAAAGCACCAGCGCGATGTTTCGTCTGGTCATTTCCGGTGAATACCCGATCTGTATGCCGGCTCTGCTTCATGACGTCATGGAAGAGATCCATAAGGGCACGCCGGTGGGTTACGTCAAGACGATACCGCCGGTCTTGTTCCCGCGCCAAGCAGGTATTTACGCTAAGGCGCCGAATCCAAACGCCGGCAAGCTTTTCGCCGAATGGCTGATTTCGGAAGAGGGTCAGAAAACGATTGATTCTGTCGGGCGAGAGTCCTCTCGTAATGACTTCAAATCGAAGACCTCGATCGATGCGGCCTTCGGAAAAGGTGCGAAGCCGCTCCCAGTAACTGACCAACTGTTCCTCGAAGACCCGAAGAAATGGCTCGATACCTACGTGAAACCGATCTGGGAAGGGTAAGAGCACTAGTCTCTTCAATATATCTGCGTTGATTAGCGGGGGCCTGCCCCCTTTTTTTCGTCAGGGTTGCTCATGTATCGATTTCAACCTTCGGAGTTTTTCGCAACCGACAATTGTAGAAAATGGTAGATTCCTGTGCTAATTTTGTCGAACCCGTCAGAGCAATTTGGCCTACACATTGAGAGCGCGAAGCTCTGATGCGTAGATCTCTGGCATTAAGCCGGAATTGGACAAATCAGACCGTTACGGAGAGATGGCCGAGTGGTCTAAGGCGCACGCCTGCTAAGCGTGTGTACCCCAAAAGGGTACCGAGGGTTCAAATCCCTCTCTCTCCGCCATTGATTTTCGGAAAACGCAAACTGCCGGTGGCAAATTTCCAATGAATTGAGGCGTTGTATTTTTCAGCGCGCCCGTAGCTCAATTGGACAGAGCACCAGACTACGGATCTGGGGGTTGGGGGTTCAAATCCCTCCGGGCGCGCCAATTCTTGGCTTTATCTCTCCCCAAGGCCGTGCCACCGCGAATCGGCCGAAAAAAATGCATTGGGTTAAAGCACTATCTGTGCTGTCAGCACTCAGTCTAGCCGTCCTATGGATCCCAGCTTGTACGACCAGCACAACTACCGGTCCGACCATCGGTGCCAGGGGCGCAACAGAAGCCCAGCGGGGCTTCTTCGAAAGGTTGGCCGATGAGTTCACCGAGCGAGAATGCGAGGTCTTTAGGTTTACCTGCCCCTATGGATTTGGACCGGCGGGCGAACCTTGTGAATGTACGGAACCGAACGGGGTTGTACGAAAAGGTCGAACGATTAAATAGCACGAAATTTGAACCATTCTCGAGCAAGAATTGTCCCGCTACGCGCATGAGAGGCTGGCTCTATTCTCTGCGCCGCCCGCGCCAGACGCGAGTTTAAAGAACTTTTTCACCTCGACACGGTAACTCTTTCGTGCACTCTCCAGTGCTTTGAGTCGCCCCCACAACCTTTCTGTGAGGCATGGTTGTTGCTCCACTCGATCGTTTGGGGTCTTTTAAGAAAATGGTCAGTGAGCGCCGCAAGACCGTACTTATCGTCGAAAAGCAGCCTAACTATACCCAATTGTTGGTCAAGCAAATTATGTTTGCCGGTCTTAGGCCGGTGATCGCGGTTACTGGCGAAGGGGGCCTCAGGAAGGCGACAGAGCATCATCCGGATTTGATCTTGCTCGAGTTGGATCTCACCGACATGGATGGTCTGGAGTTCGTGTCGCTGCTCAAGGAAAAGTCTCATCTCGAGAAGATTCCGATTGTCGCCATGAGTATCTTTTCCTACATGGAAACAGCGGCCTTATACGGCGGGTGCGATGACTTCCTCAAAAAGCCGGTGAGGATGATTGACTTGATGGCTCATATAAGGCACTTCTTGCACCGAGAGCCGCGAATGCCAATGGATCGGCGCCTGCTGGCGGGTTAGACTGTCGATCGCTTTCCTTTTCTTGGGTTTTCATAATTACTTGTCTGGTTCGAGTGCGCAGAGCGGATTGTTTCGGCTCGCCGAATGCGTACGTTTGGCCGAGTATTCGTATCCCAATTGGATACTGTCCGTTCTCCGTAGGGATGGTAAAGTCACCTGCAATCTGCGCGTATGTCCTGTATAAAAAAGAACTTGTCGTAGGGATCGAAAATAAGGTAGTAGATCTCCTAGCCTCGGTCGCGTCACGCGGGGGTTCGGGCGATATCCGTCAAGAGTTCAAGTCGGCGGAGAAAGGGAAAGGAGGTCTGCCGTCATGTCGGTCGTCACGATTGCTCACGCAGCCTACAGCGGTGGAAGTGCAATAGCGGAAAAGCTCGCGTCGGTGGTCAATTATCGGTCTGTCGATCGGGAGGTGCTGATCGAAGCGAGCAAGCGCTATGGCATTCCAGAAGCAAAATATACAGAAGTGCTCGAAACTCAGGGACATTGGTGGGAACGCTGGCGCGAAAGCCTGCGGCTCTACCGAATCACCCTGCAGGCGGCGATGTGTGAGGTGGCCCAAGATGGGGACCTCGTATACCATGGCCGCGCCGGTCAGCAGCTTTTGCCCGGCATTCGGCACGTGTTGAAAGTCCTCATCGTTGCGCCTATGGATTTCCGTATCGAGCTCGTTCGAGCGCAGCAAGGGATGGATGTCGAAAGCGCTCGACAGTATCTTCGTGAGTTGGACCGCGTGCGCGGGCGACGCTTTCGCGCGGTATTTAACGATGATTGGCAAGACCCGGTTGGATACGATCTGGTGCTGAATGGTGCGAGATTCACGCCCGAAGCTGGCGCTGCTCTTATCGCGGACATGGTACGACGGCCGGAATTTCAGCCGACTTCCGAGTCACTCAAAGCCTTTGCGGATTTGACCACCACCGCGCGCGTGCAGGCGGCGTTGATCACGTCATCCAAAACTCGCAACGTCGTGCTGAACGTCAAGAGCGATGGCGGCCGAGTGAGTATTTCGGGAATCCTGGCAGATCCCGACTTGGAAAAAGAAATCGTGAAAATCGCCCAGGGGGTGCCGGGCGTTGCGGAAGTGGAAACCGATATTGAGCCGCCACCGATCGAATACATGCACCCATGATCCGTCAACCCCATACGCCGGCTAGCGAGAGAGATCGCGCAAACCGGCCAATGCGCCAGATCGACCAGAGTCCATCCAGGGTGACGCAATTCCCGTCGGCGTGAATTTTATTTGCCGGGAAGCTTGTGCTACTTTTTTTCAATGCGGTTGAGAAACGCGAATGGAATCCTATGATCTCGGTTTCATGAAACTAGCGTTGGCTGCGGCACGTGAAGCTTCGATGAGGGAGGAAGTGCCGGTCGGAGCGGTCATCGTTTCTGCCGGAGCCGTGGTTGGTACTGGCTACAATTGCCGCGAAGAACGGCAGAATCCGCTTTGCCACGCGGAAATCATGGCTATCCAGGAGGCGTCGAAGGCTTTGCGCAGCTGGCGACTTGATCAATGTGATATTTACGTCACGCTTGAGCCCTGCGTCATGTGTATCGGCGCTGTATTGCAAGCGCGGATGCGCCGATTGGTCTTCGGTTGTCGCGATCCTAAAGCCGGCGCGGTTGAATCCTTATACCGCCTGTGTGAAGATCAGCGACTCAATCACCAATTGCCGGTTACCGAAGGTGTGCTTGCCGATGAGTCTTCCTCGATGCTTTCGGCGTTTTTTGCACGCCTGAGAGCGCAAAAGCGCGATGGCCAAGAAAACGGAGAGGTGGCCGAGCCCGGTTGAAGGCGCTTGACTCGAAATCAAGTGTACGGGGAACCGTACCGGGGGTTCAAATCCCTCCCTCTCCGCCAACATTTTTTCTTTTGTCAGCAAAGAGTTACCCCGCTTCCGTGGTTTCCAGTCAAAAGCCTGTCCGAAAATAATCAAGTTTCCTTTGCTCCAAAAAAGTGCCTTTTGGCCGAAAAGTGGGCGAAGACTTAAACCGCCTTCCGGATCGGCACTACCTTGCGCTGCTCGATCTCGCGCTGCTGCTGTTCGTGCACGCGCTGTAGCGATTGGCGCTGAAGCTCCTCATCGATCACGTTGTAGCGCTTGTACACGCTGTTGGTTTTGTGGCCCGATATCGCCATTCCTTCACTCTCGCCCAAGCCGGCCTTGGTGAAGTTACGAATTCCTGAGCGTCGCATATCATGAGGGATAATTCCTTCGAGCCCAGCGTTTTTGAATGCTGTTTTGAACGCCCGGCGGAAGGATTTGATCGGCTTCCCGCTACGATGAAAAACATACGGGCATTCTGGCGTCCGCTTCGCCAGTCGCCGTTCGATGATTTCCCGGAGTTCACCGACTAGCGCCAGCGTCCGCGGCCGTTTAGTCTTCTCAGTTTTGCGGCTGAGACGAATCACCCAATCATGGACGTCGACCTTGGACCATTCTAGTTTTTTGGCCTCGCCGCTACGCCACGCCGAGTTATAAAGAAACCGGACGATATCCCGCGCGCCTTCATTCTCGATCTGCTCGGCGCCGGCCCTCAAACTCCGGCCGGTTGATAAAGCCCTCTCGGACGTTTTCACCTTCGAGCAACTTGACGCGCGGGAAATAGGAAATCTCTCCGGCATCGAACAGGAGCTTAAATCCATGGAGCAAATATCTTACTTCGCGATTCACTGTGGCGCGTGCCTTCTTCTGTTTCAATCGCCAATCCTGATAAGCTTCGATTCTCAACGGTGTGATTTCGAGTAGCCGATCAAATTTAAAATGCTCTTTAACCGGTTTCAGGCAGTGTTTCACGGTCGCCCAGGATCGCCGGCCGTGGCGCGTGTAATCCGCTTGCAGCTTCCGTTCGAGGTCATCAAGGTCGAGCCGCTTTTCTTTTGGTCCTACAAACTCCGGTTTCTTCGCTTCTTCGATCCGCTGCCGGAGCAACTTGCGCGCCTTGTTCTCGTCTGTGGTTTCGGCGCTCTCGCGGATCTCGTGTCCGTTGCGGCAGTAGGCAATGTAACAAATCGATCCGCGTCGAAAGATTCTTCCTTCGCCCCGCGGACCGCGGCGATTTTTACTTTCTTCCGCTACGCTCGGCGCCGGCTCTGTCACATGGCCCTGAGCCGAGAATGTGAGTTCATTCATTTCTTCACTCTCCTCTTTTTAGATTCCATGAGACGTAGGTATCGAACGGCAAGCTCGGTTGTCTTGAGAATCGGTATCTCATCCCGCTCCGCCCGCGCCACAGTGTTTTTGTGCAGCTCGAGTGCCTCCGCCAACTCGTGTTGCGTCTTGTGCAAAAACTTCCGGGCTCGCCGTAATCCCTGTCCAGTCATGGTATCCATTAAATATAGCTCTAAAGCTTTTGTGTCAACGGGTCGGCAAGTTTATTCTTGTGGCGAGATATTTTTGAATACCGAGGTGGGAGAATCTCAGCGTCTTGCGGCCGAGCTTGCGGGTAAAGGGGAGTTTGGGAGCGTTGCGGTACAGCCACTTCACTGACATGCCGAGGAGTTTCGCGGTCTCCTCTGGCGTTAACAACTTGTCGGCATGGCTGTTACCGTTGACTGCTTTGCTGATTTCTTCGCGCACGACGGCGCGGATTTGATCGAGGAGTAGGTCGAACGGATTTTTGGCGTCGGTCATCGGATCCCACCTTTCGCATTCTCTACTCCTTCCCCCCGCGGCCAAGCGGGTGATTGGTTATTCCGTCGTTAAAGACCTATGGGTCTACGAGCCTCCCGCCGCTATATTCCAGCGGCTCCCTGGGCCGTATGACGTAGCAGTCCATCTTGCATCGATCGGAACAAGAGCGCCGCCGAATCCTTCGCCAGTGCCCATCCTCCAACGGCTCAATCACGGCTTTACAGAATGGGTTGGCGCAACGAGAATGGCTCTCTCTAGTCGTTAACGGCTCGGTAGCAAACGATCGCAGCTTTTGAGTATCCATGGCTACGTCATCTCGAAAAAGCGGATATTATCGCGGTAAGCGTCCGGGCGCGATCGTTCGTTTTATTGAGAGATTTTTTCATCGGCTCCTCTGGATCCCGAAGCAGACAAGGAGAAGTGGATCGGAGGGGACTCGTCCAGACAATCTTCGCGTTCCGATCTCGCGGGCCGTGGCTGATGATCTGCCTCATTGTGCTGACGCTCCGTATTTCATGATTGCTCCGCTGCCAAATTTTGTAGTACCTGAACCCGATACCTTGATGTTTAGAGGGGGCGAGGTCGGCGCGCTGGGCTCGGCGATCAACTGCGTCGAGATGATTAGCTCGTCGTACCAAGTGTAGGCTTCGGCCGTGACTTGGCTGGGATCTTTGCCGGTGTGATAGGGCAAGAGCCAAACCTTTCCGTATGGCTCGCCAGGGCTTGCCCCAGCGCTGAGATTCCAATACTGAGAAATGACAGGCTCGGACGGTTGCCCGGCACGTCCTACCCAGAGTTCGATGAGGCTGTTTACATACTCATCACCGACATACGGCCCGGTGTGGATGTGGACCTGAAAAGTCATCCATTCATTGGCGACCAGAGGAAAGCAATTGCCCTGCGGTGGAAAATAAGTTTGGGGTTGGTGTTCCCTTGCGAGTACAGACAGAAAGGCGAAGGCCGCGCGTTCTGTATTTTATAATCAAAGCCATTACCGAAATCACCGCCCTCCTGTATTGGCTCGTAGGCAACATGAGAGGTACTGCCAGTGCAGGAGTTATACATCTGAGCAAAGCCGCGCAGGAAGGTGTTCTGCACAACAACATCATTGGCTATGCAAGATGTAGGACACAATCCAAATACTTGATTCGAAGTCGCTGGCGTGCAGCCTGGAAAATCGCCCGTGGCAATGTCGATAAGTTTCCAGCCTGCGCCAGGTTGATAAAACGTGTTCAAATACACCGTCGAGAATCGTTGACGCCACTGGATATAAAAATCCGAGTTCTGGCCAAGTTGAACTGACAGATCAGAAGTGAAGTTCGCGAACCATTGACCGGAAGCACCGGCATTCGAGTTTGTGGGAATGACGAATTTCAGCGAACTATTGCCCGACGCTGCGATCGTGTTATCGAGTGTCGGGCATTGGGTGTCAGCCGTGCCGTTGCATCCGGTATGAGTATAATTGCCGCCGCCGTCATGCAGACTGTTGTTAAAGTAACCGAAATTATCTCCAAAGAGGCCGCCGAGATCGGCGGTCGAATCAAATCCGAAACATCTCAGCACGCCCGGTGCCGCGCAGCGCTGGGCAAAGTTGCTCGTAGATCCCGCCGTGGTGGTTGCCGTGGCCGTAGCAGACAACGCCGAGCGATTACCCGCGGCATCGAATGCTTTTATGCCCCAAGTGTAAGTCAGCCCAGCGGAAAGGCCCGTTGTGACGTTGTAGCTGTTGGTTCCCGGCGAGGCGATGAGGCTTGCCGGTACACACATGGAGCCACCGCACTGAAAAACTTCATAACCCGTCACCGCTACGTTGTCAGTCGAAGCCGTCCAGGTGAGATTGACTTGCGTGGATGAGATCACCGCCGCATTGAGTGACGTCGGCACGCTTGGCGCAATCGCATCTCCGCTCGCGCTGGTCACGGTCACGACGTTGGAGAATCCACTTACATTGTTCGCCGCATCGCGCGCCTTGACGCTGTAACTAAAAGTCTGTGCAGCGCTGAGTCCAGTATTAGAAAAGCTTGGTATGCCGGAAGTGCCGATCTGGACCGAGGGCGTGCAAGTGCCAGAGCAACGATAAACGTCGTAGCCCGTGACGCCGACGTTATCGCCCGAAGCGGTCCAAGTGAGATTGGTGGTTGTCGGGTTTGGACTCGTGCCTGCCAGATTAGTTGGGTTGCTCGGCGGTACAGTGTCCGGAGCCGCCGCTTGGAACTTGAAAAGATAAAGTTTGCTCGCGTTGGTGTTGTTGGCAAGAAACGCCATGACGCCGTATTCAGGTATCGTCGCCGCCGCTACGCCGAACACCGGTCCATCGGTGCGGCCGGTGAACCACGGTGGATTTCCGCCCGAGGGTTGTTGTACCCAGGGATTCGCAGGATTGGACGCATCTAAAGTAAATACCGCCGGGACTCCGGTAACGTTATTCACCATGAAAGCGATATACTGACCACTCGGATCGACGCTTAACACGCCGCTGCTCGTCACTCCGCTGTTGGCGAGAAAATAATTGGCCGGCATGTTTGACAGCGTGGTGACGGTGTTGCCCTGAGTAAGTTCGTAAGCGCGGCCGGCTATGCCCGGTCCAGAGACCACACCACCGCCGAAAAAAATCGCACGGCGGACTGAGTTGTAGCGCCCGACGTTTTCGTAATCCCCCATCGGATGCACGTTCCCCACGGTGGTTTGATGCGTATTCGTCCAGGTATTGTTGCTAAAAGTGTATTCCCAGATGCCCCAATCGCCGTCGACCCAGACCAAAGAATCGCGCTCGGGAAAATAGTCCAATTGTCCGCAGCAGTTCATGTTGCCCGCTGGAATTGCTGGCACGTCGGTTGTGTTCCAAATACCGGTTGCCGTGTTGTAGGCGTAGATTGTCGGGGAACTATAAAATTTGTAGTAGAGTTTGCCGTTTCGAGGTCCGGCAAGGTGATTATAAGAATGTGACGGCCCGCCGATCGCCGCCCAGAAACTTTGAGACGTGCTTGAGATCGTCCATCCATTTGTCACTTCGTCGTAGATCGCCAATTGCTGATAGCTGCTGCTGCAATGGGACTGGCCAAGAAAATAGAGTTTCTTCCCTACCGAATCCCAGATCATTTTGTCGGTGTAGCTGATGGTGTAATCGCAGGACGAGCTGGGATCTTGAATGAAACCGATGCCATTGTTCCACGGACTCATGCCCTGTTACTTCGGCCCATTGGCCGGGAGTCATGGACGCGGCAAGAACGGAGAGCGATGAAGCGCGAGAGAGCGCCGGAAACAAAAGCAGAAAAAGCAGAAAAGCCAGTAGTGAAATAAATCGCTTCATCGAATCACCCTACGACGAACCATTGTCCCGCCCCCGCCCACTGGCCGCTTTGATCTCGATAGCCGAGTGAGAGCTGTAACCGCCCGCCGGCCGATGCCGAATAAGCCGTTCCGTCCAAAAGTTTTTTCTGCTCACGGCGCGCACTTCACAACTTCCGCTTCGGCGGTCATGTTTCTTTCCTGCCCTACCTAAGCTTGATGCTCGATCGCGAGTAATTCGCGCGCCTGCGCCTTGATCCAGGCAGCGCAAATGTTCACCAACTGCATTCGCTCGTTCGAACCACCATGGTCCGGGTGATATTTTCGAGCCAGCGACCGAAGCCCGGCGGACACGAGCTCGTCGACAAGTTTCGCATTCACGCAGCCGCGGTTTTCCTGAAAGAAGAGTCTCCGCTGCTGCTCCTCTTCCAAGGCGAGCCGAAGCTTGTCGCGCAAGTTATCGAGCGACAATAACCAGTTAAAATAGTCGGATGGTAGATCTTCCAACGGGACCCCTTTGTATCGGCCGAACGGCAGCTTCATGGATTTTTTCTCACCGGTTTTTCATCACCGGTTCGCCCGAAGGGGAAGAGCGTTTCCGCCCTGCCCCCCTCGAGCCGCGGTGTCTCTCGGTGCCAGCCTGTGCGAAGGCTCGTTTGTAAGACCCGCGAGACGGGACCCATATATATGCATAGTAACCCCACTACATTGCAGTGCAGTGCAATTGCAGTGCAGTAGCACTGTAGTGGCACCTCAAGACAAACAGGCGTCAATTTCATACGTCGACCCGCTGGAGCAGCTCGTGAACTCTGAGAAAGTCGGCCTCGTCCTTGCGCCTATTGATGTTCGCGTCCGACGCCATTCCCCCTCGTTGCCGTTCCGTCTTCCGGTACCCCACGGAAGCGAGAAAATTTTGACCAGCAAAAATTTGTGCGGGATCGCTCAGGTCATCGCCGCCATCAAGGGGTCTGTTTAGGGCGAGTTGGCAATAGCGCGCATAGCGGCCGGTAGGCGAAACAAACCCTCCCCCGTCTGATGCTGTCACCCATAAACGAAGCCCTACCTGATCGTACTTTCCGTCCACAACGCAGAATTGAAGAACGGCCCGGCTATTTTTGCCAATGGGTTCAATCTATGCGTTTTCGCACTTAACGAGATAAGTGCCCGGGTCCATTTCGTCAGACGGCGCGCGTCCAGCGAGGCGAAGCTTTGTATTTCCGTCGGCGCCCGCAACAACGAGTTTTAGATTTGCCTTGGATGGTCGTTTGCGATAAGAATTACTTTGCACGCTTTTCCGTTTCGCCTTTCTGGCCCCGCAGGGTTGCCGCCCATGCGGGGCTTTTTATTTTCTGCGTAAATGTTCATGAACGGATGATGCAGCGGAGAGGCGGCCGATCGCAATTGTTTTTTGGGACAGCGCCTGGGGGATACGACGGAAGAAGTGGTAAGTCAGCGGAACTAGAAACTAAATCGATGGGACAGCGCCTGGGGGATAAGGAATTTAATCTTTCAGTGTGGCGGCATCGAGGAGCAATCTTACTATTCGCCCGAAGCGAGGCACCAATAATTCAGGGGCGGGAAGCTTAGAGATCAGGAATGCGACCCTGTCACGGGCGGAAGTCCAATCTACACCATTTTCTCGCCCCATCTTTGGATAAGACTTTTCTTTGAAATAATGCTGGATCGCCCAAGAAAAGGAAATTTTGAGACTGTCTTCAGTCCCGGACATGCCGTCTATCGGCATCTTCACGCGAAGCTGTAATGCATGGGGTTGGGGCATGCTTGCCTCCAAGCCCCGCTTTTTGCGAGATTGAAACTGTTTACCCTCCGGCGTCCGTTTCCACGTGATCCAGCACTGCCGATGCCACCTTGGAGGTTCCTTCGCTCCTGAGAGTCTAATCGCGATCCTCTCGCAGAATATGCAGAAGCCGAATCTCACAAACCTCGGTAGATCGTTCGCTGGCCGTGACCACCAGTAGATTGTTTTGGCCTTAGTCATGCCTGGAGCAGGACGTCGGCGCCGATTTCTGATCTTTTCAATATCCGGACCGAACTTTGGATTCATCTGAGCTTCATATTTGTGGAGCAGGTTGGACCGCTGTTTACGGCTGCGGATTTTGGTACCTGGTCGCAAAAACTTCCGGAGCCTCTTCTCTATGCCAAGCACGAGGCGGCCGGCGGACGCGCAACCGGGAGATTGGTAGATTCTCGCGAATGCATCAAAGACCAGGTGCGGCTTACGTTTCTTCCGTAGCGCTCGATTCTTTATCTGATAAGGCGCCAGTCGTGTTGTTCGCGGGCAATTTTTGGCATGCCGGAGCGCGCCGTGATCCAGATATCCGGCGCAAATGAATTCTGTCCGTTCAACCCGTTCATTAGAACGCGAGCATGTTTTGCAGAGCTTGTAATGTCTGGCGGTTTGATAGCGATATCGCCTGATGGCACCGCATTGAGTGCAGGCAAGTTCTACAGCCAGGACTCGAGCCTTTGGATCATCAGTTAAAATCGTCTTTCCCCCACAGCCACATGGGCAGAGGTCACCTACATTCGCTTTCCGAAAGACTCTTATTACCTCCGGCAGCGGCTTCTTGAGGATCCGTGCGATTGTGGGCATCAGCCGCAGCGATGGACAATAATCGCCATGCTGCCATTGGTAGACGGTGCTCTTCGCGACACCGAGCTCCGCGCGGCGCTTTCTTAGTGGGGTAAGATCAAGAGCGATTCGTTCAGCCATCGCTTGCAAATCCCTGCGATCGGGATTTTGAGTTTTGCTCGTCCTACGCTGCAACAACGCGCTTCACTTTGATTTTGTCGGCGTACTTTGCCGCCTGCGCTAAATCGTACGCCGCCTGCAGACGGAGCCAAGTCTCGGCGCCGCCACCAAAAGCTTTGTCGAGCCGGATCGCCATTTCCGGTGAGATCGCGGCCTGGCCATGGATGAGGTTGTTCAAAGCCTGACGAGAGACACCCAGCGCTTTGGCTGCCGCGGTGACGCTCAGACCAAGGGGTTCAAGGCAATCAGCGCGAACAGACGAACCGGGATGCGGCGGGTTTTTCATGGGCATGATGTTTCCTTCCTAATGGTAATCGACCAGATCGATGTCGTAAGCATTGCCGTTCTCGAAGCGGAAGACGATGCGCCAGTTACCCGACACCGACACGGCCCACAAGCCTTTGAGCTTGCCCTTGAGCGGATGGAGCCCAAAGCCGGGAAGCGCCATGTTTCGAACGTCGGCCGCTTCGTCAAGGCGGGCCAGTATGCGCTTGATCTTGTCCACGTGCGCCGCTGAAAGCCCTCGATGGTCGTCGTTTTCGTAGAGTCTTTTTAATCCACGGTGCTTAAATGACGCGATCACTGGTCAAATTAACCTGACAAGTAACGCTTGTCAATACATTGAACCGAACCCGATGACATGTTGGAGGCGGAACTAAAGCGTAGCGACACTTAGAGCTCTCGTTTCCCGAATCAAAGCGGGCGCTGAGAGATTTAACGTAAGGAATAGGTGTCAGAAAGCGGAACAGCCGTGGCTTACGATGCAACGCTCAATAATTCCCGTCCAGCGATCGTGCCGTACAATCACCAATCCAGTGTCGTCGACCGTTCGAACGTCGTAGCGAAAAAACGTCGCAAGCAATAGCAACAAACCCGCTCCCCGACACACCGGCGCGCACGGTTCCCGATTCTTAAGCTCAAGCCAAAGGAGCGCAGAGAGACGGACCATTGGCGCTGGAGATGCCAGCGATCGACGCGAGGCAAAGCAAATTATTTTGAGAGGAGTAACCAAAATGTTTCGAGTATGGGAACGAAAGAGTACAGATTGGAGTTGAGCGCTCGAAGAGCGATTCAAGATCGTCGACAGCAAATTGAAGCTTGAGACGCGGCGCCTGGATACGGGTGAGCCGTTACCGTCAAAACGGGTTCGGTTTAATTCGAAGCGCTGGGGAGAATTGGTCGATGAATCGCACGAGGAATTGCACAGGGAAAAAGAAGTCGTAATCCGTTTGAGCTGCCGATCCCCGGTGTACCCGAGATGGCCGTCCGGTGTTATTATGCCAGCGAGTTCCTTCTCGTCGCCAGGCGCAATGCATCGACTCTGAAAACGAAAAGGCCGACACATCGGCCACATGACTTCCCTTAGGGCGTCCCCCAAAAGGGGAGCGGCAGGTCTAGTCAACCGCAACCGGGGTCCGTAAAGCCCCGGCAAACCAAAATTGATTGTTGATCGGAAAGCCCAGCCAACTTTCCCGGCGGCTGAATGGAAGGATCGGAGCATGACTTTCCCGTGACGCCGGCCGATACGACGGACGGGGGTTGGCCGCTGTCTCGCTCCCACTGGTAAACAGTCCCTTGGAGCACCAACTCGCTGAGCTAATGACGCAGCATTTCGAAACCCGCGCGCACTCGAGCCTGGTAAAACCACGAATCAGGATTTTGAACTTTTCCCGGCATGCTCTCCCACCGTTCTCTCACATTTTTTGAAAAGGAAGGGGCAGCCGCGGCGTGTGAGAATCTCTGCGGCTTTTCGCTGATCAGGCTAGACCCCTAAAGCACGCCGTTCATCGTACGGATTCGAAGGAGAAAAGCAAGAAAATTTCGTGTCACCGACCTCGTTTCATGTTGCACCTCCTTCGAAAGTTTATGTTATAATTTGCACCATGTTTTGGTTCTTTCTCGTGATCGTCGCTATTGCCGTGTTGTGGTTTATTCTTCGGTCGACGGGTTGATCATCACTCATCCTCTTCGGTCCACGAAAAACCGTAAATCTCCGTGCAGCCTTGTTTTCTGCTAACGAGTTTGGAAGCGGCGGTGATTGAACCTCATGTAAATTCGATAAACAATGGTCAGACTCAGTGGAGCAGAGTTTTGAAACTTAAAAGAATCTCGATCCTACTGGTGTTAGTTGTTTCGGTTGGTGCTATATCCCCTCAGCTCTATGCCTCTCTGATAATCCCCCCACGAGTTCGTTTAACTGGAGTGCTTCTCCCGAATAAAGACCCAAGCCGGAAGGGTTTGCTGGACGATCTTGAAGTCTTTATTGGAAATGAAAAGTCGACCTTCGTGTTAGACAAAATGAAGATTGTCGGAAGCGTTGGTCTTAACAGGGCTACCCTTCAACGCCTCTTTCCTCCTGTAATACGTTTTGTTGGTCCCGATGACCTTATGCGTCGTTTAAAGAGCCCAAAGATCATGGGTAAGGTTATCACAATTGAGGGTTTGCTCTACACGGGATCGCGGATGCTTTTTCTCACAGAAGTGGATGACGGCGAAGAAGCTGGCACAAATTAAACTCAAGCCCACGTTCGGGCGAGAGTGAGTCGCTGGCGCGTTCAATCCTCACTTTCGTTCTTCATCTTCTCAAGCTGGCGGATGTAAAGAATCTGGCTCCCTCTCTTCACACCGGTTGACAAACAATGCCGTGAGAGCATAAAACCGCCCGTCCCAGGAGGTGCTCTATGAAACGACTCGGATTGGCGTTCTTTCTTGTCTTGCTCTTCCCGCTGCAGGCTTTCGCTTTCGGCGAGATCTTCAAAATCGAAACCAGTGGCACGGCGTATTGTGGCGATTTCAATGCTGCGGGTTTAACGGGAGTAACAACGTCGATCTTTGGGTTCTGGTGCTAAGCGACACAGAGTTGACCGTTTCTTTTACGGCCGACTTCGCACCGGGCACGACCTTCCCGATGTTCGGTCACACGTATCTGACGGGAGCTACGGGCGCCGCTTTTGTCGGCGGAATTTTATTTCAAAATGGTGCGTTCGCGACGATTCAGGGCACGGCAAAATTCGACCGGCGCACCGGCGCCATTGCGAGTCTCAAAGGAACTTTCGTCCAGAGCGGCGTGCTGGATATTGGTTGCTTTTCTTCTGGAAACTTCACGAGCCAAAAGGTTGCGTGAACCCAGCCTTGGTCAAACAAAAGCTTTTACGGGGATAGTATCGGCTGACATGGCTCGCCAAGACCACCAAAGCCGCGAAGAACTGGAACGTAGCCGAATCGACCGAGCCCTTGCCGGCCTCGAGGATGCTGTTCGTCGCTGTCGGAATGAAGACGTGCGATATGGGACGGGAGTTTCGGCGGCGCTTTCTTTCCTGGAGCTCCGCGCTGATGAGAAATGGCCATTTGAGCAGTTCCGAAAAGCGCTTGAGGATCCCGGGATGGAGGGGACAAAGCCGGAAGCCCGCTGGCAGAGCTCAACGCCTCGCTGAACGCAATTAAGCGAGCGTTGCGGTAGTGGGGGTATTAGTGTGTTGCTAAGGCGCCACGGAGCCCTTGGCTAAACATTCATTGCAAATCGTAGCTTCACCGGAGATGTAACTAACTGAGAAAAAATTCGTGACTGGCCATTGCGAGCAGTCCTTTGAGAGATGCCAAGTTTCACCGTTACGGGTTTGTCGGAATCTAATCTCAGTTCCAGCGGCGGTCTCATACAATCTATGTCCCAATGGACATCGAAAGATATGCAGGGCGATCAAGTCACCACTGGATTCTTCTATCATTTCGCGACGGCACTCCCTGCCGTCTATGATAAAGGCCCAAAGTTTCGCGGCCATAATTCAAGGGGTTTGGATTGGAAATCCTACCTCAACGCGGAAGATCACGCTTTGATTTTATCGAGCCGCAAATACGAAACAAGGGGGTTGAAAAGGATGAAGAAAAGCGGGCCGCGTCGCTTTAGCTGAGATGGTCAGCCACGGCAAGGAAAAGCTGGTACTGATCCGGCCATCCAGATTTCGAACCGGAGAGTTATGAGGATGAATATCAAAATCGCGTACTCGCGACGATCGACAGCAAGGTCAAGGGGCGCGAAATCACGATCCCGCCGGCCGCGCCGGTGAGAGGCCGCGTCATCGACTTAATGACAGCGCTAAAAGAGTGAAAACCGTTCAGCGCGGAATGAAGAGAGCCGACCAGAAGAAACGCCGCAAGGCGTGAGCAAGTACCGCGGCCTTCGGCATGGTGGCTCACGCGGTCCTGCGCCCAACTCGCACCATCGCCATCAGCCCCAACCCCATCAGCCACCACGACGCAGGCTCGGGGATTTTCTCTGTCACCGAAGCGAGAAACACGCCGGTCATTTGGCCTGCCGCAAAAGGAATACCAGGGCCGTGGATGACGACTTCATCACCGGCGGAACAGCTCGGGCGGAAGAGATCGACATTGGGGACGCTCAGCAAGTTCTCGTCACTCAACGCCGTACCGTAGCAGTCGTGGAGAAAAAATTGCCCGAAGGGGTCGCTGCTAGTGCCGGTGCTGCCTCTGACGAAATAGAGGTCGGCGATTGGCGTGGGCGCGCGCGAGTCTCCGGTGATGAGATCGTTCTGTATCGAAATCTGCAGTACCGGAAACGAAAGGTGAAGGGCGCCGACGTCGATCGTCATGCCGTAGGGCACACCCATGAAGAAATAAGTTGTGTAGGCGTAGTTGGCGTCGGGCGTGGCTACCGAGTCGAACGTATAAGTCCCGCTGAACGGCCCAAACCCAAATGATGCCACGCCGGTAAACCCAAACGTGATCGGGGAGGCGTGAGTCAGCGCGGGCGCGAGTAAAAAAGCTAGAGCGGCGAGTAGTTGTTTCATGGGCGGGCCTTTCGTTTGTGGGTTGCGTAGCGTTAGTAAAGGGGGGAAGGCTGGTTCTAGTACTCGTGGTGACAGGGTGTCAAGCACGAATCAGCGCGCTTATCGAGTGTGCTATTACTCCCCCGCCATGATCGACGCTCAGCGCCTTTGGCTCGCCGTCTTAGAGCAGGCCGTTATCGACTTGACGCTCGCCGACAACGGCGCGGTTAGCCAGCGCCCGCGGCTTCGATATTTTACTCATCTATGGTTCACTTCGGACAATCACGAACCCGGCTCATTTCGCTGGATCTGCGATCATTTGGACCTTGATCCGTCGTGACTCCGGCGCCGTCTGTTTGCAATCGTCGACGCTGACCCGGTTTCTAGTCGGCCGCGGTTCTGGCAAGGCCAAAGCGGATCACCGGCACAAACGGCTTCCACAATTGCCCCAGGATTGACGATCTCGACGTGAGCCTTATCAAACCATTCACCCTTTCGCCGCCGTGGGGGTTTTCTCAGGTGATCCTTTACAGCACCAAGTATTTCCGCATCATGTGTAACCGTTCGTGTGAAGCGCCAGCGAGTTTGGCGCCCATGAATATGCCGATGATGTAAGCGTACTTTTCCAAGTCCATCGTCAGTTCGACGAGTGACAGCTTCGTTCTTTTTTCAGACATGGCGCCCTCCTTTCATTAATCTGAGATCCAGTCTTTTTACGATTGCCTTTAATTCGCGTACGAGGGTCTGTGCCTTGACGTTCTTATGAGCCGAAACGAGCCTGAGTTTCGTTGGTCGATCGGTATACAGCAGCCGCGTGTTCATGGGCGTTCTCCTTTGATAAGCTTGAGTTCTGGGTGGTCATACCGGTGCGGCTTTTTGCCTTTCCTTGCGCACCTGAGCATCGCGAGCACTTCGCGCTGCGTTTTTGTCAGCTCCTCGGCTGTCATGTTCCTTAACAGCTTTTGCAGTTCGTTCATGTCCAAAAGTTTTACTAGCGCCATTTGGGTACCTTCCTCCCTGGCTCTGAGTTGATTTTCAGACCTTAGCCAACAGAGAAGGGCAGGCGGCGCCCGCGGAGCTTGATTTGAGGGAAGGGGAGACTTACAAAGAAGACTCAGGGGATGGCCGATCACACTCATCGGTTTTTCTCCAGGGGTTGAGAGAGTGACTGCTCTTTCAGCCCCGTTCTTTTAGGAAATCATTTCGCCGTCTCGGGCGAATCGAATGTCCTCGCTAGTGGATGTTGTCTCTGCGTAGATCGCCGAAAACTTTAGGACCAGGTCTGCTCTGCCAGCGATGTGAAGGCCGGCCAAGATTCCCACCGCGTAAGCGGCGTCAGCCTGATCAACCGTTAAGCTGTTCAGCAGAGATTCGCTTAAATTGCGGTTCCTGAGAATTTCCCTGTGCTGGTCATCAAGGCGCTTGATGTCCGGGTTTAAGGTTTCCATCGCATCCCACAAGCCATTGGTTTGCGGAGTGCAGTGGCGAAAGTCGAGCATCGCCTCAACCACGTTGTCGGCGATCATCTCAGAAACGCGGAGAATTCTTTTTTCGGGGGTTTTCATGACCTGCCTCCCTTCGAGCGCAACGCTTTCCTTTCGGCAAATCCGCGGCCATCGATTCCGAGCAGCTCGAGTGCCGCCGCGAAACCCAAGTGAAAACCCGCCTGGCCGGCCGCGGTGTTGAGCTCAAGTTGGATCTCTGAGTACCGGCCCAACGCTTCCTTGTGTGTTTTTCGTTTCAGTTGTTTATGAAGCTCGGTGTAGAGTTTTGACGAGTCCTTTTCCATCGCGTCGTACTCCGGCTCGATCTGGGACAAGAGCTTGCGACGCTCTTCTTCTGGGATTTGTTCGGTCATGAGATTTTCCAAATCTCCGACATCCCAGCCGGTCATTAATTTCCGTGCTACGGCTTGCGCTTTTCCTTGATCTCGTGTGGTTACGCTCATGGTCTTTCTCCTTTTTGGTTGGTTGGTACCGTGTTAGTATGTCCCGGGTTTCATCTCACGCGGCGGCCGACAGCTACGCCGATGTGGAACTTCACCATCTCCTCGATGATCGTCAGTTCCGCGGCAACGTCGCCTCTCTCACCCCTCTCAAAGCGCTCCCGAAATTCCGGGTAGCGTGAATCGATCGCAATACGGAGCGCCAGCAGATCGGCCGCTTCGGCTTCATCGTCCAGGTAGTCCAAGATGTAATTGGCGAGCGCGCGCGGTTGGAGCGCTTTATCGACGATCCGACGCGAAAAGTTAGGAATTTGCACATCGTCAAAGTTCATGGAGTTTTCCTCCCGCGGTTTGCGAGCAATTGCTCTGCTTCTCGCTGTCGTTCCAGCACCCGACCGAGTCTCACGGCAAGTCTAAAATAGCCCCGGCCGACCGTGCTCCAGTATTCCTCTACGACTTCGGTGTACCCTGAAAGCACATCTCGTCCCTTGTCATCCAGGCAGTTTTTGAGCGCGCTCTCGAGTTCATCCCGGCGCGAAAGCTTTTGCTTTTCAAAATCATCGCCGCATATGCTTTCGGAAAAGCAGCCATGGGGTCGGTTGATAAAAGCTTCAAACAACTCATCTTCGTCGCTGTCGGACATACCGACGACAACAGCATCAACGAGTTCTTCCATCCGTCGCTTTTGTGATGCGTTCATAAAGAAATTTCTCCCCTCTTGGTTTGAGTGGTTGGGATCGATTGCTTGAGGCGAACGAAGAAGGAGGCGGGCCCCGGATACGGTACGTTTTACGTTTTAAGTAAAGGTCAAATGCAGTGGCGGGATGCAGGGTGCTAGGAGAGAACGCGAGAAGTGCGTCTCTTTTCACTTCCCCCTTTCGGGGGATTGGCTGCTAGTGCAGCCATAAAGTGGTTTTCGGATCATCCTCTTTGCGAGTCGTGCAGCGCTTTTGTAACAAATGTTAGCCAACGAAGCAAAGTTTTTTCACCCGTTTGGTCATGGTCTTGGGCCGGGTGCGCCTTTCCTCATCGTTTTTATGATGGCGCGACGGTTCTAGGCGCCACCTCCAACACCGACGCTTAAGCGGTAAGCAGCAGCCATAAGACTGCTTCTGCAATCAGATACCCCCCGCCGTGGGCATTTGGTCGTCAATTTTCGCTAATCTCGCAGCGGTGGCCTTTTTCAGCGCCGCCTTCTTTGACTCGCTCGATTGGCGATTGCCCTTGTAGAGTCGATGCCCCGGCCGGTCCTGTGGCGGTACATACGCCTTAACCCCTGCGTCGATTCGCCGATTGCGCTCGTCTCGCTCGTCGCAACAGTGTAGGCAGATACCGCAACGCCGATCGGTCTTGCGGCCGCACTTCCATCGGAAAAGTTTTACTCTAGCCATCGCTACCTCCAAACGCCACTTCAACCATCACGTCTCATGAGCCCATGGTTGCGGTTCGCGATACGGTCGCTGTACAGAAAAGTGGGCGAAAACTGCGGGACAGGTGAGGGTAAGACTGAGATGGAAGCGGGGTAGGGGAGTCTGAGTATTTCGCCCTATTGTGCCCCGTGGGGCATCATTGCGGGTTTGTACAGTGAGACTCGAAATCAAGTGTACGGGGAACCGTACCGGGGGTTCAAATCCCTCCCTCTCCGCCAATTCTTTCTGAGATTTTGATCTGCTTACAGGCCGAATCGATGACGAGTCGGTTTCTCATCGAGACTCGGCATCCGGTACGCTGCAGTGCAGCCGGCTGTCCGGCTTTCTTGGCTGCAGCGACGACTGGTCGTGGAGCGCGGGGAGAGTCTGGGGTGGAAAGCTCTGTACCGAGAAAAACAAAAGACGAGCATCAAGTCCTGTGCTTGATGTCTAACGCCCAGGCGCCGTTATCGTCGAAGATGGCTTCTTTGAAAAGCGTGTCGTAGAAAACTTCGATCATCTCGCCATTGCCGCGTATCTTTGCGACCCTGAGAGATGCCCAGATATCCTCCCAGGGTATCAGCTTCATTCGAATGTGGGTGCCTACTAAGTTGGGAGTCTCGTTGGGCGCGTTCGATCGCTCGCCAGCGCCTGTACTCATTGAATCCTGATCGGTCCTACCGCGACCATTGTTGCTGTATCGCATCAATTCTGCCTCTCAGCGAAGCGTAAGTGTTCTGAACAAATCGCGGATGATACGATCTGAACCACACGTTGTTTCGACGAGCAACAGCAATCGAGATGCCACGAGTCACAAGTTGTGCAGAATCGATCACTTAAATTGTTTTCACGTTCGCCGAAGCGAAAGAATTTTGTAAACCGATCTAACAGATATTTCTCGAGGGGAAAGCGCTGATCAATTGGTCTTTTAAAATTTCATTGCGCCTGATTACTTAGAACGGCTTTACGAAGTAAAATCTAGTCATTTGGAAAACGTTAAATGATTTAACACTGTGTACAAAAAGATCAGCGCGCGTGGTCGTTCATCAAAGATAAGATATTTCGATCGAAGGTCGCCATTTTGTAGAAAACCGGTCGGCTCTATGGTAGCTTTCAAACATTCGCCGGGATCCGTTATAAAATTCGGTCGATGGAGAGGTGACCGAGCGGTTGAAGGTGCACGACTGGAAATCGTGTGTACCCCTAATAAGGGTACCGGGGGTTCGAATCCCCCCCTCTCCGCCAGCAAGAGGGCTAAATAACGAGTGCTGAGGGCTAATGGAGCTAGAATCGGTTAATCAATCCTTAGCCGTGGTGACCCAGTATTCAGCACTCAAGTGGGGTAGGATGTCGATTGCTGATAGTTAGGTCCTGTGCAAGGCGGCACCGTGAACTCCGTCAGATCCGGAAGGAAGCAGCGGTAACGGATCACCCCTGTGCCACAGGGTAACCTGGCTGTCAGCAATGGGCATCCCGCAAAGAGTGGTGAAGCGCAGAGAAGGGATGAGGAGCTAAACATTCATTCCTCTAGGGCGTTATGTCTTATCTGGTAATCGCACGGAAATGGCGGCCGCAACGGTTCGAGGATATTGCCGGGCAGGAGCATATTTCACGAACGCTGCAAAACGCCCTCAGGACCAAACGTATCGCGCACGCCTATCTTTTTACCGGCGTGCGCGGAGTCGGCAAAACAACGGCTGCGCGTATTCTGGCCAAGGCGTTGAACTGTGACGACGGGCCCACCGCTACTCCGTGCAACAAATGCAGCCATTGCAAAGAAATTGCTCAGGGCAACTCGATCGACGTTCTTGAAATTGACGGCGCGTCGAATCGCGGCATCGATGAAGTTCGCCAGATCATTGAGAATGTCCGCTATCAACCGGCAAATTGCCGATTTAAAATCTATATCATCGACGAAGTTCATCAGGTTACCAAGGATGCCTTCAATGCGCTCTTGAAAACATTGGAGGAGCCGCCGCCGTCGGTAAAGTTTATCCTCGCGACCACGGAACCGCATCGCTTGCCGGATACCATTCTTTCACGCTGCCAACGTTACGACTTCCGCCGAATTAGTCTGCGCGAAATCGTCCACCGCCTGGTCACCATCGCCAAAAGCGAAGGACTCGATATAACCGAAGGGGCGCTGGTTTTGCTTGCGCGGGAAGCCGACGGCAGCATGCGCGACGCGCAGTCTTTGCTGGAGCAAGTGCTTGCGTTTGCCCAACCGACGGACGGCACGGACAAGTCGGCGTGTGTCGATGAATCTCTGCTGCAGGAGATTCTCGGCCTGGCGGAGCGACGTATTCTCTATCAACTTTCGGCGGCCGTGCTCGGAGGTGACGCCCAGCGATGCGTGGAGCTGGTGGCTATGGTCGTAAATCAGGGACGTGATCCCAATCGTTTTTCGCGCGATCTCGTCGAGCATTTTAGAAACCTCCTAGTCGCGCGTTTGGCAGAAGATGGCGTAACGTCGGCGGCGGGCAAAGATCTCTCGATGATTGGCAATGCGCCTGTGCTGGATCTTCCCGATCAGGAGATCGCCGACTTGCGCGAGCAAGCGCAGCACGTCTCGGTCGAGATGCTGCTCGACTATTTCGATTTCATGGCTGACGGTGACGAAGAAGTCGGTCGCTCGGCCATGCCGCGCTTTGTCCTGGAATCGGTATTGGTTCGACTAGCGACTTTGCCAAAAGCGTTGCCGGTGGCGGAACTGATCGAACGGTTGGAGCGCCTGGAAGGTAAGTCTATGGCGCGTGTTGCCGACGAATCGACGACGCGCGTGAAAGAACGGCTGGCGCAGTCAGCTGAGCCTCCATCCTTGTCATCGCCGAACGAAGTCTCGACGCACCGCGGCGAATCCCAGGTTTGGCAGGAATTCGTGGCGTTTGTCAGCAAGGAACAAAAATTTTTGGCATCGCACCTGGCTTCAGGATCGGCGCTAACTTTACCACCGGGTCAGCTACGAATCGGCGTGTCAGAGCGTCACCATCTGGCGTTTTTACAAGATCGCGATAACCTCGCAACACTCAATGAACTAGCCAAGCGGTTCTTCGCCCAGGATGTCGCGCTGCAGATCGCGAGCGTGGGTTCAGATAGCGCACCAAAGTCACCCGAGATGATTATGCCTGGGCCGATGAACGCAGCCGAAGAACGAAGCCCAATGGTCAAAGAGGCGTTACGCATCTTCGGCGGTTCGATTCGTAACATGCGCAGGGATGGCTAGTGTCTCATGCTTCGGCCAAGCCTAGCCCAGTAGGGGTGAATCAGTAGGAGGTAAGGAAATGGCAAGCATAGGCGGAATGGGCAATTTACTAAAGCAAGCCCAAGAAATGCAGGCACGGATGGCGAAAATCCAGGAAGAGCTGGGCCAAAAAACCGTGGAGGGTTCTGCGGGGGGCGGGATGGTGCAGGTGACAGTGAATGGCCAGTTCAATCTCGTGGCCGTCAAGATCGAGCCGTCAGTGATCAACGGCAGCGAAAAGGAGATGTTGGAAGATCTTATCCTAGCTGCGGTGAACGACGGTACACGCAAGGCGCGCGAGTTGGTGTCCACGGAAATGAGCAAACTCACCGGCGGCTTCAAAATTCCCGGTTTGATGCCGTGATGGAGTCTGTGGAATTGAATAGTAAAACATCGACCGCTGACCCGGAGTCGGCAATGACTTTTGCGGTCCGCAACCGCCAATTTGGCAGGATGGTGTCATGAGCACGTATCCGGCGCCTCTCGCTCGATTGGTGCAAGAGTTATCCAAACTTCCGGGTATCGGCGAAAAAACCGCGGCGCGCTTGGCTTTTCACATGTTGAAGAGCAGCAAGGATGACATCTCAAGTCTCGCCGATAGTATCGCCAAACTGGGACAACAAATCGGACTGTGCCGCCGCTGTTTTGGTTTTAGCGAAGTCAATCCGCATGACGAAGATGGCGCGCTCTGCGAGATTTGCCGCAACCCCAAGCGCGCAGAAGAGACAATCTGTGTCGTCGAGGAACCCTCCGACCTGATCGCAGTGGAGAAATCACAGGAGTATCGGGGTCTGTACCATGTATTGCATGGAACCATTTCACCACTCGACGGAGTCGGTCCGGACGCGCTCCGAATCAAAGAACTGCTCGAACGTTTGCGCAACGGTGTGGTGCGTGAAGTCATCGTTGCGACCAATCCGACAATGGACGGCGAAGCTACAGCCCTCTATCTTTCCAAGGTCATCAAACCTTTAGGCGTCTCGGTCACACGTATCGCACGAGGTCTGCCGATGGGCGGAGACCTCGAGTACATCGACGCGGTGACTTTGGGAAAAGCGCTGGAAGGGCGTCGGGAAATCTAACTCCATACCCGTCCTTTCCCGATATCGCGTTCTCCCCGCCGCTCTACAGCTTTTCTGATGTCATCAGATTTTTCTGAGTGTATTGATCAAGAGCCAGCAGAACATAGCAATCGCGGCCGATGCCGGGATCGTTAGAATCCACGCCCAGACGATCCGGCCGGCCACGTTCCAGCGCACGGAACGAATCCGTCTAGCGAGCCGACCCCGACGATGGCACCGGTAATCGTGTGTGTTGTCGACACGGGAATACCCCAGTGCGCTGCGCTGAAGAGCGTGATGGCTCCCGCCGCTTCCGCGGCGAAACCGCTCATGGGCCGCAATCGCGTGATTCTCGATCCCATGGTGTGAACGATGCGCCACCCGCCTGATAGAGTGCCCAGGCCAATCGCCGCGTGGGCGAGCAGGACAATCCAGAAGGGAATTAACAGTTTTCCTGCAGCGTCGCTGACAAGATGACGATATTCGGGAACCGTGAACAGCGCTCCGGCGATGATCCCCATGGTTTTTTGCGCGTCGTTGGTGCCGTGGCCCAGGCTATAGGCCGCCGCCGAGATCAGTTGGCCGCGCCTGAAAAGATGATCCACGCTGGACGGCGTGGAATGCTTGAAGATATGGAGTATCGCCACCAGATTCAACATTCCCAAGACCATCCCGAGGAGGGGCGCCAGGACGATGAATATCAGTGTATTTACCCATCCGGCGGGAATGATGATGCCCAAGCCGGCCTTAGCGATACCTGCGCCGGCATAGGCGCCGATGAGCGCGTGAGAAGAACTCGTCGGCAGACCGGCGTGCCAGGTGATCAGATCCCAGGCGATCGCGCCGAGGAGTGCGGCAAGAATTACATAGGAATCGACCTGTTGTACGTCGAGAAGGCCGGTGCCGACGGTCTTGGCAACGGCGGTGCCAAAAGTAAAGGCCGCGATGAAATTCCAAAATGCCGCCCAAGTCACGCCTTGAAGCGGAGTCAAAACCCGCGTCGAAACCACAGTCGCGATCGAATTCGCGGCATCGTGAAAACCATTTACGTAATCGAAAACCAGCGCAATCGCGACAATTAGAACGGTCAAAACCAGAACCGGGTCAGCCATTTTTGATGACCACCCGCTGCAGCACGTCGGCGACGTCTTCCATGCGATCGGTGGTTTCCTCGAGCATCTCGTAGATCTCTTTCCAGCGAATCAAGTTGAACAAGTCGTCCTTGTGGTTGACGATATCCACGAGCGCTTCACGCAACAGAAGATCGCCGTTGTTCTCGATCGTATTGATTTCCTTTATGTGCTCGGTCACCAGACGAAAATTCTTCTTTTCCCGCAGGTTGGGCATAGCCATTTGGAGCTCGCTGGCGCCGCTGCGGATCAGATGAGCCATCTGCCGTGCCGTCTCCGTCGGCGCTTCGATGCGAAAAATGAGCATCCGTACAGCGGTCGCTTCGATCTTGTCCACGGTGTCATCCAGGGCGGATATGAGCCGCTCGACATCCTCGCTGTCCAGCGGGATAATCAGCGTGTGCATCAAAAGGTTCATCACTTCATGAACGATAAAATCGCCGCGATGCTCCAATTCCGTAATGCGAGCGACTTTGCTTTCCACCCGTTCGTAATGATCGAACAGATCTTGTAGCGCTTCGGCGGCTTCGAGTACGTTGGCGCTGGCTTTCTCGAACCATTCGTAGAATTTCGTTTCCGCTGGCAAGAACTGAAATTTCACCGTGATCGCTCCGACTGTAAATATTGGTGGAAATTAAGAATTAGAAAAGGAGACGCGACGGAATTTAGCACGCGTCAGGGCCGGCTTCAACCGCGCCGAGGTGGAATCAGGAAAGGAGTGCTTTAACCCGGCCGGCAATATCGTCGCGCACTTGGCGAAAAATGGCCAGGATCTGCTGTTCGTCTCCGACCGCCAGGGCGGGGTCGGCGAGCGACCAGTGAATGCGTTCGACCCGGTTTTCCAGCACCGGGCATTGTTCGTCGACTTCGCCGCACAGCGTGACAATCTGATCGAGGCTATGGAGGGGAACACTTTCCAATCCTTTTGAGCGTTGCGTCGTGATATCGTATGCCGTCTCTTGCTTGAAAAAAACGGCGAACGGATGAATCTCCTTCGGCGCGGTGCCGGCGCTGAAAATTCGATAATGGTTGGCAGCCAACTGACGCGCGAACCCCTCGGCCATCTGGCTGCGGCAGGAGTTTCCGGTGCACAGAAACAAGATTGTCTTTTGGCTTGCTTCGGCCGGAACCCTGGGGAGCCGAACGCGCACCGTCGTCCCTTTATTCAACTGGCTTTCGAATTCTAATTCGGCCTTGTGTACCTGAGCGATATGCTTGACGATGGCCAGCCCTAGGCCCGTGCCGCCGAGATCGCGCGAGCGCGCCTTGTCGACGCGGTAAAAGCGCTCGGTTAGGCGGGGCAAGTCTTTTTCCGGAATGCCCGGTCCGGTATCGCTCACGGCGATCTCAATATCAGACGGGCCACCGTTCTGCAGTGGAGCGTGGACGGCAGTCAGCGTCACTTGGCCGCCGGCAGGCGCGTATTTGATGGCATTGTCGACAAGATTGATAAACAGCTGTTGCAGGCGGTCGAGATCGCCGATGAGTTTAGGGAGGTCCGGGGGGACACTGGAAGTAAGCTTGATTTTCTTTCTATTGGCTTGATCCCAAAACACTTCCAGGACCCGCTGAATCAAGTGGCCCGCGTCAATGGGTTGAAATGAGAGTTGTATCTTGCCGGACTCCAGATCCGATAAGGTTAACAAATCTTCAGTCAAGCGGCTGAGCCGCTCAGCGTGGCGATCGATGATCGTGAGAAACTGCCGGCTGTCGCCGGGATTGGCCGGCGGGGTATGCAGCAAGGTTTCTACATAGCCGCGTATCGCGGTTAACGGAGTGCGAAGCTCGTGAGAGACATTGGCCACGAAATCGGACCGCATGGTTTCAAAACGTTTGATATCGGTGATGTCATGAAAAACTAAAATGGAGCCCGAAGAACTACCCCGGTTGTCTTTCAGACTTACGGCGTTCACTCGAAACCAACGCTCGTTGTCGAGTTCCACTTCTTTTGAGTATTTTTGACTGACAAAATCGAATCTGAGCACTTCCTCAAGTATTTTGTGAATTTCCGGATGGCGGGAAATTTCAAGCACCGAGGCGCCATGAATGTCTTGTTGCTCCGGCACGTAAAACATCGCCTTCGCTCTGTCGTTGATTACGAGCACCTGGCCCTTTGGATCCAACACCAGGACACCCTCGATCATGCAGCGCAGAATCGAATCGGCCTTTTCCTTTTCATCGATGATTTGTCGCAGGTTATGGCGGATCCTGGTGCTCATGTCGTTGAGATGCTGTTCGAGCAGGGCAATTTCATCGCCTCCCCGGTTCGGGAAAAAATTCTGCGGATAGGAGCCCCGAGCCACTTGCGTCGAGAACTGCACCAGGCGGCGAAAACGCCGGCTCAGATATTGAGAGAACAACCACGCGAATATCAACCCGGCGGCTGAGGCGAGCGCCAGTCCGGCAGCCAGCGTACGCCGCCACGCGAATATCACGCTCTCGACATCCTTGAGCGGCGTGGCCACCCGCACGATGCGTTCTTTGCCGGCGCCGGATTGATAGAAAGCGCGATAGAGCATTTCGTAGTGAACCGTGGTGCTATAGCGCAGCGCCGTGCCGGAGCCGTGGCGCAGCGCTTCGACCACTTCGGGTCGGCCGGCGTGGTTCTCCATTTTTGCTGAAGCCTCGGAGGAGTCACCGAGAACGCTGCCGTCGCGCGCGATGACGGTGATTCGTGAGCCGAGCCCGCCCGCGAGCTGGCGACAGACATTGTCCAAGGCCTCGCCGACCACATCGAATGGAACAACCCGCCCAAGGAGGTGGGCCTCTTGCTCCATGCGCGCGCTCAGAGATTGGATATAAAACTCGCGTAGCGTCGCGCTGGAGGTGTAGTACAGGCTCGCGAAGAGGATGGCGATGACGGCGAGGTAGGAGAGAAAAACCTTTGCGACGAGGCTATTGCTCCAGAGCCTTCTCATCGAACTTATAGCCGACTCCTCGAAGGGTCAGGATCCATCTGGGATGACTATCGTCCTTTTCGATGGCTTTTCGCAAGCGGCGAATGTGAACGTCGACGGTGCGGGGCGTCACAAAAGTCTCGCCGCCCCAGACGCGATCGAGGAGTTGGTCGCGGCTGAGCACCCGGTTGGGATTTTGAACCAAAAAGCGCAGAAGCTCGAATTCTTTGAGCGTCAGTTTGATATTTTTGCCGCGCGCGAAAACTTCGTAGGTAGTGAAATCAATCTTTAGCCCGCCTCTGTCATAGGCTGGCAGTGGTTCTGTCTCGGCGGCGCTGGCGGCGCGCCTGAGGATGGCTCGAACTCGGGCGACTAACTCTCTGGGGCTGAACGGCTTTGTCAAATAATCGTCAGCGCCCATCTCAAGACCGAGGACTCGATCGGTCTCGCCCGCTTTGGCGGTGAGCATGAGAATCGGTAGCTTTGCGGTGTCACTGCGGTCCCTTAGAATCCGGCAAAGCTCGATACCCGACAGACCCGGCAACATCAGATCCAATATGAGCAGGTTGGGTTTATCGCGCTGCACGATCTTCAGCGCCTGTTCACCGTCTTCAGCTTCGAGGACTTTGAAATGCTCTTGGGCCAGATTGTACTGGACGAGCTTCCGAATGTCGGGCTCGTCTTCAACCACCAGAATCTTTTGTCCACTGTTGATCATATACTAAACCGAAGGCGGCAGATCTTTCATATGGCGAATGCTTTTGCCCTTGACCATAAAAATCACCATTTCGGCGATGTTGGTAGCGTGGTCGGCGATCCGTTCCAAGTACTTCGACACGGAAGCGATTTTCGTGGCCCGGCTAATGGTTTGGGTGTTTTCTAGCATAAAAGTCAGGGTTTCCCGAAAAATCTGCGCGTTTAGCTGGTCGACTTCGTCGTCGTCCTTGCAAACCTTCAAAGCCAGTTCGGTATCCTCCCGCACAAACGCATCCAGGCTTTCGCGAATCATGCGCTGAGAGATACGCGCCATTCTCGGGATATCGATGTAGGGTTTGAGTTGGGGTTCCTGATTGAGTTCCAGCGCCCGTTCGCAGATGTTGACCGCCATGTCGCCGATCCGTTCCAGGTCGGTGGTAATCTTAAGTCCTGTGGTGATAAAGCGCAGATCCCGACCGGCGGGTTGATGGAGTGCCAATAACTTAATACAGAGATCGTCGATGTCGACATCGAGCCGGTTGACTTCGTGGTCGCGCTCAATGATGATTTGCGCCAGTTCGGAATCGCGGTCGACTAAAGTTTTTACCGCTTTCTGGATCTGGTCTTCAACGAGGCCGCCCATGTAAAGAATCTCCTCGCGGAGTTTTTTCAACTGTTCTTCGTATCGCTTATCGGTATGTTGACTCTCCATGGGCTCCTCCAACTTATCCAAAGCGGCCGGTGATGTAATCTTCCGTCTGCCGCTTTTCCGGCGCGGTAAACAGTTTTCCGGTCTCGCCGACTTCGATCAATTCGCCCAGGTAGAAGAACGCCGTTCGATCGGCACAGCGGGCTGCTTGTTGCATGTTGTGAGTCACGATGACGATTGTGAACGTGTCCTTCAACTCATGAATCAGCTCCTCGATTTTCGCCGTGGAAATCGGATCTAAAGCCGAACAGGGCTCATCCATAAGGAGCACTTCAGGTTCCACTGCCAGAGCCCGCGCAATGCACAGACGTTGTTGTTGTCCGCCGGACAGATCAGTGGCGCTCTTGTTGAGATTGTCTTTGACCTCGTCCCACAAGGCGGCGCGACGCAAGCTTTTCTCGGCCACCTCGTCCAGAAGATTTCGGTTGTTTATCCCGACGATGCGCAAACCGTAAACGACGTTCTCATAAATGCTCTTGGGAAAGGGATTCCATTTTTGGAAGATCATTCCCACTCGACGGCGCAGATTGATTACATCCGTCGATGGATCATAGATATCCTTACTGTCGAGCTTGATGCTGCCGGTTAGGCGGGTATTCAACACCAGATCGTTCATCCGATTAAGGCAGCGTAAGAGCGTTGTCTTGCCGCAGCCGGAGGGGCCGATAAAAGCCGTCGCCTTTTTTTCCGGGATTTCAACGTTGATCGATTTAAGCGCGTGATTCGATCCGTAGTAAAAGTCGACATTTTCGACTTCGATGATCGATCTTTCTTCTTGCAATTGCGCCGCAGTAGCTTGACCGGATGGATTCACTGATAAGGGGCTCGACGTTTCGGGCACGTCAATCTTATGTTGCAAGTCCATCATACCTCCGAGGGGTTCGGTATTCCAGCCGTTCGTTCCGAGCGCTACCATTTGATCCTCTTTCTAAAGCGATAACGAAAATAGATCGCGATACCGTTCATGAGCAAAGTCATGACCATCAGGATCAGACCCGTGGCCGCCGCGTTCAAATGAAATTCTTGTTGCGGTCGCGAAACCCAATTGAACATCTGAATCGGCATCACTGAAAACGGCGACCATAGCCAGTCAAAGGACACAAAGGGAAACTCGCCCTTGATCGGCGGGTCAGGCAGGAAGGCGATGAAGGTCAATGCGCCGATAGTGATGAGCGGCGCGGTTTCGCCGATGGCACGGGACAACGAAATGATCACGCCGGTCAAGATGCCTCCCATGGAGTAGGGCAAGACATGGTCCCGCGTCGTTTGCCATTTAGTGGCGCCCAGGGCGTACGCCGCTTCGCGCATGCTCGAAGGGACCGCCCGGATGGATTCTCGGGTTGCTACAATAACGATCGGCAGGATTAGCAGCGCCAAAGTCAGACCGGCCGAAAGTATGCTTTGACCGAACTTGAATTGATAGACGAACAAGCCTAAGGCCATCAGACCGTAGACGATGGAAGGAACGCCGGCGAGATTGGCGATGTTAATTTCAATCAGGCCGGTGAACCAATTCTTGGGCGCGTACTCCTCAAGATAAACACCGGCGCCGACGCCCATGGGAATTGCCGTCAATGCCGTTACGATCATAACGAGCGTAGTGCCTACCCAAGCAGATAAAATCCCCGCTTGCGCCGCAAAGCGCGACGGAAACGATACAAAAAACTGAAAGGAGATTCGCCCCAAGCCGTCGGTTGAAAGATCAAAGAGCAATGCGGCCAGCGTGATCATCCCAACAAAAGTGGAGATGAGACCGATAACGGCAAAAATCGTGTCAAACCTTCTGTTGTTCGACAGTCTCTTTTCTATATTTTCGGGTTCGACCATTCTAGTATATCTCCCTGTAGCGCTTTCTCAGTAGATATCCGGCGATGTTGAAGACCAGTGTCATACACATGAGCGTCAAACCGGCGGCGAAAATGCTTTGGTAGGCGACACTGCCGTGCGGGAGGTCTCCCAGGCTGACTTGAACTATATAGGCGGTAATCGTTGCCGCGCCTTCCATCGGGTTCAGAGTCAAATTCGGCTGGGTGCCGGCGGCGACGGCAACGACCATCGTTTCTCCCACGGCCCGCGAGAAACCAAGAACGTACGCCGACGCGATTCCGGAAAAGGCTGAAGGAATGAGAACGCGAATAGCGGTCTGAAATCGTGTCGCCCCCATCGCATACGAACCCTCCCGAATATGTACTGGAACGGCTTTCATGGCATCTTCACTGAGAGAGCTAACGTAGGGAATGATCATAATGCCGATCACGATCCCGGCGCTGAGCATGTTGAAACCGGGCAAATCCGGAAGAATTTGCTGCAACAACGGAGTAATGAACAGCAGTGCAAAGTAACCGAATACAACAGTTGGGACCGCGCTCAGGAGCTCCAGTACGGGTTTTAGTATCTCCCTCACCCGAGCGTTAGCGTATTCGCTCAGATAAATCGCAATCGTTGTCCCTAATGGTAAGGCAACCAACAACGCAATACCTGAGGTGACCAACGTTCCGGTCACCAGAGGCATGATACCGTAACGGGGGTTCTCGAACAGAACAGTCCACTGAGTGTCGGTTAGAAAGTCGACGAGGGAAATATTTCGAAAAAAATGCCACGATTCCGCCAATAAAACCCAGACGATGCCGCACGTGATGGCAATGGACGAGGCAGCACATAGAAACATCAAAAATTCGATGAAGCGCTCGCGAACTTTTTGCACAGTCAGTCCGACGGGAATCGTTCTTATGCGCGCTTGCGCGGTGAGATAACCGGCGTCTGCGTGATCGGTTTCCAACTTGGTTTCCTTTGCTGTGGTGCCGTTAAATTGGCTTCAGGGGACGCACGGGCATCCCCTGAAGGTTAGTAGGCAAGTTAGTACTTGGCTTCGCGTTTGAGCAGGTCGTCGATTTTTATACCGACTTCAGGTTCGCCGCCGAACACCGTTCCAACTTTGCCTTTTTTCACATGCTCCAAGGCGACCGTGTAAGCACTTTGCGGCAGCGCTACGTACTTTACCTGCTTGACCAAGCTGGGCGCGTTTTTGAGATAAAATTCCACGTACTCTCTGACTTCGGGCCGGCTGTCGAGGCTCTTCTTGCTCACATAGATGAAGATCGGACGAGAGAGCGGTTGATAGCTGCCGTCTTCGACGGTTTTGGCCGAGGGCAATACCGGGCCTTTGCCGGCGTCGATGGGAGCCGCTTTCAGTTTCTTCTGGTTCTCGATGTAATAGGCGAAACCGAAGTAGCCCAAGGCATTGCGGTCGTTGGCGATACCCTGAACGAGCACGTTATCGTCTTCGCTGGCGGTAAAGTCGCCGCGGCTGGATTTGGCCTTGCCGACGATTGCTTCGGTGAAGTAATCAAAAGTTCCGGAATCAGCGCCGGGACCAAAAAGCTTCAAAGGACTGTTCGGCCATTCGGATCGGACCTGGTTCCAGGTCGTTACTTTTCCTTGAGCCGCCGGTTCCCACATTTTCTTCAGGTCTGGTACGGTTAAAGCCTTCACCCAATCATTTTTTGGATTTACCATGACCGTAAGCGCGTCATACGCGATCGGCAGCTCGATGTATTGAACGCTGGATTGCTTACAGGTTTCCATTTCCTGCTTGAGAATCGGTCGAGACGCGTCGCTAATATCCGTCTCACCGCGGCAGAATTTTTTGAATCCACCACCCGTACCTGCAATACCGACGGTCACTTTAACCGCGCCTTTCTTGGCCTTTTGAAATTCTTCGGAGACCGCTTCCGTAATGGGAAAGACAGTGCTCGAACCATCAATCTGAATGATCTGTGCCTTTGCTGTCTTCGGCACTACTCCCAGCAGGACAATGGCGGCCAGTGCTACGAGTGTCTTTTTCATGATTTTTCTCCTTTTGTTTTCGTTTAACGATCTATTGTTACAAACATATTAAGCGGAGATTAAGGTTCCGTGAATGACGGCACGGACTTCGACAACGGGACTTAGTCTTCCGAAAAATGACCGGCGTCGGCTCCATTTGATAGTTCGGCGTGACAATGGAGACCAGGCATGACTGTGATGTTAACGTGAAGTTAAGATATGATTAACTAAAGCGAATTGCGCAGTTTACGAGAGCGCCAAAACGCTTAACACAAATTTAACAAAACACTTCTGATCAGTCGCTAGCCTTCGACCGGACTTCTCTGCTAGATATACCCGACTGAAACGGAAATAATTGCAAACGGAGTGACTGTCCATGGCTGGCGGAATGAAAATGTACGGTAAGCACCGCTTTCCAGGACGCTTGTTTATTGTCGAAGGGATCGACGGCTCCGGCAAAAGCACGCAACTTTCACTGCTGCACAAATGGCTGGACTCGGAAGGGTACGTAGTTTACTCGAGCGAGTGGAATTCCTCGCCTTTGGTCCACGATGTCACGAAGCGGGGAAAAAAGAAAAAAATGCTCACCCCGATGACGTTCAGTTTGATCCATGCGACGGATTTCGCCGATCGCACTGAGCATCACATCATTCCGCCGTTGAAAGCAGGCGCCGTGGTCTTGGCCGATCGCTATATTTACACCGCCTTCGCCCGGGACGTTGTCAGAGGCGTCAGTCCCAAATGGGTACGGGACCTTTACGCATTCGCGGTCAAGCCGACCATCGGCTTTTATTTCCGCACGCCGCTCGACGTCGCCATGAAACGAATTTTGGGCGGGCGCGATGCGATCAAGTATTACGAGGCGGGGATGGATCTGGATCTGAGCGACGACCTGGAAGAAAGTTTTCGACTCTTTCAAGGTCGAATAATCGATCAGTATGAAGCCATGATCGATGAGTTCGGTTTGGTCACGATCGACGCCACCCGCTCCATCGAGGATCAACAAGCCGAGGTGCGCCGCATCGTTTCTGAGGCACTTGGCGGTACCAAAAAAACAAAGGTTAGGAAATGGCTCGATTTAACTTCTTTGGCGAAGGGCTCCCGGATATAGATCTCGATGAGCTGAAGGGAAGGCTGATCGTCCTCGAAGGGACCGACGGCGTCGGCCGTTCAACGCATATCGGTTTGCTCAAGCAATGGCTCGAGAATCACGGCCATGCGGTCCTCGACACCGGTATGACTCGTTCGGCATTGGCGGGCAAGAGGCTCAAGCAAGCGAAAGAAGGCCATACGCTGGGCGGCATTACGATGAGCTTATTCTACGCGACGGATTTTGCCGATCGGCTAGAGCAAGAGATTATTCCCGCACTGCGCGCCGGGTTCATTGTCTTGACCGACCGCTATATCTACTCACTCATGGCGCGGGCGATCGTGCGAGGCTCCGATCCCGACTGGCTCAGCGAAGTTTACGGCTTCGCGCTGCGGCCCGATGCGGTCTTTTATCTACGCCTCGGCATCGACGATCTCGTCACGCGGGTCTTACAGAGCACGGGCTTCGACTACTGGGAGTCGGGCCGAGATCTGCACATGGGCGAGGACATGTATGATAGCTTCGTGCGTTATCAGAAATGGCTACTGGCTGAATTTGACAAGATGGTCGAAACATATGGATTCGAAATCGTGGACGCTTCGGGGACAGTCGAAGAGGTCTTTGAAAATTTGCGCGAACGTGTCGACCGAGTGGTCGCCCGCAACGGCTACTAGCCTTTGATTGATTCTTCCACGGACTCTTCCTTCAAGGTGAGCTCGGTCCAGTCTTCGGCGAGTTTTTCGGCTCTTGCGATAACATCGTTTACGGTCGCGTGATCGCGCTGCTTCTCCCGCTCCATTTCTAAAAGAAGCGCGCGACACATACCAGGCTCTTCGGCTAGGACGCCGGGGCGTCCGATGAATTCAGCGATGTACTGGCGCAGGACGGAGCGGTCATGCCAATCGCCGAGATCATTCTGCAGCGCCTTAAGACCTTCGACCAACGGCTTCACGGAAGATTGGCCCAGCTCCGCGAGCGACTCGGCCCGATAGCGGAGCCGTTTGCCGGCGATTCGAAAGGCGTGAATCCGTTGGACCTGAGGATCTTCTTTGGCCGAAACGAGAGCATCTCGCCATTCGGTGAGCGCGTCCTGCGAGCGCTCCCACAGATGGCCGACGCCGTCGGGCGGTTGATCGATATTTTCAATACGCGCTTGGACGCGAGCGATAAAATCGATGACGTCATACCGTCTTAGCTCGGCGCGCCCGTCTTCAATTTCGGTCGCGCGCTTTTGCTCCAGCCAAAGCCTTACCGTGTCCCACGACTGTCGCAACGAGGCGGTCGTGGCGGCTTCGAGCTTTTTTTGAACCAAGTCGATGCTCGCGTCCAGGTTACGGCAGGTGCCGAACGCGCGCCGGACTTTGCGCAACATGCGCACAAGTTTTCGACTTGCGCCGGATTTGGATCTTGGCAGCGCTAGACGCAGAGCCTGCTGCAGTCGCCGACTCGCGACGCGTAGGTCATGGATGGTCTCCGGAGTCTCGCTGACGAGAGCTTTGGCGAATAATGTAACGAATCGCTCCAGCCGTTTTCGGGCTAATTTCGACAGTTTGGTTTTCACTGAGACTCCGTTAATCGATTCAGCGGGAAGCGCGTGCATAGAGCAACTCCGTCCCCAGTGGGGTGCTAAGCGAGCAAGCGCAGCTGTTTAGGTGTTAGCAGCCAGTGGAGTTTGCCGGGACTGCTGGCAGGAAGCGATTCGATCTCGATGCGGCAGAGCGATCCTTTTTTAAGGTCGAGGGCTAGGTTTGCCGGCTGACGCCCGCTGAGCAAATAAGCGCCGGTATTGCTTAGCAACGGCTCGTGACCGACGAGCAGAACATGCTCGCGATCTTGGTAGCGGGTCAGACCAAACATCAGATGTTCCAATGTGCTCTCGGGAGCGAGCCCTGAAATCTCTTCGAGCCGCGCTTCGATACCGAGTGTGCTCGCGACGATTTCCGCGGTCTGGCGCGCACGCAACAAAGGGCTGGTTAGGACGGAGTCGAAGGGAATGTTCAGGCGGCGAAGGCCTTTTGCCGCTTTGCGCATGCGCCTGACGCCTTTGTTGCTGAGCGGGCGCTCGCCGTCGCGCGCTACTGACGGATCGTCCGTGGGCAAAGCAATCCCGTGCCGCATGATGTAGAGGTTCATCCCCCACGCGTTTTATCAAAGCCGCCAAGATAATCAAACGGGATTACGCCAGTGGTCTAGAAATAGGGCAAACACTCTCTTGTCGATCGCGTCCCTTTCGTCGCGCAGGGTCGACAGCGCTGGTGAATCGGCGCTCGTCGTTTGACAAGTGCTCGGAAACGGCCACGACTCGATCTTTACTCGGCCCGGTAAATCGCCGCATTTCTTATGCGCGTCACCAAAACTGACCACCAAATCGATGTCTTGCATGGGAACGTCGGAAAGGCCTTTGCTCTTTTGTCCGGTCATGCTGATTCCTAACTCTTTCATGGCCTCGATTACGTGAGGCGGAATAACGCTGGGTTTAACTCCGGCACTGAAAATCTTCGTCTTGGGCGGCGCCAGGTGCTTGGCGGTGGCTTCGGCTATCTGGCTAAAGCAAGCGTTGTCCTCACATAGGAATAGAATGTTACGTTCGAGATTTTCCCGGCGCATTACGACCTCCTTGGTGTTGTCAGGACCGAGCCAATTTTGCTTTCTTGATTGAAAGACCGACGTTGAAAACTTCTTCGATGAGTTTACCCTTTCTAGCCGCCCATTCGATTTCTTCGTCGAGGTTGAAGCTCGAAGACGCGGCGATGGTCAAGGTCTTGCTCTTATCGAGAGCGCAACTTACCGACTCGACCCGCTGTTCACGTTTGAAATCCAAAGCGTCGGCCACCCGAAGGAGCGCGCTCAATTTGCGCACCACGTCTTGGTTAGCGGGGGAAAGTTGACTGAAACCGAGATGCTTTTGGCTCGGGTGGGCTTTGCGATGATACCTCGCAATATTCGCTACGAGATCCAAATCGAGCTTGTTGAACGATTTCATGCCGGCGCTCTTAATCAAATAATATGAATGTTTGTGGTGTTTCGGATGAGAGATAAAAAGGCCGATGTCATGCAACATCGCGGCGGCATGGAGAATGCTCGCATATCTTTCGGGCAATTTATGCGCTGCTTGCAGCTGATAAAACATGTTGAGAGCCAACTGGCTCACATGTTGGGAATGGGCGGCGTCGTTGGAGTATTTCTGGCAAACCTGCTCGAGAGATTCCGCGCGATCGGCATCCGCGTGCCACGGGCCGGATTCCGCATACTGCCGTCGGAGCAGATCGACCATGAGCCCGTCGCGCAGACCTCGTTTAGAGACGAATAAATAATTCAGACCGATCTCCGACATCGCCTGATAGAGCACGAGCCCGCCGGCGATGATAATATCGGCGCGCTTGGGATCGCCGCTGATCATTTCCACGCGCTCGGCAATGGGACGGCTTATGAGCAAATCTAGGAGCGCTTTCAAACGTTGGCGCCGCAGCACAATCAGTGACCCGGGTTTGCCCTCGCCGGCGGTTCGCGTGTCAGTCTCGGCCAACGCGGTAATAGTTCCGCCGCTGCCAAAGGCCATAGTAAATTTCTCTTTTTGAATGCGCCGGGCAATTGGCTCGAGACTTTCTCTAACATAGCGCCGCAAATTTTTTATTTGTTTTCGTTGCGGCGGATCCGCCCTCAAATATTCCTCGGTGAGCCGGACCGCGCCCAAGGGCAAACTAAACAGGCAATATGTGTTAGCACTATCGGCGACGCTCAATTCAACGCTTCCGCCGCCGATGTCGAGAAACAGGCCGAGCGGCAGGTGGAAACGCAACCCGCTCATGATGCCGAGGCTGATCAATCGCGCCTCGTCTTTCTCAGACAAAACCTCCAGCGGAACGCCGATGGCTTTCGCGCGTCTGACCAGCCTGCGGCTATCAGAAGCCTCGCGCATCGCGGCGGTACCGACCGCACGCATCGCCTTCACACGGTGGCGATCTGCGGCGGCCTTGAAGTCGGTGAAAACCTCTAACGCGGCGTCGACGGTGCGGGGATTGAGTTTACCTGTGCGAAAGACGTCCAGACCCAAGCGAACGGGCTCACGCACTTGATCGAGAATGCGATAGTGTTTTGGGTGATCGACCGCAGCGACTTGCCACCGGATCGCATTGCTGCCGACATCCATGACCGCAAAATGATCCGCCATTATAATCGTTTCATAGCATACGAAGCCGAGCACTTGGCCAGAGCTTCGTTACAATTCAATTAAATTTGGATGAAATCTATGTTAATGAGTATCGCGTCAGAAGCCAAGCTCAAAATTGCGCCGAAGCGATTTTTCGCTGGACCCAAGTTCACCCGCACGTAGAGCGCGGCAATTCACCTGCTTTGGTTTGCCTCGACGGGAAAATTCCATGAAGGGAAAAAGTCGATTGGCGAATTATTATAACATTCGCTGATGATTTACTGCATGCGTTCCGGGAAAAATTGGCGCCGCTCTTGACGGCGGCAATCAGCGGCCGGGTAGTGGTTCATTTTCAATCCACCACCATGACTCTTAGAATCGAGAAAGATTCCTCGCTTTGCTCGGAATGACAACTACATAGCCCATGTGTCATCTCGAACAAAGTGAGAGATCTTTCCCAAACTTAACCACTACCAGCGGCCGACTAGCGTTGGCGTCGGCTCGCTGCAAATAGCGGCAAGACGTTGTTGTTTTGAGGCGGTGCTTTGACCAGGCGCGGTGCCTTTGGTTCGGATATCGACTCCAACGCCCCGATTGCTTGTGACAATCGTTCGGCCAGTAGCGTCGCATCGTCGACCGCCCGTTCGAGCGTTTGCAAGTCGTTTGTAATAGCTGGCCCGACGTGACCTGGCACCGCGCCACGGAGTTTGAAACTGCATAGATTGATGACGCTCAGTTGATTGAAGAGATTATGGACGATCTGATGAATTTCTGCCGGCACTTGCTTGATCGCACGTTTCTTGCGAAATCCGGCAGTGCTCTGCGAACTCGCGCCCGAGAACTTTTTCATACAAATATACTCCTGGAATTCATTTAAACACTAGCTACTCTTTGACGTGCCCCCCCGAATAGTAGAGGCAGTAACTTGCCGCGCCACGGATTTGACGGCTGCGGCGCCGTAATCGACAGCACGGGACATGGGCTTAACCGGGTGACCCGGTCGGTAATGCCACCGTTCAAAAAATGTCTGAGCCCGCGATGCCGGCGCGGCGCCATGATGATCAAGTCCGTGTTTTCCTCTTCCGCTACAGCGACGATTTGTTTTGCCACCGATCCCAGTACGACGCGCCTGGTTACCATGGGTACCCTTCTTAACTGCTGAAGCTGCCGCTCCAAGAACCGCGTCAGATCCAGACTCGCTTGGGCCAATACGCGATCGATGGGCCAAGGCTTGCTGTTTAGTTCGATGAATGCGAGATCTTCGGAATAAAGCTCCCATGCGTTGAGATCGTTGGCCACGTGCAAAATCACCATAGCAGCCTGATCTTCCGCTGCGAGCCCACAACCATAGTGTAACGCGCGAAGCGATTTTTCGGATAGATCGGTGGGCACTAAGATTTTATTTAACCGTTTCATAAGGCCTCCTCGTCATTGTTTTTGGAGGCATTATAAAATCTCGTTATTAGCGCAGCGTGACGGCAACGTGATTTATTCGTTACGGCCGTGCTGGGTCGATTTGCGGTGTATTTTCCAGCAGACACGGGACCGGGGAATCATCGACGATCGGGAGTAATAGATCGCATCTGAGTCGATGTCTCGTCGATTCCAGGCAAAAGACCATTTTGAGTTTCGGCGCATCGATGGCGCCGAAGATTCCCAAGCGCGCGTCGGCTCCACCCATGCCGACCCATTCTTCGCAGCGATAACCGACTTCCGAAAAGAGATCTTCGATGAGCGGCTCGGCAATGCGAAGACCCCTCCCGGAGACTCTAATTTGAACCCAGTAGGACGGTTGAACACCGACGAAGGCGGTCAGATCTTTCAACAGCAGACGGCGGCGCAAGGATATTTCGACGGCGGCGTCGGGGTGACTGGTCAGCAACGATTCGTAAAGGAAATACTGGAGGAATTCTCCCAGAGTCCGATCTTTCCAGGGAACGTGCGTGAGGGCAGGGGAAAGCACGACGAAAACCGGCGGTTTTTCACCGATCCGGTTGCGGTTGAATTTTGTGATCGCTTGTTCGATCACCGAGCCCAAGTTTACCTGTTCCATAGTGGCCTCCTTTTCTTTGATTTGACGCAATAATGCCGGCGCCGAAGTTGAACCGCGATGACAAGTAATTTAACTTTGTGTAAGGAAGGTATCCGCTGGAGAAAATCCAATAACCACTAGACGGTGGAATCAGGGAGTCCTTCACGCGGGTGTGGCGGTGAGAGTCGGCTATTGGCGCAATGAATGGCATCGGCTTCAACGCGCTGCTGCTATTGGGTTCGTGGCGGTAAGGCGCATTCGGATGGCTGTCGAAAGTCTTGCCGATCCAGGTCGTGCCGGAGCAGGGCATCCAAAGAGGAAGATAAGCGAACACTTCATGCTCGCGATAATGACGGTATCGTGTTAATCGCCGGTTACGGAGAGATTAAGATTCAATAACGCAAGGACGCGAACCGAGGACAAACTAACGCTTAGTTCACCGCCGGACACAACAATTAGGAAGATTAGCGGAGCCCCGAAAAGCGAGGCCCCGCTCGGATGATGCATCAGCCGCTACCCGTCATCCTCGTCGTCATCGCCGGCGCCGATGCTGGGATCGACAAACATCGCAAGCAGCTGTCCTCCTTCGACCAACTCTGGGTCGGCCGTGTTAACCTTGTGCGCTTGAACGTCGAGCAAGAACCAACCGTCACCGAGGATATCGCTTGCGTCGATGATACCCGATGATTCTTCATCCTGGGTGATGAAAGAGCTGTTGTTGAGTATGGTCGGATCGAAGAATTTTGGGTTATGATGCGCCACTTCAATGAACTCACCGGTAGCAATTTGGTAGAGCCAGATCTTGGAGACGCGCGAATTGTTGCCGGGATCTTCGTCCATGACAATGCGTCCGAATGGATCGATGGTCACATTGTCGAGCATTCTGTGGCCCTCGCTGCCAGTTAAGAGGATCTCGATGGTTCCGCCTTTTTCGGGATCCTTCCTGATGTCATCGAAGCGCAAGCGCCAGAGACGGCAGTTGGTGTTGATGTCGGCCGTGGTCACAAAGTAGGCGTCGTTTCTGTGCTTCTCACCGTTGCGCGGATCCCAAGCGCTATCTTCGGGTCGCCGGAAGCGTGTGATTCCAGCGGCGATCGAGGCATCCTCAATCTGGCGCGGCGTGAGGTTGGAGACATTGCCCAGATTGACCAAGCTAAATGTGCCCTTGCCGATAAAACCGGTGGCCGTGACTCCGAGCCCAAAGAGATCGCTCTCTTCGGTGACTGGGCTACCGTTCACGGAAACCTTCACGCCGTAAAAGTCGCCGTTGGTAAAACCGGCCTGTTCGATGGGATGACCCGATTTCGCTTTCTCACCGATGTAGACATACACCTCGCTGGGGAAGCCGGTGGACGTGGCCGCAGTGCTGAGATCGCCATCGTCCGTGAGAAGCACGACGGTTTTTTCCTTTAAGTGCGGACAGGCAACCACATTCTCATAGGCCATGCGTCCGAGGCGCGGCAGTTGCCAAGCCTCGCCCGCGTGCGGCCCCGTGACGATGCGCGCCCAGGCCCGCGCGGATGTCGGATCAGTAACCTCTTCGCCATCGAAAAAAATCCGTTCGCGAGTTCCGCGGCCGTTGCCGAAAAGAGCGCTTTCCGCCGGCAAGTCCGCCGAACAGAGCCGCTGCCATCGAGTGGTCCCTTGGGTATATTCGCTATGCAATGGATCCCAGAGATGCACGTGGTTGGCAGATGGAGTGAGATCTTCGCCCTTCAATACCTTGAGCGTCTCCTGCTCGATCGTCCAGCGGGAGACAAAGGCGCCATTCGAGCCGTGCTTTCGAACAATTCCCGGATTTGGCGGAGTTGCTGCCGGATTGATCTCATGATTCATCAGTACGGTGAACTGTCCCCGTGCACTTTGGAACGAGCCCAAGCCGTCCGGAATTCCTACCATCCGGTAACCGCCGATGCTGTCACCGACCGTCAAAATCGAAACGAATTTCACGCCAGGTATACTCGGAATCAGATATGGCTCGGTCGTCGTGCTAGGGCCGATGTTGGTAGCCGCAGCGGCTTTGCGTGGGAGCAATAACGTCGGGCCAGCTAGCAATAGCGGGGCGGTGACCAAAGCCCTTTGAGTAATGTGCGCCGGGTGATGGGGCGCGACAGGGTCTCCGTGATCGATTCGCCGGCTGTTGTCTCGCTCTCGTCGGGTTGATTCTTTGTTTTCATTCGATCCTCCTCAAACAAATTTTGACGGGCATGTTTGCGCGCCAAGAGTTAACGAGCAGTTACAAGCTCACGAAGTTCTGGTTAACCGTTTCTTGCCGCGTTCTCTTTATGTGTGGGACAACATCTGCTACGGCTGGTGCTCACCATGAAGATTTTCCTGCTGCGTTGCCTGGGCGTGCCGCGTGGTTCTCCGGAGACGCAACGAAAGCTCGGCGTCGTCGCGTTGCTTTATTTTATCCAAGGCGCGCCGGCGGCAATCTTGTGGGAGGTGCTGCCGGTCTACTTTCGTCTTCACGGTATCTCGCTGCGCGCCATCGGTGGGTTGCGCCTTCTTGAGTTGCCATACTCGCTGAAGATTTTTTGGTCGCCGTTGGTACACCGGTACGGCGACCGGCGGGTGTGGGTGTTGGTGTGCATGATCGGAATTGCCGGAGTTCTCTTCGCGCTGCCGTTTGTCGAGGTGGCGGCGGTAGGCTGGATCGTGCTGCTGCTCATACTCGCATTGACGTCGTTGTCGGCGACGCAGGATGTCGCAATCGATTCCTATTCCGTCGGTTTGGTCGATCGTCAGGAAGAGGGGGCTGCGAACGGCGTGCGCGCATCGGCATATCGCATCGCCTTGGTGCTTGCCGGCGGCGGAACCGTGTTCTTGGCCAGCGTTCTGAGCTGGAATGCATTGTTTGTTCTGGCCGCTTTGTTGTTCGCAGCTCTGGGATTCTCGGCGCTCACGATCCCACGTTTGAACTTGCCAGAAGAATCGCGCGAGCATTGGATGAAAGGTTTTGTCGGCTGGGCCGGCACTTGGAAAGTGATTCCCCTAATCCTGTTTGTTTTGACCTACAAGCTCGGGGAATTCGCTATTGGGCCGATGGTCAAACCGTTTTGGGTGGACTATGGTAAGGCGATTTGGCCTGCGACCGACGATTTGATGTTTCAGATCGGTTTATTCCCGACGACATTCGGCATCGTTCTCAGTGTCGTCGGCGCATTGTTGGGCGGCGCGTTTATCTCGCGCTATGGCGTTTTTCGCGGCGTGTGGTTTTTGGGTTTGCTTCAAGCCGTATCGAATCTCGGCTATTCGTTTGTCGAATGGCTAGACCTCGGTCGCTTTGGTCTCTACGGCGCGTCGATGTTCGAATCATTGAGCGGTGGCCTGGGCACAGCGGCATTCCTGGCGTTCCTTATGAACGTTTGTCAAAAGGAACACGCCACGGTTCAGTACGCATTTTTATCCTCGGTATTCTCTCTGACCGGAAGATTGGTCGGCGGCGTCAGCGGCTTAGGCGCGGAGCGTTACGGTTACGGCAACTATTTTGCGCTCACCTTTGTGCTGTCGATGCCGGCATATCTGTTCTTACCTTGGGTGCGGCATTGGATACGCGAGGACGGTGAAGAATAAACTACCGCACTCATTTTTTCCTTTTGCCTGATTGCGATTCTAAGCAACAATCGATCCGCCAAAAATGGGATCATCGTAATTGACACGTCCATTATTTCGATGATACTAGAAATATGGAAATAAAGGCGGCGGTAACGGCTTTGGCCGCGCTGGCACAAGAAACGCGGCTGGCCATTTACCGGCTGTTAATTGAGGCGGGTCCGGAAGGCCTGTCGGTGGGTCGCATTGGTCAGACGCTGGATGTTCCCGGAGCGACGTTATCCTTCCATTTGAAGGAACTTGCTCGTTCGGGTCTGGTGTCCTCAAAGCAAGAAAAACAGTTTATCTATTACGCCGTGGACTTCGAACGCATGGCCGAGCTCATGACTTTTCTCACGCAAAATTGTTGTCGCGGCATGCCGCAGGCGTGCCTTACCGTCGTCGAGACGGAACTTGGTCGCTGCTGTCCCTCCGAACCGAAACCTAAACGCAAAAGGAGGCGCTCATGAAACGTTTTCACGTTCACGTCTCTGTGGATGATCTCGATGCCAGTGTTCGGTTTTACTCAAACGTGTTCGGAAAGCCGCCGACAGTGCTCAAGCCGGACTATGCGAAATGGATGGTAGACGACCCACGAATCAATTTCGCGATTTCGCAGCGTGGGCTCAAGCCCGGTGTCGATCATCTCGGGGTGCAAGTAGAGTCGGAGACCGAATTGACTGCACTGCGCGAGCAAGTGGCAACGGCAGAGATTGCCACGCTCGACCAGACGAATACAGAGTGCTGCTACGCCCGTTCCGACAAGTACTGGATAACCGATCCGCAGGGTGTAGCGTGGGAGACTTTCCACACGCTCGACTCGATTCCAGTTTATGGTGACACGCTGGGCGGAGAGCCGACGACTTGCTGTGGCTCCGCGCCGACCGACGTTGCTCCGTCTGCCAAATCCGGCGCCTGCTGCTAGTAAAGGAGATTGCCATGGCTCACGAAGGCTCGTTTAACGTGCTGTTCCTGTGTACCGGGAATTCGGCGCGCAGCATCATGGCGGAAGTGATGCTTAACGGTCTCGGAAAGAATAAGTTCAAAGCGTTCAGTGCGGGGAGCCATCCAGCGGGGAGCGTGAACCCACTTGCGTTGGAGCTTCTTGAAAAGAACCGACTTCCGACACAGGGCCTGCGCAGTAAGGACTGGAGCGAGTTTTCCCGGCCTAGCGCGCCGTTTATGCATTTTGTGTTCACGGTATGCGATCAGGCGGCGGCGGAACGTTGCCCAGTCTGGCCCGGACAACCGATGACGGCGCATTGGGGCGTTCATGACCCGGCGGCGGTCGAGGGTACTATTGAGGAGAAACGAAAGGCGTTTCTAAAGTCGTATGCTGAGCTGCATCGCCGCATAACGTTGTTTATCAATCTCCCGTTTGAGCAACTCAGCGATCTCGCTCTCAAGGAGAAACTTGACGAGATCGGTCGCACGCAATGACCCTTAGTAGGGCAGCTGCCGCCGAAGCGATCGGAACAGCGCTGCTGCTCGCGATCGTGGTGGGCTCTGGGATCATGGGGGAGCGACTCGCTCAAGGAAACGCCGCTGTCGCCTTGCTGGCAAATTCTCTTGCGACTGGAACCGGCCTCTATGCACTGATTCTTATCCTGGGACCGGTTTCAGGGGCGCACTTCAATCCGGTCGTCTCCGGGGTGAATATGTGGAACGGACGGCTGTCGCGACGCCATGGCGTCGTCTACGTCTTGGCGCAGGTTGGCGGAGCTTTCGCAGGTGTCGCGGCAGCGCACGCGATGTTCGGACTGCCAATCGTGCAAATCTCAACGCATAATCGACCGACACTGGGCGAAGGGCTTGGCGAAGTCATCGCGACATTCGGCCTTGTGCTGGTTATCTTGTTGGCATTGAAGTATCGGGTCGAGGCAATTCCAATGGCGGTGGCAGCTTTCATTACGAGTGCCTACTGGTTCACGTCCTCTACATCGTTTGCCAATCCCGCGGTGACGTTTGCACGCGCGATGACCGACACCTTCGCTGGGATCTCTCCGCAGAGCGTGCCGCTCTTTGTCGGTGGCCAGATACTCGGTGGTGCAGCGGCAACTTTGTTTGCACGCTGGTTGCTCGGCGCGAAGCTTGCAACCTCACCTGAGCCAAACCGGAATTGAACCATTACAAATACAGATTCATCCAACTATTTGTCGAATAGTTACGGGCAGAATTCTCCGAGACCTCGCTGAACTCGACGAGCGAATTTCGCTTGCCCGTGCTCGGCGACATTTCTATCCAAATAACTAGTCGTTCAGCCCATCATCAGTTAAATCACTCTGTGGCGGAAGAGAAGATGAGAGTTTCGGCGGCATGATAGCGAGCTATGCCAATTCTTGAAGTAGCCTCTTCCAGTGGGCGAATTCGCGCTCTGGCTGAACCAAATTGGCGACGCGGGCGCACTGGCGCTTTAACAAGCGGTAAAAATCGGCGTTCGTTTCGGCCTTCAAGAGAAGTTTTGTTAGTTGATGAGTGTCGCCGACCGGAAAATATCCGAGAAAGTTTTTTCCCAAGGTTCCAACCAACCCGGGGATCTTGGTGGCGATCACCGGAACGCCGCAGGCAAGCGCTTCCGACAAAACGTTTGAGCTGCCTTCCATCTTCGACGTGATGCAGGCCAAATCGCTCTGAGCCAAGCTTTCTCGGGTCTTGCGGTGCGATAGCTGGCCGATCCAGCGGTAACGGGGATTTCTCCTCGCTTCGGCCTGAGCTTTTTCGCCAAGGTGATCGTTTAAAGCCACGCCGATGTGCGTCACTTCGATGCGTGATTCAGCCGGTAAACGCCGCACGGCAAGGGCCGTACGCAACGGATCTTTTTCCTCGCGTAGGTGGCCGATGACGCAAACTTTGAAGTTTTCGCTGGCGCTCGCGGACTTGGCTCTAAAGGGTTCAGCGGATTGATAAATGACTCGAGTTTTGGCGTGCAATTGCTTGGGTAATTCAGACAAAGCCATTTGTTGCAGCACCACCAGGCGCGTTGCGAGCTCAAGCGATTGTTTAGCTTTTCGATCACGG
>VBKY01000604.1 GCA_005879255.1 Deltaproteobacteria bacterium
TCACTGATGCCGATTCGCGGTAACGTAGATACGCGAATTAGAAAACTAGATGATGGCGAAGTCGATGCGTTGATCATGGCGGCAGCGGGGTTGAAAAGGATCGGCCGGGAAGATCGCATTGCCGAGTATCTACCAGATGAAATATGCGTAAGCGCTGTGGCTCAAGGGGCGCTTGGAATCGAGGCGCGAAACGATGGCTGGGCGCGTGAGCTGGTGGCGTATCTGCATGACGCCGACACTAACGTCGAAGTCAGCGCTGAGCGGTCATTCTTAAAGCGGTTGGGTGGGGACTGCCTTGTACCGATCGGTGCGCGCGCGAGAAGTGAAGGAGAGCGGCTCAAGATGATCGGCCTGGTTGCAAGCGCCGATGGCGAGGCGCTTTGCCGCGGCGAGATCACGGGAGCGCCTCGCAGAACAGCTGTTAAACGATGGCGCGGATAGGCTACTTAAGCTCACGTGATTGACGACTAAATCAATGATCCAGTCCGTCAAAAGTCACAGCCCCGTCGCTCTCGAGCCCCTGGCCGGCAAGCGCATCGTGGTCACACGAGCGCGCGCTCAGGCTCGAGGTCTTGTCCAGCAGATCGAAGATTTTGGCGGCGAAGTCATCGAGTTTCCCACCATCGAAATTCAGCCAGCGGAGAGTTTTGTCGCCTTCGATGCCGCCGTGGCAAAAATCGAGAGCTACGATTGGTTGATGTTCACCAGCGTGAACGCTGTCGGACCATTTCTGTCGCGGCTGCAGCATGTCGGCAAAACAGTGGACATGTTGGAGCATCTAGATGTTGGGGCAATCGGACCTGAAACAGCTAATGAACTTACCGCTGCTGGGATCACCTGCTGTCTCGTTCCGGAGCGCTTTCAGGCCGAAGGGATTCTGGATAAGGTCACGCCGGAAACGATGCGCGGCAAGCGGATATTGATCCCACGGGCCGCCGCGGCACGCGAAGTACTGCCCGACACGCTGCGGCAGTGGGGCGCATCGGTGGACGTCGTCGTGGCCTATCGCACAGTCGTGCCGGCAACCGAGATCGAACCGCTGGCGAAACGCCTACGGCAGTCCGAAGTGGACGTGATCACCTTTACTAGTTCAAGTACGGTTAAAAATTTCGTGCGGATTTTTGATGGCAGAAATCTAACTGAGATCGCAAATGGCAGCACCATCGCCTGCATCGGTCCCATCACGGCTGAAACCGTGGAACAGCTGGGAGGGCACACAGCGATCGTGGCGAAAGAATTTACGATCGACGGTCTGGTGCGCGCAATCGTCTCTCACTTTGAGAAAGTTTCGTGAAGCATCGCCAACCTTCGCCAGCTAAGGATCCAGTTCGGAGCTTAGGATGAATTTTCCCATCTATCGTCCACGCAGACTCAGGCAAAACGAAAAATTGCGGGCGCTGATTCGCGAGACCGGACTAGAGCCCAAAAATTTGATTTACCCGATATTTATAGGTCCCGGAAAAGATAAGGCGCAGCCCGTCTCTTCGATGCCTGGAGTCGCGCAGTTATCCGTGGACCGCGCAGTAAAAGAGTGCGCGGAAGCCGGCGCGCTCGGAATTCCCGCGGTCATTCTCTTCGGTATTCCGGAACAAAAAGATGCTCTTGGCAGCGAAGCTTACGCCGACAGTGGTGTGGTGCAGCAAGCGATTCGCGCTTGTAAAGATAAGCTCCCGGATATGGTCGTGATTACGGATGTGTGCCTCTGCGAATATACCGATCATGGCCATTGCGGTGTGATCAAAAATGGCGACGTGGACAATGACAGCACGCTAGAATTGTTGGCCAAAGAAGCATTGTCTCATGCCAAAGCTGGCGCGGATATCGTCGCACCGTCGGATATGATGGACGGCCGCGTAGGGGCGATCCGAAAAATTCTCGATGACAACGGCTTTACCCACACGCCTATTATGGCGTATGCGGCGAAGTATGCTTCCGGTTTTTACGGGCCGTTTCGCGAGGCTGCCGAATCGACGCCGCAATTCGGCGACCGCCGCTCCTACCAAATGGACCCGGCGAACTCCGACGAAGCGTTACGGGAAGTTGAGCTGGATATTCGCGAGGGCGCCGACATTGTCATGGTCAAGCCGGCGATGGCCTACCTCGACATTATCTATCGAGTCAAGCAGAAGTTCGGTTATCCCGTGGCGGCTTATAATGTCAGCGGCGAATATTCGATGATCAAAGCCGCTGGTCAGAATGGTTGGATCGACGAGCAGCGGATCATGATGGAAGTGTTATATGCGATCCGGCGCGCCGGTGCCGACATGATCCTCACTTACTTCGCTAAAGACGCGGCAAAACTGCTGCACAAAGGTCTTTAGTAAACCCCTAATTTGGTAGGGGTAGGTTTCAAACCTGCCCCTACACCTGTTCGCCTCGCTTAAGCCTCAGGCTAATTTGGCGTCCGAACGGCCACACGTCGCTATATGAGATTCCACAAATCCTTAATTTTTCGATTCAGCGTACGCTCGCACTCCGCCTCGCGCCCATCGGTATGCACTTGGCTTTGCGAAAGGCGAAAAATCAGCACGCGAGCGCCTTTGACCAGCCGTACGACGAATGTGTTCGAGTCCGAATCGAACTCTACCGTGACAGCGACTGCGGGATCGGCACGCTCTGCGATCTGTTTTGCCCAAGTTTCTAGTTCGGGAGTTGCTGCGTCACCTCGTTGTGCGCTCAACATGATTAGGGTAGGGGCGAGCCTCTATTTCTTTTTGTAAAGACCGTCGATAAAGCCGCTCTGGTCGAGCTCACGGATGAACGTCATGTCGACGAACTGCTCGGGTTTGGCGGTCTTAGCTCGCGGGTCACGCTCAGCTGCGTCATCAAGCACGGTTTTGAGTCCCTCGATGCTCGGGTATTGTTTTTTTGGATAGAATGCTTCGGTCATCACATTTTCGTAGCTCTTCTGCAAAATCTCGCGGTCCAGACCGCTGCCCATATAGCGTCCGAGGGCCTTAATTGTGGCTTCTTTGTCAGTCCACATTTTGTGCACCGCTTCGACGTGTGAGCGCACGTACCTGCGTACCGTGTCGGCATGTTCCTTGATAAATTTGCGGGTTGTTGCAGCGCCCGTATGCTGAAACACCAAACCCATTTGCGCGACATCCGCGATCACCGCCAATCCCTTCTTTTCCGCGATAAAACTAGACGGCGGATTGATCACGGCAGCGGTGACCCTGCCGGTCAACGCCGCGCTCAAACGCTCGGGACCGCTCCCGACTTGTACGAGCGTCACATCCTTTCCCGGCGTCATACTGACCCTTCTCAAAGCAAATCGCGCGATGGTATCCGTCGCCGAACCGAATCGGCTGATCGCA
>VBKY01000284.1 GCA_005879255.1 Deltaproteobacteria bacterium
GCCCCGAATCCGCAAATCCGACATTTTCCAAAATAGCCAATAAGCCACAGTAAACCGGCCGGCGCGTAAGCAACTTGAAGCGCGACGTTGCTGCGCTGAAGAATCCTCCTTTGTCACTCAAATCCGTTGATTATCCAACATCGTTGAAAAGGACATTTTCGTACGCCGTTGTACGAACGCCTATGTCCTTCTGTCGTCTAATGCGCTGTATCTGGCTCCTTTGGGCAACTTAGCCATCGCTGTCACGTACTATCTTGGGGGCATGGCCATTGCTGAAGATATTCTTCGGGGTGACCGTGCAATCTTTATTTCGAGGATCAACTTCGCTTCGCCAAGTGGCGGCCCTAAAGTGGCGAGTAAACGCCGCGGCATTAATGGTGGCGCTCATCTCTTCTCAAGGCTGTGGCATCATCTCAGATGCGCCTAACCGCGCGGTGTCGGCGAGAGGAGTCTCACCTTCGGAGTCTCAGAATGGCAATCCTTCCAACGACAAGCCGCCGACGCATACCCTTCCGCGTGAGATTCCGCCAATAGCCAAAGTCCCTTCCCCTCCGGAAACCGAACAGGCTCCGCCGATCGCAAGGATCCCCGCGCCTTCGCAGCCAACGATGATGGAGACGGGTCTGGCCTCGTGGTACGGACCAAAATTTCACGGCAAGCTCACCGCGAGTGGAGAAGTTTTTAACCAGGAGAAATTCACGGCCGCTCATCCAACTCTCCCCTGGGGTAGTAGAGTGAAAGTCATCAATCTAGACAATGGACAATCAGTAGACGTGCGGATCAATGATCGCGGACCTTTTGGGAGAGGTCGCATCATCGATGTCTCGCGGGCTGCGGCAAAAGCCCTGGGCATGGTGGGACGGGGGATAACTACCGTTCGGCTCGAATGGCTTTCTGATTCTGAGAAAGCAAACGAACTGGTCTTGCAAGATAAATAGACGCTCAATCTGCGTCGGGAAAATAAGGATTTAGGTCTTGCGATGCCACATCCGCTGAAATAACGCTTCTCCCATATCGGGAACGGGGGGCAGGCCTTGCAATGACAGACGCGCCCCATCACGCGTGACCCGCCACTTCCCCTGTCGTGTACAAACCTACCTTGGATACCTACGCCCTTCGGGTGATGCGCGGTTCCATTTCGCCAGATCGGCCGACGCTTCATAGGTTGCCTGGAGGGAAGACCGCAAACAGCTCAAGTCTGGAATTGAACAAATCTACGCCGTCCTTAGATATGCGATACGATCAACCGCGGTAACTAAAACCAGCCTCAACTATCCAGCGCGCCGGACTTGATGCCTCAATAGCGCTAGAGCAATCGTTCCCGCTTCGATCCTACGAATTTGATACTCGTGGATTGTCGTGAGATCATGAGGAAGGGTTGGCGTTGGGCTATCACGGGCGTAGGGAATTTCCCAATTCAATTAATTGTTAATATTCGGGAGCGAATCGAATGCCGAAGATCTCCGCTAACGTACTCGAAGCCGTAGGTAACACGCCGCTCGTCCGCCTCAACCGAGTTACCGAAGGAATTGTTGCGACGGTCTGTGTGAAACTGGAGGCGTCCAATCCGGGACGGAGCGTTAAGGACAGGATCGGGCTTGCGGTGATCGAGGATGCGGAGCGGAGGGGATTGCCCAAACCGGGGGGCTGAGCCCACTTCGGGGAACATGGGAGTGGCGCTGGCGATTGTGGCTGCGGTCAAGGGTTACAAGTGTATCTTTACGATCCCGGACAAAATGAGCATCGAAAAAATTCGCCGCCTGCGTGCCTTTGGCGCGGAGGTGGTCGTGACCCCCACGGCCGTGCCGCCGGAATCCTCCCAGTCCTACTATTCGGTTGCGCGACGTCTTGCCGATGAAATCCCAGGCGCCTATATGCCCATGCAGTACGATAACCTCGCGAACCGAGAGGCGCATTACGCCTCCACGGGTCCTGAGATCTGGGCGCAGACGGACGGAAAGATCACTCACTTTGTCGCTGGGATAGGCACGGCCGGGACAATCTCGGGAACCGCCAAATACCTGAAAGAAAGAAATCCGCAGTGCACGGTTGTTGGAGTCGATCCAGAGGGATCGATCCTGGCAAAGGCTTTCAAGCGTGAGCCGTGGTCATGGAGCGACTCGCACCCCTACAAGGTCGAAGGGATTGGCGAGGACTTTGTGCCGAAGAACCTGCTTTTCCAATACATCGACGACGTCGTAACGGTTTCTGACCGCGACTCGTTTCTGATGGGCAGGCGGCTTACCCGAGAGGAGGGCCTGTTCTGCGGAGGATCTTCTGGTACAGCGGTTGAGGGTGCCCTGGGATATGCCCGCGAGCACCAGCTTGGGAAGGATGACCTTGTCGTCGTCTTACTCCCCGATGCGGGAGAAATTTATCTCTCGAAGATGTACTCCGATGAATGGATGAGGCAAAACCAGTTCCTTGGCAGAAGCGCGCGGGTGGGCGACATTCTCGAATCGAAACGGCGAAAGCTCCCCGAGCTTCTGTCGGTTGAGATGACGTCGACCGTGCGTGACGCGATCGCGACCATGAACCGATTCGGCGTCTCGCAACTCCCCGTCTTCGATAAGGGGAACCTCGTCGGGTCACTGTGCGAGAGCGCGCTCTTCCAAAGGTCTATGGAGACTCCCGAGGTGATGGAACTTACCGTTGGAGCTCTGCTTGACCCGCCGTTTCCCACAGTCGGACCAGACGAAGATGTCTATGAGGTCGTGAAGCTCCTCAAGTCTTCACCGGCTGTTCTGGTCCGGGACGCGGGGAAGTACCAGGGAATTGTGACGCGATTCGATGTCGTCGGTCACTTAGGTGGACAGCCCTGATGGCACGAAAGAAGGGTGGCGGGCAGTTCATGCAATTTGCCACGCGTGCCATCCACGTCGGACAAGAACCCGAATCCACGACCGGGGCGATCACTGTTCCGATCTTTCAAACAAGCACTTTTGCGCAGAGCGCGCCTGGCATCCATAAAGGGTACGACTACTCGAGGACCGATAATCCGACCCGCACGGCGCTCCAGTCAGCGCTCGCAAGCTTGGAGGCGGCCGAATACTGCCTCGCTTTTTCCTCGGGTATGGGCGCGGCGACCACTGCGATGCTGCTGTTCAAGAAGGGGGATCACGTCGTCTCCTCGCGCGATGTCTATGGCGGCACTTACCGGCTTTTCAGGTCCGTGTTGCAAAACTTCGGGCTCGCATTTTCCTTCGTTGAAACCTCCAGCGTCAGCGAGATCGAGCGCGCCATGACTCGGCGCACCCGGCTTGTCTGGATCGAGTCGCCGACCAACCCGCTGCTCCGAATTACGAACATCAGTGCGGCGGCGAAAATCGCCCATCACCACGGGGCCCTCTGTCTTGTCGACAATACCTTCGCCTCCCCCTTGTTCCAGCGGCCCCTTGAGCTCGGCGCCGATCTCGTCCTTCATTCCACAACAAAATACCTGGCGGGACACGCGGACGTAGTCGGGGGCGCCATTTGCCTTAATGAACCCTCACTATATAAGCGGCTCAAGTTCATGCAAAATGCGGCGGGCGCGACGCCTTCGCCCTTCGATTGCTTTCTCACCCTCCGAGGCATAAAGACACTAGCACTGCGCATGCGGGAGCACGAAAAGAATGCAATGGAGATCGCGCAGTTCTTGCAGGACCATCCACGCGTACGCCGGGTCTACTATCCCGGACTGCCAAACCACCCAGGTCATGATATCGCCGTTTCCCAAATGGACGGCTTCAGCGGGATCGTCTCCTTTGAGATGAAAGGAGGGCTAGGCGACGCGCGCCGTGTTCTGGCGCGCCTGCGCCTCTTCAAGATCGCGGAGAGTCTCGGTGGTGTCGAGTCGCTCGTCGAGTTGCCTGCGATCATGACACACGCCTCGATCCCCAAAGAAGAGCGCAAGAGGGCGGGGCTTTATGATGGACTGATCCGCTTGTCAGTGGGAATTGAGCACGTACAGGACCTTCTTGAGGATCTGAAGCGAGCACTGGGCCTGTAGCACGAACCTCGGGGTTGGTGGGCTCATGAGAGTTCCGCCTTCAGGTCTTCAGCCAAGGAAAGGAACTGGGGTCGGAGAACTATTTAACTTTGAGTGGCTTCGAGCATTATTGGATCGCGACAGGTTCATTGTTTTTTCTATTTCAATCCAATAGCCTGCTGTTCATGGATGCGCGACGTGGTTGGAAAACCAGTGTTTGTGGTCATGCTCGTGAGTGTCATGAAGCGCTTTCGTCGAATTAGAACCTTACGTTCAATCGTTAGTTCGGCAGTTTTCTTCAGTTCACTGCTTACCGTTACCTCGTCCGCCCACTCCTCCTGCCGCGACCCGGATGTCGCGCACGGCTTTGGCGCCCTTGCCTATGCGGCTAGTGTTGATGCGACGATTCAATACTTCGGCCACAACTTTTTTCTCATCACGACCAGCAAGGGAACCCGCATCGTCACCGACCCGCTGGGGCCCGGTTGGTATCCGAATCCGAACGTTGTCGGCGACGTGGTCACCGTCGGCAAAGAAATGTTCAACCACAATGCCGTCCAAATCGTCCTGGGCCATCCGCTGATCCTGCGCGGGCTCAAGAACTATGGCGCGGAGTGGAACACGATTAGCACGAATGTCAAAGACACCTTCATCTACAACGTCCCGATTCATCAAAACGCCGAATTCATCGAGGGTATTCACGGCTCGGCGTTTGTTTTCGATCTGGGTACATTATGCATCGCCCACCTGGGCGACCTGAGCCAAAAATTGAACGAGCAACAGCTTAAAGCATTCGGCAAGGTGGATGTCGCGCTCACGCCCATCGGCGGCGGCCGCACCATGGGGCCGGACCTTGCCCGTGAAGTCCTCGCTCAGCTCAAGCCCAAGATTGCCATTCCGATGCATCACCGCGACAATCCCTATCTGATCCGGCAGTTCACCGCCGGCCTCAAAACGCAGATTCTCAAGAGCGACACGCTTGCGATCAGCAAGGACGCACTGCCTGTTCCGACAGAAATCAGAGTGCTGCAACCTCGCGGCGCGATGAGTTACGAATGATCGTGTCATGTAAGAACGTGATCGTGTTCGTGGCGCGTGGTGAACAACCTTATGGAAAAATTGGAGTCAGAGAACTGTCGCGTCACCCAACGTTCAGCGTCTTCCGCTTTACCGACTTCCCCAATGCGATCAGAAACATCACGCTTTTGCCTGTAGCGTGTGGAGAGAAAAATTCGCTGACTTCGTCATCGAAGAATGTCAGCCCGGAGGCGCCGAGGCGCTGGGCGTAAGCAGCGAGATAAAGTTTTCCGCCCATGATAGCGGCTTCGAGTTGGGCGGCGCGGTAACCGCGATTGCCGAAACGCTCCAGAGCGCTCTTGAGATCGGCCAAAAAATAGACATTGACGCTGCAATCCGCGGGAATTTCTTGCCCCAAGCCGAGATAGCCCGCTTCCCGGCGAAAGTCGCCCGCTTTTAATAATTCGAGCGCACGCTCCTGGCGGCGAAAAACATAAGCGCCGGGCGGAACTCCTTCCACCGCGTGGACGATGAGATAAAGGTCGTTGAGCGATGCTTCCGGCGAACTGAGAAAATCGGCCTGGATGCCGCGTGTGGCACGGTCGACCATGGTCGAGAGCTGCGCTAAGGAAATCGATTCGCGGGAAAACTCGCGCGTCGAGCCGCGCCGGACAATAACCTCCTCGATCGTATCGCGCGGCAGCGCGGCATCGTCGAGCGGTTGCAGAGCGAATAGTCGATCTTCGCTTCCACCATTATCCTTTATCCTTTTGTCTTCCGCCTTTTCTGCGCCGTCGCGCCACTTCACAACTTCCTCTGCGCTTTCCAAAGACGACGCCTCGTGCATCGTTCTCATCGCCGGGTAATCGACCTCTGTCTTCGATAGCGGCGCAGTTTCAAACACCAGCGGTTCCATCGGCGGAGACAGACCAATTCGCCGTGACGATGCCTCACCCATCGCGACCAGAGAAAGCGGCGCCTCGCGCTGGGTATCCAAACTCAAAAGTTGGTTCACTGTCGCATCGACGAAGCCAAGAACTATCTTTGCCGGGATCTTACGAGCGGCAGCAGCGGCCAAAAGGTTGGCGAGAATGGTGCCGTTATCCCAATAGCAGTGCCGGTAGGCGCGCGCCTGGTACTTCCATGCGTTACGCCAGAACGTAGACGCGCTGACGATTACGCACGACGCATTCACGATCGCGGGTTCCTCGCCGCTGGCATTCACCAGGACTGAACGATAGTCGCCGGCGCGCAATCTGCGCAGGGCAAAATCCTGCGGGCTGAATTGATACACTCCCGCTTCGAGATCGGCGAGATCGCCGCAGACTAGATAGAGGTCAATGTGATACAGCGCGCCCGTACAGGCCGCGGCACGGAAGAGCATCTCCCCGCCCGGGTATTTTCGACGCTTGGTGATGCCGGCGGAGAGAAAAAGGATTTCTGCCAGCAGTTCACTCGTGGGGACGATTAGGTGATCCGGTTCTGCGCCGGACGACGAAATAGCCCGCAGCGCCGGCAGATCCGACGACGAAAGATGTTCGGGTAGAGGAACGGGCGCCAGCTCTGGATAGATTTTAAAGGCAATCGGCTGATTTTCCCAGTCCAGATAATGCTGATTCGCGCGAATGCTTTGGTACGAATGTTTCGTGCCGTTGTGATAATCCCACGCAGCCTCGATCTCGCGGTTCTTCATGACATCCTCGCTACTTTTGATTCAATTCATATCACTCGAAGGCGTCCACCACTACAGTCTCTATCAGGTTGGATGGCGCCCGTTATTTTGCATTCCCGCGCGGTCTCGTTATAATCGCTCAGATACTTCCATGAACTAGCTCTCACGATGAAAAAACTCCTCGTGCTCCAGCATGTTGCGCATGAACTGCTGGGGACTTTGAATCCTTTACTGAAGCGGGCGGGCTTCCGCATTCGCTATGTCAATTTCGCGCGGCATCCTGACGCCCAACCGAGCCTGGATGGTTACGACGGGTTGGTAGTTTTGGGCGGGCCGATGAGCGTCAACGACGCGGACCGGCTGCCCCATCTGACTACCGAGATGAAATTGATCGAAGAATCCCTGCGCAGAAATCTCCCCGTGTTGGGGGTTTGCCTCGGCGCTCAATTGATCGCGAGGACGCTCGGCGCCGGCGTCTACCCAAATCACGAAAAAGAGATCGGCTGGTACGACGTCTCTCCGACGGACCACGCGCTAGGCGATCCGCTGCTGACGGCGTTTAAGCAGACTGAGAAGATTTTTCAGTGGCACGGCGAGACCTTCGACATTCCGAAAAGCACTCTTCATCTCGCCTCCTCTTCCCTATGCGCTAATCAGGCCTTCCGCTATGGGTCGAATGTGTACGGCTTCCAGTTCCATCTGGAGGTGGACGAACCGATGATCCATCGCTGGCTTCGAGTTGCCGAAAACCGGAAGGAGATCACTGCCCTCGGCGGCACCATCGATCCCCAGCGGATTCATCTGGAAACGCCGACGCATATCGAGCGGCTCCAACAATTGAGCGATCAAGTTTTCGGCGAGTTCATCAAGCTTTTCGGCTTTGAAAAGAGATTCCACACTCTTCCCTCGCGATAAGCTAGGGTTGCGACCAGCATAACTGGCGCTTGAATTCGCGTCCCGCCTCGGCTACGTTCTGCAGGCACAACAACGGGGAAAAACTATGGACTGGTGGATTTGGATCCTGCTGGGTCTGCTACTTTGCCTCGCGGAGCTTACGACACCCGGCGGTTTTTATATACTTTTCTTCGGCGTCGGCGCGGTTATCGTGGGCATCCTGGTCGGCTTCAGAGCCGCCGGTCCCGCGTGGTTTCAATTTATCCTATTCTCCGCCATCTCGGTGCTTTGCCTTTGGCTCTTCCGTGAAAAATTGCTGCAGTTGACGCGCGGACGGCCTTCGGAAAGCGTCGACAGCCTGGTCGGCGAGCTCGCAGTGCCCCTTGAAGATATCTCGGTGAATAGCGTAGGTAAAGCAGAAATGCGCGGCACGTCGTGGAACACGCGCAATATCGGCGATAAGCCTCTAGCCCGCGGCCAGCGCTGCAGAGTCGAGCGTGTGGAAGGTTTGACGATTTTCGTTCGCGCCGAATCAAACTGAAACGGAGACAAGTATGGGCGGATTTGTCGTTGTCATCGTTCTGGCTCTTCTCGTCATCATCATCGTTGCCAAAACCGCCGTCGTGGTACCGCAGCAGAGCGCCTTCGTCGTCGAGCGTTTGGGTAAGTACAGCGGCACCCTAGGCGCCGGTTTTCATATCCTCGTCCCTTTTCTCGATGTGATTCGTTACAAGCATTCACTAAAGGAACAGGCAATCGACATCCCGCCGCAGGTTTGCATCACCCGCGATAATGTCCAGGTCTCGGTCGACGGCGTGCTCTACCAAAAAGTTCTAAATCCAGAGCGGGCTTCTTATGGCATCGGCGACTACATTTTCGGCATCACGCAGCTCGCGCAAACGACGCTGCGCAGCGAACTCGGCAAGATCGAACTAGATCGTACGTTCGAGGAACGCACTAACATCAATACCCAGATCGTGAGCGAATTGGACAAGGCTTCGGAGCCTTGGGGCATCAAGGTGATGCGCTACGAACTCAAGAACATCACACCTCCTCAGGATATTCTTGCTGCCATGGAGAAGCAGATGCGCGCCGAGCGGGAAAAGCGCGCCCTCATTCTGACCTCGGAGGGCCAGAGAGACGCGGCGATCAACAATGCGGAAGGCGAGAAGCAACAAGCGATCAAAGCCTCCGAAGGCAAGAAACAACAGCAAATCAATGAGGCCGAAGGCCAAGCCGCGGCGATCCTCGCCATTGCCGAAGCGACGGCCAGCGGCATCCGAAAAGTCGCCGAATCCATCGAACAGCCCGGCGGATTTGAAGCGGTCCAGCTACGCGTTGCCGATAATTACCTGGCTCAGTTTGGCAAACTCGCCCAAGCGGGAAATACCATGATCTTGCCAGCAACCTTGAGCGATGTGGGCTCCATGATTTCTTTGGCGATGAATGTCATCAAGCAGCAGGATCGGACGACAGGCGGCACGGCCGGCACCTAACGCCATTTCCACTCGAGTACCCGCAGAGTTTCCAAGCCTCAGTTTGCCAGCGGCACATTGGCGATTTCATCTATTCTTCAATGCTGCGATCCGGACTGACTGATCCGGTACTTTGTTACGTGAGGAAAGCCCACCACCAAGACCACTGCAATTAAGAGTATGACGAGTCCACCGGTCGTTGCGGCGAATTCAGCGCCGACCAACGATGCCAGGGCGCCAAGTTGAAATTGACCGAGCTGCGGACCGCTGTTGGTGAAGATGCTATTGATCGAGGCCATGCGGCCGCGCAGCTCGTCGGGCGTGCTGAGCTGATTGATCGTAGCGCGTAGAACCGCGCTGATCGTGTCGCCGATACCGGAGCCCACGAGCAGTAAAACGGATAACCAGAGGAAATGCGACTTGGCGAAGAACAATAGGCAAAGGCCGTAAATTGTCACGCCGACAAGAATCCATCGCCCGGCGTGCCGCACCGGTCCCCACAAACTCAATCCCAACGCGCCGAGCAGCGCACCAACAGCGCTGGCGGCATAGAGCAAGCCCAGACCTTGCGGCCCGACCGCGAGAATGTCGCGCGCGTAGATGGGAAAAAGCGACCGCACAGTGCCGAAAATATTGGCGCCAAAGTCCATCATCAAGAATGGAAAGATGACGGCATGTCCCCAAACAAAACGGAAACCCGCGCGAAGCGAATCGAACGTGACGGTGCGCCAGCCGCCGCGCTGCGGCAGCCGTGTGCGAATCAGCGCCAGTGATCCGAACATGATAAGCCACGAAATCGCGTCCACCGCATAACAGGCGGTGGGTCCGACGATTGCCAACACAAGCCCCGCAAGCGACGGCCCGCCAATCGTGGCGATTTGTCGTTGGCTGCTGAAGATCGCCAACGCACGCGATAAGTCTTCCGCCGGTACGAGATTCGTTACAATCGATTGGCGCGACGGAACTTCCAACGAGCTAAACAGCGCCAGGAACACCGTGACAGCGTAGAGTTTCAATGGCGTCACATGGCCCGCCAAGGTCAAGAGCGCGAGCGATCCCGAAACGAAAAATAAGCTGCCTTGCGTGATCATCATCAGCTTGCGCCGGTTCATCGCGTCGGCCAGCAGCCCGCCGAACAAAAGAATGAACATTTGCGGCACCGCGCGAGCTAAGCCAATCAAGCCGATCTGCAGAGGCGAGTTAGTAAGCTCGTAAATCTGCCACGCCATCGCCACTTGGGTGAACTGACTGCCGACGCTGGAAAGCAACAGACCTATCCAAAAAAGACGAAAATCACGGTGGCGAAGCGGGGAAAGAAGTCGACGTTTAGGAAGAGACGGTGTTTCCATGATGCGAGACTCGTTAGATCACCATCCAATCCACAGGGCTCTCCAAACGATTTGAACGGCTTGAGACTTTTTGAACGATTTGAACGAATCGTTCTATTTCTGGCACGATGGGCAGTAAAATGCGCTGCGGTTGCCGGTGGCCACGCGCTTGATCACGCTCGGACAAACCCGGCACTGCTCTCCGTCGCGGTCATAAACCCGCAGGTGATTCTGAAATTCTCCAGATTTATCGTCCGCGTCTCGGTAGTCGGAAAACGACGTGCCACACCAGCGAATGGCATCATGGAGCAACCGGGGAATCGAATCAGCAATCACCTCCACTTGCCTGCGCGTCAATCGATGCGCGCGCGTCGTCGGCTTTATCCCCGCAGACGAGAGGATTTCATTGGCGTAAATGTTGCCAAGACCGGCGATGATCTGCTGATCGAGTAAAAGATCCCGAATACGCCGTTCGGAAGCGCGGGTGAAACGGAACAGGTATTGGCCGGTCAAATCGGGATCAAAAGGATCGATGCCTAGATGGCACAGTTGAGGCAACCGTGGTAAATCAGTTTTTCGCGCGACCAATGACAATCCAAATCGGCGCGGGTCGTGATAACGGAGCTCATTGCCGTCATCTAAATCAACAATGATATGATCGTGTTTTCTCCGCTCCAAATTTTTTGCAACGCAAATCAGTTTTCCCGACATGCCAAGGTGAAAAATCCATGCCGCTTCGCCGGCTAAACTAAGCAAAATATATTTCGCGATTCTCGTGATCGCTTCGATTCGCTTTCCCGCCAATCCCATCAGGGCGCGTTCGTCCACCGGCAATCGAAGGCGCGGCTCCAACACTTCGACGCCGCGTATGGTTCTTCCCAAGAGATGGGGCTGCAGCGTGCGGCAAACAGTTTCGACTTCGGGCAGTTCGGGCATAGAGGTCAACGATCAGTGATCGGTCCCGTTTATCAGCGCAGACTGGTTCCGTGCGGCGCGGGCGAGCTTGACAAATTCACCCACGCTCAGAGTTTCACCGCGACGTCGGGGATCGATATCTTGGGAGTGAAGAAAACTTTCGATTTCGCCTCTGCCACTTTTCAACCAAACGCTCAGCGCATTGCTGAGAGTCTTGCGCCTCTGGCCAAAAGCCGCGCGCACCAGCGCGCGCACCAACGAAATCTCTTCCGGGGCGACTAGAGGCTTGGGAAACAGCTCGATCTTCAGAACCGTCGAGCGAACTTTGGGGCGCGGAAAAAACGCCTCCGGCGAGACGCTGACTTTATCCGTGATCTGTCCATGAATTTGGCACCACACGGAGAGCGTACCGTAATCCTTTGTTCCCGGTTTTCCTGCGATCCGGTCGGCGACCTCCTTTTGTACCATCAAGACCATCCGTGAAAAATGTTTGTACCACTCCAGGATGCGAAACAACACTGGCGTTGAAATGCTGTAAGGCAGATTGCCGACCAGTCTGATTCTGGTCTGAGGCAGTAACTCCGGCAAGGGAGTCTCTAGGATGTCGCCGTGAATGAGTCGAAAATTGGCATGGGTCCCAATGTCGCTCCGGCGCAAACGTTCCACTAAAATCGGATCGACTTCAACCGCCCACACTGTGCTAGCGCGATCCAACAATCGCCGCGTCAGGAAGCCCAGACCGGGGCCGATCTCGACAACCTCTGCGTTTGCATCGAGATCAAGCAACCGCAAAATCGAGTCGATCACTCGCTCATGAATGAGAAAATTCTGGCCGAGACTCTTCCTCGGTCTGAAATCGGCTTCGCGCAGCGCGGCGCGAACTTCATCATAAAGGGTCACAGCGAGCCCTTGAGCTATTGAACCTTGAAAAGTTGAACTATTTTTAAAGCGTCAGATCGGCGTCGGCGTTGAGGCGAAAATCGTCGCGCCGTCCGCGCTTGAGCCAATGATAACCGGCCAGAGCGATCATGGCGCCGTTGTCCGTGCAAAATTTCGGCGCGGGAAAGAAAACGTCGAGCCCTTCCGCGTCGCCCCGCTGCGTGATTTTCTCGCGCAGTCGGCTATTGGCAGCCACACCGCCGGATAGAACGATCCGCGATACCCCGGTCGCGATCGCCGCCTTGATCGTCGGATTGACGAGCATGTCGACGACCGCTTCCTGGAAACTCGCGGCGATGTCGGCGATTTCACCTTCCCACTGTTCCTTCCCGCGCGATTTAAGATAGTGCCATACCGCCGTTTTGATACCGCTGAAACTGAATGCGTAGCTATCTTTGCGAAAACGAGCGCGAGGGAAATGAATCGCCATCCGGTCGCCGTTCCTCGCCAGACTATCGATCACCCTGCCGCCGGGATATCCCAGTCCCATCATCTTGGCGACCTTATCATAGGCCTCCCCCGCCGCGTCGTCGCGGGTGCCGCCGAGATGTAGGTAGTCGCCGATTTCTTTCACGCAATAGAGCAGCGTGTGTCCGCCTGAGGCGAGCAGCGCGATGTAGGGAAATCGGACTTCGCGCTCGAGATGAATCGCCAAAAGATGCGCTTCGAGGTGATTGACGCCGAC
>VBKY01000605.1 GCA_005879255.1 Deltaproteobacteria bacterium
GGGAAATTGTTCAGGACGAAGTAAATTACGCCGGCGAATTTCAACGGGGTCGAGTCCCAGTTTGCGCGCCGCCAGATCGACGCAGTGTTCCATCGCCAGGTTATGAGCCGGCACACCCCAGCCGCGGTAGGAGCCCTGCGGACACTTGTTGGTCGCCACCACCGTCAGATCATACTGCGCGTTGCGCATGCGGTAAGGCCCGGTGAATGCCGACAAAGGTTTTAGCGCTTTGCCGATCGCCACCGAGACCGCATGGGCGCCGAGGTCGTCGAGCACTTTAACGCGAAAGCCGGTAATCTCGCCGTCGCGCGTCAGCGCCATTTCCGCGGAGTAGACGCGATCCGGCCCGTGCGTGTAGCTGCTCAGCAAGTGCTCGATCCGGTCTTCGATCCATTTGACATGCCGCCCGCCGGCCTTGCGCGACAGCAATGCCATGCGGATGATCGCGTGGGGAAAAATCTTCGTGCCGAAGGAGCCGCCGTGGGGCAGCGGCGTAATGCGAATTTTGTGCGCCGGCACCCGCAGCCCACGCGCCACCGTCGCAACGTAAAAGCCGGTGCCTTGGAAACCGCCCCAGGCATTGAGGGAATGATCGGGGCGCCACTGCACGATGCAGTTGCAGGTCTCGATCGGATTGCCGCTGGCTCTGAGCCAACGAAAATCGTCTTTGACGACGACATCCGCTTTGGCAAATGCCTCGTCGACCGCGCCAAAGGTAAAGATCCGGTGGTAAATCAGGTTGGTGCCCTGATGTTGCCAAATGACCGGGCTGTCCGGATCGAGCGCCTTCTGCGCGTCTATGACCGGCGCGAGAATTTCATATTCGACCTCGATCAACTCGAGAGCGTCCTCGGCGATGTAACGGCTTGTCGCCGCGACCGCGGCGACGGGATCGCCGACGAACCTGACTTTATCATGCGCGAGGCAATGGCCCGCCCAACCGATCGGAAAGCCGTGCACGGGCTCAGACCAAGCCTTGGCGTCTTCACCGGTAACCACCGCGACCACGCCCGTAAGTTTCTCGGCTTTGGATGTGTCGATGCGCTTGATGCCCGCGTGGGCATGCGGGCTGCGCAAGATCGCCGCGAACAGCATGCCTGGAAAGGCAACATTGTCGCCGAATTCTGCTCTGCCGGTGAGCAGCGTCGCATCCTCAATGCGCGCCGTGTCCTTGCCCAAGTAGCGCGGCTGGGATAGAGGCAGCTCACTCAGATCTCGTGGCGCTTTCTTACTCAAGTCGATCAACCTTTATTCATACTGTCATTTAAACTAACAGGTTGTTGAAAAACTTCCTCGGAGTCCTTCGACAGGCTCAGGACGAACGGAGAACCCTCTAGGGATTGAGAAAATTCCGTTCATGCTGAGCTTTGTCGAAGCATTCTGCGTTTTCAGCAGCTCGTTAATGGCCCGCTCTGGTCTGCAATGCTTTCCATATCCGAAGCGGAGTCATGGGCGCCTCGGTAATGCGTACGCCGAGAGGCTCCAGCGCGTCGTTCAGCGCGCACAGCACCGCCGCCGGAGTGGTGTGCAGTGCGCCTTCGCCGACGCCTTTCACCCCGAGCGGCGCGATCGGCGACGGCGTGCACATCTCATGCTCCTCGGCCGCCGGCACTTCCATAATAGTTGGCATCAAATAGTCCATGTAGGACGACGTCAGTATCTGTCCTTTGTCGTCATAGACGTATTCCTCGAGCAAAGCGGTGCCTACGCCGTGTGCCATGCCGCCCATCAGCATGCCGCGCACGACGCTCGGATTGAGCCGCACGCCGCAGTCGTCGACCATGACGTATTTGAGAATTTTCACCTGTCCGGTTTCGCGGTCCACTTCAACCATGCAGAGATGCTGGGCACCGGCCGCGGTGACGCTATAGCGGCCAAAACCTTTTTCGTCCGGAATCGTCCGATCGGGTGGGTTCCACACGTAGGTCGCCTGCGGATTGCCGTCGACGCCCTCCGGAAGCAAGTCGGGACGCGCCATCATGAACTGCGCCACCTGCGCCACGGCGAGGGATTTTCCCGGCACGCCGCGGACGCGAAACTGCCCGTCGAACAGCTCGACGTCATCTGCGCTGGCTTCGAGCATCACGGCGGCGGCGCGCTTTAATTTATCCGTCAGCCGCGCGGCCGCCCCAAGCACGGCGCCGCTCAGCGCAATCGCCATGGAACTCGAGATCGGGCCGGTGCTCGGCTGCATGCTCAAACTGTCGACGGTGATCACTTGAACATCTTCCAACGCGACACAGAGATAGTCGGCGAGAATCTGCCGCACGAAGCTGTGTTGGCTCTGACCGCCAGGTGGAAAACCCAGCTCGGCGATGATTTTTCCGAAGGCATCGATGCGCAGCAGAATTCCTTCCGGCGACGAGGTCCGGCTGAAAATGCGCGGCGAAGCGAGCGCCAGCATCGGCGGCCCGGTGAGACCGGGCTCGATGCTGCTGACGACGCCGATGCCGACCAACCGTCCTTTGTCGCGCGCCGCTTGTTGTTCGCGTCGCAGTTCATCGTAACCCGCCTTCGATAGCAGCAAGCTCAAACTCGCTTCGTAATCGCCGCTGTCGTAAACGTTGCCGGACGCCGAGACATAGGGAAATTGATCTTTCTTGATGAAATTGCGCCGGCGAACTTCGTTGGACTCCAGCCCCAGCTTCTTGGCGGCGATCTCGATGAGCTGCTCGATGACCCAGAAGTGCGGCGGCAAACCGAAGGCCCGCAGCGGCCCTTGCGGCGTCTTGTTGGTAATGACGCCCTTGCAGGAATAATCGACGTTGGCGATGTGATAACAACTGCCGAGACAGAGCAGCGGCTTTAGCAGCATGCCGATTGCGAGCCACTCGGCAAAGGCGCCGAGATCATCGACAAGTTGCATTTTCATGCCCGTGATCGTGCCGTCGCGCTTGAGCGCCAGCTCGCAGTCGTAGTGGCGGTCCCAGGCGTGGCTGCTGTTGCCGATTAAATGCTCGATGCGGTCTTCGGTCCATTTGACCGGGCGGCCGCCGA
>VBKY01000606.1 GCA_005879255.1 Deltaproteobacteria bacterium
GACGTTGGAATATGCGGAACGTCTGCGCAATAACCAACCGATTTGGAAAAGGGGACAGCCGGAGAGTCTGGTGCAGATAGCGGCGGGAGAATATCCGATGTTCTGTGGCATCTCCTATCACACGGTTAACGGCGCGATGCGACGTGATCCGAAAGTAAAATTGGCCCTCTCTTGGCCGCGGGAGGTTCCCGTGAGCGTGAGCACGACCATGACGGTTCTCAAAGGGGCTAAGAGCCCTAACGCGGCTTTGCTGTTGGCGGGATGGCTCGCATCACCGGAAGGGCAAAAGGGTTACGAACAAATAGGCAGAGCATCGCCTTTTGCGGTGGGAAGCGAGCTCTGGAAACAGTTGCAGAAGACCAACGCCAAGACCGTTTTAAGAGATTTAGGTGAAACCGATTCGGAGCAAGCGATCACAAAGAAGATCATCGCCCTTTGGGGTTTTGCCAAATAGCGACAATTGATGTCTAACAATTCAGCTTCGAAGGGGTTGTGACTAAACCCTACGATCCATTTGTTTTATCGCGCCAAGCAACCAGCGAAACAAATCCGAAATCCGAATATCGAAATCCGAAACAAACTCAGAGACAAATAAATCTCAAATCGCGAAAATCCAAAACATGGAATCCGAAGGAAGCTTGTTTGGAATTTTACATATTTTTGGTCATTTGAAATTGTTTCGAATTTGGGATTTGTAACAAGTCTCGGTGCTCTTTGACCGCGAAGCAGGATACTCATTGACCACCGCAGTCCTAACCCAAATCAGAACCTCGAACCTCTGGGGTCAGATCAAGAATCACGCGGTGTTGATCCTCGCTACGGGTGTGCTGCTTTTATTAATTCTTGTCCCGCTCGTGAGATTGATTTTGAGCAGTTTTCAGTTTGGCCATCCAGCGATGCCGGAAGGATGGACTTTACAAAACTATATTTCCGCCTACTCGCTGCCTGTCTTCTATCGCGCATTGGCGACCACCATCGTGCTGTCGGCGATAGGAACCGGTATCACCATGACGATTGCTATTCTCTTCGCGTGGCTCATCGAGCGGACGGATATGCCGTTTAGAAATTTGGCCTGGAGCTTGATCCTAATCCCCATGGCCATTCCAGGAGTGCTGTTTGCCCTTGGCTGGGCGCTCTTGCTTGCGCCAAAAACGGGGAGCATGAATCTAATCCTACGCAGCGGCCTGGAACTATTCGGCGTCCATCTTACCCAAGGTCCGCTGAACATTTACTCCGTGGGCGGGCTGATCTTTCTTGACGGACTGAGGGGTGTGACGACCATCTTCCTCATGGTCGTCGGCTCTTTCCGGATGATGGACCCAAGCCTGGAGGAGGCGGCGCGGGTCTCAAAGGCGGGTCCCATCGGCACCTTTTTCCAAGTGACGCTTCCTGTTCTATTGCCTGCGGTCCTTACTGCCGGGATGTATGAGTTTGTGTCGAGCATGGAATCTTTTGAAGCTCCATTGGCCGTGGGATTGCCGGCTGGGATATTCGTTCTAAGCACCTTGATCTATTTTACCGTTCGCTTGCAGGCGCCGGTGGACTATGGCCTTGGCGCTGTTTATGGCGTCACCTACATGATCATGTTGCTTTTCCTCCTCTGGGGCTATCGCCGCGCCGTGCGCTACACCGAGCGTTACAGCACGATCACGGGGAAGGGATATCGTCCTCGGGTTGTCGCTCTCGCTAAGTGGCGCTACCCCGCGCTGGCCATGTTTTTGATCTACTTCTTATTAACCGTTGTGGCTCCCTTCGCGATCCTTCTGTGGGCCTCTTTGCTGCCGAGCTATCGCACGCCTTCCTTTTAGGCGCTTTCACTGCTTTCTTTACGCAATTTCGCTGAGGTGTTTTCCCGACCACATTTCTTTTCCGTTATTTGGAACACTTTGATCTTGATGGGGTTGGCTGCGACAGCAACGATGCTGCTGGCGTTCTTGGTCTCATGGATTGTCGTGCGCACAAAGATCCACGGGAGGGCCATTCTGGATGGGTTGTTGTTTTTACCGCATTCCATTCCCGGAATCGTCATCGCGTTGGCGATGATCATGGCCTATCTGACGGCGCCGCTCAGTTATCTCGGCATCTATGGAACGCTCTGGATTGTCGCCATGGGGCTCATCGTCAGTTATATCGCGTTTGGCACAAGGCTGATGAATAGTTCCATTGTGCAGATTCAAAAGGAGCTGGAAGAAGCCGCCTATGTGTGCGGCGCCACTTCGATGCGAACTCTTCTCGCCATCACGATGCCGCTGCTCTCTCCCGCTTTTGCAGCTGGATGGATTTGGGTATCCGTTCATGCCTTGCGCGCCTTTTCCATTCCATTGATGCTGGCGAGCAAGAGGAATGAAGTTTTTGCCGTTCTGCTGTGGCAGTACTGGTCTGATGGCGATGTTTCTTTGGCGTCCACGTTGGGGGTGTTGCTCATGATCACGCTGATCCCGCTGACCTTGCTGATGCGGCGTTTCATAACGCAACTAAGCGGGCAGCAGAACTAAAGCAGACGGGCAAAATAATCGTGAGGCGACCAGTGAAAAAGAAAGTTTGGAGTGATGGAGTGTTGGAGTACGGGAGTGATGGGCTTAAGAAGCTCTACGGTCCACCACACCGGTCTACTTACCGTCCAGGAGTTCTTTGATCCGCCGGACGATGT
>VBKY01000602.1 GCA_005879255.1 Deltaproteobacteria bacterium
TCGCCTCGCAAGTAGCCTATGGAATGGTGACCGGCTATGTCGTCGCGCATACAAAGACTGTCGAAACGGTGCAGACCTGGCCGCTGGCTGTGCGGGCGGGAATTGAGGCTCCGGGAATAGAGCCTGATCGGAGATCGGAACCATGACCGGAGGCACGACGGGAACTCGAGTATTGGAGTACTGGAGTAATGCGATTCTTAAAAGAGGTTCAATCCGTTCAATCGCTTCGCTTCGTTCAACCGCGGGAGCCTGCCCTGAGCTTTGTCGAAGGGCTCCGTTCAAGCCCCCACCTCTGTTCCTCCCCCGCGTCGCGGGGGAGGATGAAGGAGGGGGATTGAACGGCTGGAACAGCTTGAACGGTTTGAACAATAAATTTATTCCAGCACTCCAGCAATAGACTAGTAAAATGATGTATCTAAAAACCAACACTCCATTACTCCATTACTCCATCACTCCATTGGTGGCGCTAATAATTTTTGTCCTGGCCACCAGTTGTGATCGGCTGCCCGGAAAACCAGACGAAGCGGCGCGCTGGAAACGGCCTACGGAAGTCAGAGACTTTAATCAACTCTACGCGCAGAGCTGTTCTGGTTGTCACGGCGCCGATGGGCGTCTTGGCCCGGCGCGGCCGCTCAACGACCCGCTTTATCTTGCTCTGATGAATGACGACACGCTGCGGCAAGTGATCGCGCAAGGGGTGCCCAAGACAGCTATGCCAGGCTTTGTGCAACAGCAAGGCGGTAATCTCACCGACGAGCAGATCAAGGTAGTCGTCCAGGGGATAAGGTCTCGCTGGGCGCGCTCCGAAGAATTCCAAAGAGCGAGTTTACCCGCCTACGAAGCCGGGAAAGATTCAAAATCGGGTGATGTGCCTCGTGGTTTGATTGTTTACCAGACCTATTGCACGCAGTGCCACGATGCGGATGGTCGCGGCGTTCCAAAAGGCGGATCGATTTTAGATCCAAATTATCTGGCGCTCGTCAGCGACCAATCGCTGCGGACAACGGTGATCGTCGGAAGGTCGGATCTTGGAAAGCCGGATTGGCGCGACAATGTCCCCGGCCGGTCCATGTCGCTGCAGGAGATATCCGATGTGGTCGCATGGATAGCATCGCACCGGAGGTAGATGAAAACGCACCGCAGAGGCGCGGAGGACACAGAGAACAGCGAAGATCGAAGATAGAGGATAGAAGATCGCGATCCTCGATTCTCAATCCTCCATCCTCATTTTTGGAGGTACAACGTCATGGCTGGAGAGCAAACTAAACTAGAAGAGAAACTGTTGACGGAAACTCCCCCTGCTTCGGGAATTTCCCGGCGGAGCTTTCTTTTTTACCTGGGCGCGGGACTTAACGTAATCGCCGGAGCGCTCTTCGCCATTCCTGTGGTTGGCTACGTTTTCTCCAGTTTTCGTCAACGACAACCGTACCAATCCTGGATCGCGCTAGGGCCGGTGGAAAACTTTCCGGAAAACCAGACGCGGCTAGCAACGTATCACAATCCTTTCACGCGTCCTTGGGATGGAGCAACGGCAAACATTCCGTGCTGGGTGCGGCGGCAAAATGGCGAAACGTTTCAGGTCTTCGCAATAAATTGCACGCACCTGGGCTGTCCTGTTCGCTGGTTCGAAGAATCGCATCTGTTCATGTGCCCCTGCCACGGCGGCGCATTTTATGAGGATGGTTCCCATGCTTCCGGCCCGCCGCCGCGCGGGCTGTACCAGTACAAATACAAGGTTGAGAACGGCCAACTCTGGGTGCGCGGCGGGGTACTCCCGACGTTGGCCGAACCGCTGTGAGGCACAGAAGACTGGAGTACTGGAGTGATGGAGTAATGGAGCGATGCATTTAAAACCCAATACTCCTGTACTCCAACCCTCCATTTTGTTGAGGAACTGACATGTTAAAAAAAGTCGCAGTCTGGATCGATGACCGCGTGCATTTAAGCAAACTATTTGAGTCGACGGCCGGGCATCATGTTCCCGCAAGCTCAGGCAGTTGGTTCTATGTGTTTGGCAGCGGCACCTTACTTTGCTTTGTCCTCCAGATTGTCACCGGTACCTGCCTGGCTTTCGTCTATGTACCCTCAGCGAGCGAAGCCTATACAAGCCTAGAGTACCTGACTTACCAACAGTCGCTCGGCTGGTTCCTCCGCGCTGTGCACAACTGGGGATCGAACTTCATGGTCGCGATCATGGCTCTGCACATGACGCAGGTGTTTCTGTTCGGAGCTTTCAAATATCCGCGCGAGTTGACGTGGATATCGGGCGTCGTGCTGCTTTTCTGCACGCTGGGAATGGCCTTTACAGGCCAGGTCTTGCGCTTCGATCAGGATGCTTACTGGGGCTTAGGAATCGGCGCCTCTATAATGGGACGTGTCCCTGTTTTCGGAGCAAACATTGTTCATCTCATGCTCGCCGGACCGATCATCGCGGGAGAAACGTTGTCGCGATTCTTCACGCTGCATGTGT
>VBKY01000187.1 GCA_005879255.1 Deltaproteobacteria bacterium
GGGAAATTCAACGCGCTGGGGCTGCAGCCAGCTGAGCGCGTTGTGCAACAAGACCGGAAACGCAACTCTGAGCGGCAGATCCGACGCCATGAGGTCGAAACCGACAAACAGCACACGGAGCTTGCCCTTCTCCCAAGCGTAGAGGATCGGGTTGTCCTGCGCGCGAGCCAGTACGATTCCGTCACCTTTGACCGACACGCGCAGGGCCTCGTGGATCCTCAGGTCTCCCAGACTGATGCCTTCGGTGATCGGGTGTTTTGCAATCGGCGAAAGGATTCGCGGATTTTGAACTTTACCGCGAATCTCCAGCGGCAGATTCGGCGCAACGGTGTTAATGAGGATAAAGTTGCCTTGCTTGAGCGCCGGCGGGATCACACGATCGAAGATAACAACATCGAATTGATCGCGTGACTGCGCCAAATCCTCCCCCCAGCGCGGCTGCGCGGTCACCTGCACATTTGCGAAGAATCGCAACAGGTTACTCAGATAGGGATTTCCCGGACCGATATAAAGTATCCGCACTGGCGGCGCATCGCTGACGGCTAAATAAGCTTGATTGTCGGTCGCAAAGTCGTCCGCGATTTCCAATCTGGCAACCAGCGCCCCGCTCAAGCTGCCATCGTAGGGATAGATCAGCACCCGCCGGTCATCGGCGCCGATTTCGATTTCTTCGCGAATCAAAGTTCGTTCACCCAACGAGAGCACCAACGGGATGCGCATCGCCTTGTTCGTGTAGTTTCTCACGTGCACCATGATTTCCACCGGCGATGGATGCTCGGGATGGCGCCGCACTTCGAAGCCGACGATCCCGACATTGTCGTTGCCGCCGTCAACTTTGATGAATCGGAAATGCGCCGTCGCTCTGGCGTACTCTTCGGCGCCCACGAAGGCGCCGTCGCTGATCACCACGACGCGATCCGGACTGCTGCGCTTGAGAAACGCATGGGCAAAGAGAATCGCTTCTTTCACGCGTCCGGGCGCGTCCGTGGCTTGTAAGTCTCTGCCCAGTTCGCGCAGCCTGCGTTTATCGGCGGTGAAGGGCGCCAGCAGTCGCGGCTGCGCGCCGCCGCCGATGACCATCATCTTTTGCTCTGATGTCAGCTCATTCACCAACGATAGGAATTCCCTGCGTGCGGCGTCGAATCGCGAGCCGTTTTTGCCTTTGGCTTTCATGCTGGCGCTAAGGTCGACGACCACGACGATATCGCCTGAGAGCGCACCGAAGTGACGCAATGATGGATCGGCCAGGGCCACGATCAACGCCGTTGCCGCGAGCAGTTGGAGGATGAGGAGAAGATTCTTGCGTAGAAGCCAGCCCAGACGAGTGCCCAACGGCCGTTCTCTAAGGACGCGCTCCCATAGAAACAGCGCCGTCGTGCCGATCTTTAAACCTCTGGGTTTTAGACTGTGGAGAAACAGAATGAGCGGAATCGCCCCCGCCAGGAGCATGAGCGCGGTTGGCAGTCGCCAGAGCATAACTCACGCCACACTGCTCGCGCGACGCAACGTCCGCAAGACAAAATCGTCGAATGGAACTTGCGTCGACGTGCGCAGATAATCAATCTGCCGGTTAGCGCACACCGTTTCGATTTCCTTGAAGTATCCCGTCAATTCCGCCTGAAACCGTCGCACCAAATCCTCGTCGAGAAAGAATTTCCGCTCGCGCCCGCCTTCGACGTCGACTAATGCGACATCGCCCCAGGGTTTGGGGTGAAGCTCTTGTTCATCGACGATGTGAATGACCAACAGCTGGTAGCGTTTCGCCGAAAGCTCTTCCAAGGCCGCGCGCCAGCCGGCAGGATCGAACAGGTCGCTGACAATGACCACAAAGCCGGGATGAGGAAAGAGATTCGTGAAAGCGTGAATCGCCGCGCGCAGGTTGGTCTCGTGGGCGCACGAAAGTTTGGTGAGAAAGCTGAACAGGCTGAGAATCTGTTTCCTACCCCGTCCGAGGGTCAACGGCGCGTGCAGACGCTCCGAAAACGACGCGCCACCGACGCGATCGAGATTTTTCAACCCGATATAGCCGAGCGCGGCGGCGACTTTTTTCGCATAGTCGATCTTCGCCGGTGTTCCCTCGGCCATCGACCGGCTCGCGTCGACCAGAAGATAAATATTCATTTCCTCCTCGGCGGTGAATACTTTCAACAGCAGCCGCTCGAGGCGTCGGTAAATATTCCAGTCTACGTAGCGCAGGTCGTCGCCGTGTTGATAGCGCCGGTAGTCGGAAAATTCCAAACTGAAACCCTTGCGCGAAGCCGTATGCTCGCCTCTGGCTCCTGCCCAAGTCAGTCGCTTGGCGATCAGATGGAGACGTTCGAGCTTGCGGAGAAACTCAGTGTCGAAGAAGGTTTCGGGTGCCAGGGATCGAGTGTCGAGCGTCGCGTGCTGATTGTCGCGTGTCGACAAGACAACTTGCTCTCTCTTCCCGTCGCTATTTTTGTTAGCCCGAGCGAAGCGAGGAATCTTTCGCCTGGAACGACGAAGAATACCTGAGACGACTTCAGCGATACGTGCGGAGCTTTTTCCGAAACTCGACACTCGGGACTCGACACTCATAATCTTCTATACGACCTCCGGCACCTGCGTAACGATTTCATGCAAGATCTTTTCCGCATTAATGCCCTCGGCGTCCGCTTCCAAATTGAGAATCAACCGATGGCGCAAACTCGGTAGCAATGATGTGCGGATGTCTTCGAAGGACACATTCGGCCTGCCGGCCAAAAGCGCGCGCGCCTTCGCCGCCAGGATCATGCTCTGCAGCCCGCGCGGGCTCGAACCATAGAGGACAAATCTTTGCGCCAATCCGCCGGAACCGTTGCCCTGCTTCTGCTGCGGGTGCGTGCTCATCACCAAACGCACCACGTAGTCCTTCACCACCTCGGCAAGGGGGACTTCTCTGACCCACTGGCGCATTTGCAGGATACCCGGGGCGTCCAGGACTTCGCGCGGCGGGGCAGGCGGCGCGGCCGTGGTTAGATCGGCGATGCGCGCCAACTCTTCACGGCTCGGAAACTGCAGTAGCAGCTTGAAAAAGAAGCGGTCCACCTGCGCCTCGGGCAGCGGATAGGTTCCTTCCATTTCGATCGGATTCTGTGTGGCCAGCACCATGAAGGGATTTTCCAAGCGATGAACCTTGCCGCCAACAGTGACGCTCTGCTCCTGCATCGCTTCCAACAGCGCCGACTGCGTCTTTGGCGTGGCGCGGTTGATCTCATCGGCCAACACGATATGCGCAAACACCGGCCCACGCTGAAATTCGAAGACTTTGCGTCCCGCCGGGTCGTCGGTGAGCATATTGGTGCCGGTGATGTCCGCCGGCATGAGATCGGGCGTGAACTGAATGCGCGAAAAGCTGAGATTCAGAATTTCGCCGAGACTACGCACCATCAGAGTTTTACCCAGGCCTGGCACGCCTTCGAGCAGGCAATGTCCGCCGCACACCAGCGCGATGAACACCTGGTCGATTAACTCTTGGTGACCGACGATCACGCGCGCCATCTCAGCGCGCAACTCGTCGAATGTGCGTCGGGCGATGCCGATGCGCTGTTCAATGTCCTCGACAGATTCCATGATGCCCCCGATGACTGGAGTAATGGAGTATTGGAGTGATGGGTTAATCCCCCCAACACTCCATTACTCCAACCCGCCTTGGCTCATTTTTTCGTTTCAGTCGTTCCCAGCGACATAAAATAATTCTTAATCGTTTCCTTCAAGCCTTCCGGCACGCGCTCGGAATTCAGTTCCTGCTCCGCCTGTCGGCGGTACGAAGCAACCACGTCGGCTTGCGAAAGTCCGCTCTTTCCAGGCGTCGGTTTGCCTTTGAACACGATTCCGCTGCTTTCGCCCTCGCCCAGCAAGCCTTTGACTTGGGTCGAAGCGCCGGCGCGATGTTCCGGCAGTGAACGGTATCCTTCGTCTTGTTTTCCCGGCTCCTTGCCTGGCCGGTTGCTCTGGCTCTTATCCTTTACGCCGTCGGCAGGTAATTCTTCCTCGCCTTTTCCGGCGCTGCGCAGCTGGTTCTCGCCCTTATCACCCTGGCCTTGTTCCATCATCTGCTCGAGAAACTGCTGGGCATCCAAGAGCGCTCGTCGATCCAACTCACCGGTGACCTGTTTGTCCATCTTATCGAGAAATGACTTGAGGTCGTTCTGAGAGAGCCCCTGACCGGCGCGCGGCTCGCGCGCCAGTTGGCGCTGGAGTTGCGGCAGCGTCGCCAGTCGTTCCATCCACTGCGGCGCCAAATCCTGTACCTGTTTGCTGGCGTCGGGAAGCTGCGTGAAATCTCGCGCCGCTTCCAATTCCGCCTTTAGATCTTTGAGACTTTGCTGGCTTTCGGCGGCCGAAAAGGAATCTTTGTCCGCCCCCGACTTTGTCACGGCCTCGAACTTTTTGGCGACGCCGCCGGCTTCCTTTTTGACTTGCTCTTCGGCAGCTTTCGCGTCGACGCCTTTCTGCGCGACTTTTTCCAGCTCCTGACCCATTCTCAGGCTCTCGCGCAAGCCTTCGTTCTTGGCTTTTTCCTGGAGCTCGCGGGAAAACTCGCGGAGTTTGTGCGCCAGTGTCTGCGGCGGTGAAGTCCTGTCCTTCTCAAAAAACTGCCGGTCGACATCGAGCCAAAGCAGCATAAACCAGAGTCCCAGAAGTGGCAGCGCCAGATAGGCCGGCCAACTCCAGCGCCGCGGAAATAGTCTTCTCGGCTCGACTGAGCGTAACCTCTCCTCAGCTTGTTTCAGCACCAACACCGCGGCGCCACCGGCTTCCGCACGGGTCGATATTTCCCAGGCGGTGATGGCGCGTTCGTCAAGCCGGAGCGTTTTATCTAGCCGAACTAGTGTCCGCGTTGCGTCTTGGCGCTGCCAGCGCCGGTGATAAAACGCGACTGGCGCGAGCCCGACAAATAGCGCCGCCGGCACCAACCACCGCAACGCGCCGTTGGCGAGATAGATGTGCAGCGGCAGGAGCAGGATTGCCAGCGTCCACGAAATGCAAAAGACCGCGGCGAAAATTTGCTCGTGCCGCTTGCGCCGCTCCCAGCCGATCAGCTCGGCGAATTTGCTTTTGAGTATTTCTATCTCAGTGCTCAAAATAGCGGCTCCCGTTTAAGCGCCCAGCGGTGCAAGGCGTAACCGCTGCCGCCGAGCAATAAATGATAAACTACGTGAACGTAGAGCCCCGGCCATCGGCCGCCGAACAGGACGAGCGGCGGCAACTCTTGCCGGCTCAAAAAGGCTAGCACAAAAGCCACTGGATTCAGCGGCAAATAGAACAACGCCGAAAGAATCACCAGGCAAATAAAAAAGCTCCGAATAAAAACTTGCCGGCTTTCGATCCGGCGCTCCCATAGCGCCAATGTGGCCAGTCCCCAGACGCCATAGCTCAAAGCGTAAAACGGCAAAAGCAAAAACGTCACGGCCATACTCGACAACGGTGTCCGCGCGATTGCCCCAGCCCAGACCAAGAACGGCGCGCAAAGAAGCACGGAGAAACCAATATGCGCCACAAGAAAATAAAGTTGCGCCCGGCTGATCGCGGCGAGCGGCTGGCCTTGGTCGCGACGCCAATGCTTGAGCGGACGAAAGCGCCAGGGGGCGAATTCTTGATTGGCCACCCGCAAAGCAAAATAGACCACCAGCAGCAAAGCGGTCACCGACGACACCTTAAAAAGACTGGCCGAACCGCTCCACGTCTGGGCGTCCAAGGACGGCACGTACAACGACAGGAACTCCACCGGGGCGAGAATGATTAAGAGGTAGAAGTAGACGGCGAACCCATGGCCTTCGCCGAAGTACACTTCGATGCTCTCGTGCCAGACCGGATTGTTTCTCATTCGTCTTCCCCGCTAGTCAAAGGAATGATTGCGCGGAAAATCGCGTAGCCTTGCGCTTGAATGCGCGAATCCTCCACCCGCACGCGCGGCTCCGGGTCTTTCACCCAGCCGAAGAATACCGCCGCGCCGCCAGCCCATCTGGCGTCGGCGTCGCGCGGAAAAAATGACGAGTGAAACAAAATATCGCGGGTCTTGTCCGGAAACGTCACTTCGCGAAAGTTCAACGTGTCGGCACGCTGAACCGCCGACTCGTTTTGCCCGTTGGCGCCGGTGAGCGGAAAAATCTTGCGCCAACTGGCGCCGCGGGGAATCGCTCCTAGATCGAATCGTTTCCCCGGCACCAAGAGCCAACAGTTGGTGAGGTCTTTGGCGCTTTGGTTATCGACTCGCAGCACCAGTTTGTCGCCCTGGGCCTCTAACTCGGCGCGCATCGGGAATCGGTCGACATGGCGCATGCGGAAGAGCCGGTAGTCCCATTCTCGTAGCGGCAGCCGGTAATGGCTCGTGCCGCCGCCATCCTGGATGACCACGGCTTCGTCCATTGTTTCTTGCGTCCGGCTAGAGACCGGTGTGAGATCGATCCAACCGCGCTCCATCTGCAGGTCATAGTTGCGCAGCTGCGTCGAAAACAGCGCCAGATTCGCCTGCGCCTCAACGAAGCCGTCGCCGCTGCTCTCGAGCACGGTTGATGTCAGGAGCACGCCGTCGGGAATATTGCCGCCGTGGCTAAAATGGACGTAGCCCAGCGCCGTACCGGCCGTAACGAACATCACGAACCCGATCAACAAAATTCGCGGCGCCAGCCGTTTGCGTTGCCATAGCCATGCGAGTACGCCGATGCCAAGGAGATAGCCAGCCATGGCGATCAATAGTGAGCCGGAAGGCACGTAGGTCGATAGAAACGACGGGCTGACAATCAATTGGGCAAATACTGAATCGTTCCACTCGGTGCGAAGCGCCGGCTCGTCGATGCCGATCGGTGCGATAAGAGTTTGCAAAAATCGCGGCAAGCCGCTCCACTGTGACAACGGCGGCCGGCCGACGTCGAGGGCCAGATAGAGGATGCGGCCGCGCCCCCGGCTCGTTTCCACTAGCACCGGGATTCCGTCACTTTCAGCCAACGCCTTGCCGTGCACGACGCGCGACGTCTGTGCCCAAACGCCGGCGAGATTTACGGACCGTTCATCCTTGTCGGCATGCGGCACGAATGAGATCCGCTTGGCGCCGGTCACGCGCACGGGTAGAAAACGACTGATGGCCGCCTCCTGGTACAGCGCATAATTGAGACTGCCAATAATCACCATCCTGCCCCCGGCCGTAAGCCAGGTATCCAGCGCAAGCAGCTGAGAGCGCGAGAGATCGCGCAGCGACTGGTCGTAGAGAATCAGATGCGACACGCCGAGCAGTGCTCGGGGATCCGCAGCCAGTTCGCCTGGCGAAAGCGACACCAACCGGCTTTGCGCCGAAGCGGCTAACGAGATCGGCGGCAGCCCGCTGCTTTCACTCATTAGCAACAACACCGGCGCCGGGGAGAAATGGCGACGCAAATCGAGCTCCCGCGAAGTCCTACCGTCAGCGCTGGAAAATGTGATCGTCAGTGGACGGCTGATGAAATCAGGATCGACAGTCAGTTGAACGGTTTTGCGCGCTTGTGCGGCGAGAAAAACCTCGCGCCGATAATTGACCCGATAGGGAGTTCCACCCTTGGTTGCGCCGCCTTTCCATACTCGGACCTCGAGAGTCCCTTCGACTGGGCGACCGGTGTTATTGAGCGCAATCTCCAACGGGAACGGTCGTCCAAGTTGAAAAACGCCATGAAAACCGACCTCGGGATCAATGACAATCTCTGCGCGGACAAAGGACGGGGCAAGAATAGCGATGACAATGGCAGACAAAAGCAAGAGCGCGGAGAATATCCGCGCCCATCGGTTGCGTTTTGGTTTAGAATTAGCGAAGGGCCGCTGCCGATTGAATCGCCGTGGCGGGAGATAAACGGGCGCAGCGTTTGCGGCTGAAAGGGCCATGGTTCCTGTCCATAAAGGCCCGCCCCACTGGCAGCGATCTAATCGACGTATTCAACGCTGAGAATATCAAAAGTACGGACGCCCGTGGGGGTGTGGACCTGAACTTCGTCTCCCTCGCTTTTGCCGATCAAGGCGCGAGCGACGGGAGAGCTTATGGAAATCTTGCCGTTCTTCGGTTCCGCCTCATGATCGCCGACGATTTGGTATACCACCTTGTCGCCCGTCGCACCATCCGCCAAAGAGACCGTCGCGCCGAAGACGACCTTGTCTCCGGAAAGCTTGGATACGTCGATGACCTGGGCCCGCGCGACCTTGTCCTCGATCTCACGGATCTGCAAGTCGAGCAGCGATTGGCGCTCCTTGGCGGCATGGAATTCGGCATTTTCCGAGAGGTCGCCGTGGCCGCGGGCTTCTTCAATGTCACGAATGTTCTTCGGCCGCTCGACCGTTTTTAGGCGTTTCAACTCCTCCACCAGAAATTGGTAGCCTTTGCTGGTCATCGGCACGCTTGCGTCTGCCATATTCTCAGCTCCTAGTAAATAAAAACCTCCCGGAATCGCTCCCGAGAGGCCTTCAAAAAATCTTTGGAGTTTTCCTTTGTAAAGCTAGGATAAATGTATCATCGCTGCCGGCTAATTCAACTCCCGGGAAAGCGCATGGCGCCCGCCGAAGCAAAGCCGCAGCGTGAAACACAATGCCGACCGCCGCGACGATCCGTGGGTGATTTACGACTGGAGGATAGCCGGACTAAACGTTGCCGCACGCTTCGGCGCCCACTGTCGTCGGCGCTGAAGTCCAGCCTCGCTTCGATCAAACTAACTTACGGCGTAATCGTAATCGACCTGGATCGCAGGTTGTTGTTTTCGTCGACCTCTGTAACTGCGCCCGCCGCGTCAGACACAGCGAGTAGAAAATACTTGCCGGGAGTCGTTGCTAATGGAATCGTCACCGTTGTTGATCCCGCGCTGCGGCCCTTTGCGGCAAGCGCCGGAACGCTGCGGCTGCCGAGCAACACATCGGCACCGTCAAAAATTGCGTCGATGGAAAGATAGTAACCCGTGGTGGATCCACCCGCGGGTACCGCTGCTTTATTGCTGGTCGTCTCATCGATAACGACGTTGGCGCCCGCGGCGGCCGTCGATGGCCCGCGCAGCGCCTGAACGAACAAGTCGGGCTGAGTCACATTTAGAGCCCGCGCCTTTGCGTTGTTTTCCTTAGTTTCGGCTACCCCACTATCCGCGTCGGCGACGCCGATGATGAAATACCGGCCGAGCGCCGTGGCCAACGGGATCGTCACCGTGGTTGATCCCGCACTGCTCTGCTTGGGCGACAGCGCCGGAATCGCCCGGCTTCCCAACGACACATCGCCGGCAGCAAATTTCGCGTCCGTGGACAGAAAAAATCCCGTCGTCGAGGCGCCCGCGGCGACCTTGCCGTTGTTGAGCGTGGTATCATTCACGACAATGGCAGAGCCTGGAATTGCCGCGGTCACGGTGCTAATAGCTTTGACTGCTAGATCGGCCAATGTGACGACGGTATGCTCTCGCTCAACGTTGTTGCTTGGATTGGTGTCCGTTTCTGCCAGGGATACACTCGCGGTATTCGTCAAAGTTCCGATGGCAGTCGTTCCTACGACGATGATCACCGTCGCGCTCGCGCCATTGGCCAAGCTTCCCAGGTCGCAGACAATGATACTCGTACCCGTGCAACTGCCCGCGCTAGGTGTTGCCGAAACCAAAGTTACTGCGCCGGGCAACGTATCGGTCAATTCGACATCAGTCGCGATATCGGGGCCGTTATTGGTTATCGTCATCGTATACGTCACGTTTGTACCAACGGTCACCGGATCGGGTGTATCGCTCTTAGTCACGCTAACGTCCGCGCAAGTAGTCACGCAAAACTTTGCGACGAAGACATCGAACCCGAGATTTTGTATTCTATCGAGCTCGCCTTTGATTGGAAAATTCCCCTGATTGGAGTTGGTCTCGCCGGTAAGGTAAACGGCGCCGATTCCATCCAGTACGATGCCCTTGCCCCGATCGTCACCGCTCCCGCCGACATAACCGGCAAAGCCGAGGCTACCATCGCCGTTAACCTTCGCGACAAAGGCGTCGACGCCACCATTATGGCTCAGGTCAGGTCCCACAGAGACCGGGAAGCTCGCCTGGGTCGAACTGGTTTCGCCGGCAATAAAGGCTTCGCAGTTCGACGCACAGCCAGGCATGAGCGCGATGGCGTTGCCACGGTCATCTAAAGTTCCGCCGATGAAGCCGGCATAAATCAGCGCGCTGCCCGCGGAATTAATTTTCGCCACGAAAGCATCGACACCACCCCTCTGGATTTGCCCCGGCCCCGGCAGCCCAGCAAGCCCGTTCCCGTCTGGAAATGATACTTCGGTAGAGTTGGTTTCACCGGTCACGTAGGCGTTATTCGCCCCGTCCACCGCGATGCCGTTTCCTCTGTCGTCACCGACACCACCGAGGTAACCGGCATATTCTAGGGCTTGGCCGTTGGCCGCCACGCGCGCGACAAATGCGTCCAGACCACCGTTCTGAGTGTTGTCGAAGGTGGCGAGCCCGCCGAGCCCGCCGAAACCGTTACCATCGGGAAATGACCCGCCAGTCGAATCGGTCTCGCCCGTGACGTAAGCTCGATTCGAGCCATCAACAGCGATACCGGTCCCTCTGTCAGTGCCAAGTCCGCCAATGAATCCCGCGTATTCGAGCGACGCGCCATCCGCCGCCACGCGCGCGACGAATGCGTCGAGACCGCCGTTTTGAGTATTGTCAAAGGTTGCTAGCGCGCCGAGACCGTCACCGTCGGGAAATGATGCGCCAATCGAATCGGTCTCGCTCGAGCCGTCGACGGCGATTCCCGTGCCGCGATCATTGCCGAAACCACCGATATAGCCGGCGTACACGAGACTCGTGCCTGAAGCGTTAACTTTAGCGACGAAAGCATCGGACAAACCATTGTGGGTTAGATCGGGCCCGGCAGTCACCGGAAAGGTCGTTTGAGTGGAATTGGTTTCACCGGTGATATAAGCGTTGCCGAGAGAGTCCACGGCAATTGCGTTGCCGCGATCGTTGCCCGATCCGCCGATGAAACCGGCATACAATAATTGGCTCCCGGTCGGATCCACCTTCGCCACGAATGCGTCCAGTCCGCCGTTTTGGCTCACGTCGGGCCCCACGGCCGTAGGAAAATTTAATTGCGTCGAGTTGGTTTCACCGGTAACGTAAGCGCTGCCGTCGGAATCAACGGCGATGGCGTTGCCGCGATCATCCCCCGAACCTCCGAGAAACCCCGAGTAGACCAAAATCACGGGATCGATCACCAGCGCTTTGGAAGGATCATAAGTGCCCACATCGAAGCCAAACAGGTAACCGGCATTGGCTTGTGAACTGAGAGTAAAGTTGGTGGCTACGTCGACAGCCCTGCCATTGAGTTCTTGGTACGCGATTGGCTTGTCGTCATGGAAGTCTTCCAGAGCCGTTTGCACCAGGAGCCTGCCCTCCAAATCTACGGAAACCGATTCAGCTCCACGATAACGTAGTCTTATCTGCTTCGGATCGGCGCCAGGTTTGACGACAAACAGGTATTTAAGCCGATCGACCGAACCGCTGTACACGAGATCGATACCGGGCCACAAATCGCGATAGGCGAGCCGATTATAGCTCTTGAGTCCGGTTGCCCAATCCTCTCGGCGACCTTTGAAATAGCTGAAGCGCGCCGTCGATAACGCTTCCCCGACCGGCTTGACCGCCGGATCAGCACCGACGAAGTCCAACTTGATAATGACTCGGGAAACCGAACTTTCGCCGAGCGCGTCACTGCTTGCATTGACCCGCGCTAGGGTCGGTTGCGGCGATTGCCTTGGTAAAGCTCTACTCAGTGCCATCGTCACGCCTTCGGAGCCAAAATAAAAAATCTTGTTGGCGCCGTGCACATAGTAAGCGACCCGCGCGTCGACCTGTCCGCGATTCTCGATGAAATAAACAGGAAGACGGGCTTTCGCGACGCGCACAGCAGCGGCTCTGCGTTGCCCTGCGGTCGGGCCGGTGGAATCCAGCGGCATCGCCCTAGCCGCGTCGGCGAAAAGTGCCGGCGGACCAATGAGCAAGAGATAAACGACGAAACCGGCAGACCAGAGCCATGCAGTTTTCAGCAGCTGCTTATGCAAGATCTTAATAATATAAGGTCACCTTTCCTGCGGAATGGATGAAGTGAGATTGGTCGGCATACCGGACCACCCGACCCGAAAATCTTCGGCAACTAAGACTAGGCTCGTTTAATCGGCCCGAATACATGGCAACTCACGCCGTGACCGTCGGCGCTAAAATCCAATGGTGGCTCGGTTTGGTCACAGATCGCTTCGCGGTAGGCACAGCGCGGATGAAAAGTGCATCCGGACGGCGGATTGACTGGACTCGGCACGTCGCCCTGGAGCACCACCCGTTCCTTCTTTTTGCTGATGTCGGGCATCGGCACGGCGGAGAGCAGCGCGCGCGTGTAAGGGTGTTTCGCGTCCCGATAAATCGTCTCGCTGTTGGCGATCTCGACAATTTTACCTAAATACATGATCGCCACGCGGTGGCTAATATGTTCGACCACGCGAAGATCGTGGGAGATGAATAAATAGGTAAGGTGCATCTTCTCCTGCAGCTCCTGCAAGAGATTGATAATCTGCGCCTGGATAGACACGTCGAGCGATGACACCGGCTCATCGCAGACGATGAATTTCGGACTGACCGCCAAGGCCCGGGCGATACCGATACGCTGGCGCTGCCCGCCGCTAAATTCATGCGGATATCGGTCGTAGTGATCTTCGCGCAATCCGACTTGATGGAGCAGCTCCATGACCCGTTCGCGTTTGGCTTTGCCTTTGGCGAGCTTGTGAATCTCCAATCCCTCGCCGACGATGTCGCCGACCCGCATGCGCGGGTTGAGCGACGCATAGGGGTCTTGAAAAATGATCTGCATCTCGCGCCGCATATCGCGCAGGTCGCGCTGCGACAGTGACAATAAATTCTTGCCTTGAAAGATCACCTCGCCGCTGGTCGGTTCGATGAGCCGGAGAATCGTTCGGCCCAAAGTCGATTTGCCGCAGCCCGACTCGCCGACCAGGCCCAACGTCTCGCCCTCGTGAACGGTCAGACTGACGTCATCGACCGCTTTGACCATTGCTTTGCTGCGCGAGAACAATCCCTCGCCGACCGGGAAGTATTTTTTCAGGTTGCAGATTTCTAGCAGGCTCATATCGTCTGAAACAGTTCGAGGATCGAAGATTGAGGACGGATGGACGATCGCGATCCTCTATCCTCTATCCTCTATCCTCTCCTCGGTCCTCGATTGCTCCCGCGTTTCCGTATGGGGAAAATAACAAGCCACCGTATGTCCCGGCTCTTTCTCTTCCAGTGGCGGCTCGGTCTGTGCGCAAATTTCCTGCGCTCTCGGGCAACGATCGCGAAACCGGCAGCCACTCGGCAAGTGGAGCGGGCTCGGCACCATGCCCGGAATCGCATCGAGGCGTTTTTTCTTTAGCCCTCCGATCCCCGGCAGGGAATTGAGTAAACCCACAGTATAGGGATGAAACGGCCGGTTAAAGATCGCCCGGGTGCTCGAGCGCTCGACGATTTTGCCCGCATACATAATCGCCACGTTATCCGCCTGCTCGGAGACCACACCCAAATCATGCGTGATCAGCAACAGCGCCATGCCGCCGATTTTCTGCTGCAGCTCTTTTATCAATTCGAGAATCTGTGCCTGAATCGTCACATCCAAAGCCGTAGTCGGCTCGTCGGCGATCAATAGGCTCGGATTGCACGACAGCGCCATGGCGATCATGACCCGCTGGCGCATGCCGCCGCTCAACTGGTGCGGGTAGGAGTCGACGCGCGACTCCGGATCAGCGATCTTGACCAGCCGCAGCATCTCAATGGTTTTCTGTCGGGTTTCCCTTTTGCCCAATCCCTGATGCAGCTTGATCGCTTCGCCGATCTGGTTGCCGACGGTGAAGACCGGATTGAGCGAAGTCATCGGTTCCTGAAAAATCATCGAGATCTCGTTGCCGCGGATTCTGCGCATTGCCTCGTTGTTGAGCCTCAAGAGGTCGCGCCCGCGGTAAAAAATTTCGCCGCCGACGATTTTTCCCGGCGGCGACGGGATCAAGCGCATGATCGACAGCGAGGTCACGCTTTTGCCGCAGCCCGATTCGCCGACCAGGCCGAGCGTCTTCCCCTCGCCAATTTCGAAGCTGACACCGTCGATGGCACGCACTTCTCCCTCTGGCGTGAAAAAGGAAGTTTGAAGATCTTTGACCTGGAGTAAATCAGGCATGATGGGAGCGACCGCGCAATTTTCTTAAGTCGTTCGGCCTCCACGGACCCGGCTCAACATGCGCGGGTCTAAAATGTCGCGAATAGCATCTCCCATAGCATTAAATCCCAGCACTGCCAACATGATGAGCAGTCCCGGAAAGATCGCTACATGTGGATGCAAGCGCAAATACGGTCCGCCGGCGCGTAACATGCCGCCCCAAGTCGGCAGCGTCGGATCGACGCCGAGACCGAGAAAGCTCAAACTCGCCTCGGCCGTAATCGCCCGCGCCAAGCTCAGGCTCGAGAGAATCAAGATCGGCGCCAGTACATTGGGTAACAGATAACGCCTCAGAATACGCGCGCTGGTCGATCCCAATGAACGGGCCGCAACGACGTACTCGTTCTGTTTGGCTGAAAGCACGGCGCCGCGCACGATCCGTGCAAACTGCGGGATCCCGCCCAAACCGATGACGAAAATCAGCGCTGGAATACTCGGTCCGACAATGGCAAGGATCAACAGCGCCAGTAACGTCCGCGGAAACGCATAGAGCACGTCCATGCAGCGCATGAGCAGATGATCGATAAAACCCTCGAAGTAGCCGGTGATCAAGCCGATGGTGGTACCGATGACAGTTTTGAATATCACGGCAACTAGACCGACAAAAAATGATATGCGCGCGCCGTAAATCAAGCGCGACAAGAGATCGCGGCCCAATTCATCCGTGCCCAACCAATGGCTCCAGCTTCTTAGCTCGAAAATCTTGTCGGGCTCCACTTGAATCGGGTCGTAGGGCGCGACCAGAGCGATCAAGCCGATCGCCAGGCTAATCGCGGCGCCGAACATGCCAAGCCCATTATGAAGAAACTTGCGATAGCAGGTCCGCCACAGGTTCTCGCTGCCGCGTTCGAATACAGCGATATCGATCGTCGCTTCAGCCTTCATTGACCGCTCCGGCAAATTTGATTCTCGAGTCCAAATAATAATAGAGCGCGTCAACCACCAGATTCACCAAGACGAACAGAAACGCGACGATCAAAACGCAGCCCTGCAGCATGGGGTAGTCACGATACTGCGCCGCTTGAAAGGCCATGCGCGCGATGCCCGGCCAGGCGAAGACGACTTCGATCACCGTGCTCCCTTCGATGACTCCGACGATGGAAATGCCGATTTCCGTGACCACCGGGATCAGCGCGTTGCGCAAGGCGTGTTTGTTAATGACGAGAAATTCCAGCAAACCCTTGGCGCGCGCCGTGCGCACGAAGTCATTACCTAATACTTCGAGCATGCACGAGCGCGTCAAACGGCAAATCGTCGCGGCATACGCGCTGCCCAGAACGATGGCCGGCAAAACTACATGCTTCACATCGGGCGGCGAACCACGGCCGGAGGCGGGAAGCCAATCCAAATAAAGCGAGAAGACCAGAATCAACATCAACGCCAGCCAGAAATTGGGCACCGACACGCCGAGCAGCGCGCCGATCATGCTCCCCTGATCCAAGCGCGAATAAGGTTTCACCGCGGATAGAATACCGCTGGGAACGCCGACCACCAGCGCGACGATTAAAGATGCCGCGGCCAAAGTAAGGCTTGCGGGAATCCGCTCGAGGATCGCGGATAATACCTGCTCATGGGTGCGCACCGAGCGGCCGAAATCGCCTTGGAGAACATTTTTGAGATACTTGTAGTACTGGACGTAGAGCGGTTCATCGAGGCCCAGATACTCGCGCATCGCTTGATAATCTTCCTGATTGAACTCCCGCTCGCCCAAAAACGCCTGGGCGGCGTCGCCGGGAAGGAATTGTAGAGCGAAGAAGACCAGTAGCGAACAACCGATCAGCACCGGAATCAGCTGCGCCAGCCTATGGATCAGATACGCGAGCATTTAAGCAGTTATTTGTCCAACCAGACTTGTCCCGCCGGCGTGTGTAGGTGAGGATCGCCGCTCTCCATCATGATGATGCCTTTTACTTTCTTATTGGCGCCGTGGAAGTAGACTTCGTGATAGTAGGGCGCGGCCGGCAGGTCGGTCATAAGAATCTTGTCGGCGGCCTGATACAACTTCGCGCGCGCTTTGCGGTCTTCGGTGGATTGCGCCTTACGGATGAGCGAGTCGTACTCTTTGTTGACGTAACGCGGAATATTAAAGCCGTCCCGCTCGATGAGGCCGACGTCTTTGGTCGATTCGAACATGCGCGCTTGGTACAGCGGGTCCATTCCGGGTCCGCCGCCGCCGGCAAGGGTAATATCGTAGTTGTCCGAGTCGCGGTCGCGCAGCCACTGATTGGGATCGACCATTTTGAGATTGATCTTCAAGCCTGCCGCCGTGTAAGCCGCGTAGTGGAGATTGGCGATCTTGACGTAAACATCGCGATTGGGGCTGACGTAAACCAATTCAGGTATCGATTTGCCCGCTGATTTCTCGACTTCTTTAATCAACTGTTTGCCCTTCGCCACGTCGTATTCCGGAAATAGTTTTCCGATCGACGGATCGTTGGCCCACAGCGAACCCGCCATGAAGCTCTTGGCTCGCACCGCTTCGCCACGCAACACTTCGACGTTCTTGTCGAAGTTGACGACCTTGGTCAATGCCTCGCGAAATCGCCGATCGCTCATCGGCCAATTCTTGTTGTTGTAATACAATTTGATATCGCGAAAAGTACGGAGCGCGGAGAACAATTGCAGATTTTGGTCCTTCCGCACGATCGGCAATCCCGCGCCAGTGATCTGCTCGGCGAGATCGATGTCACCGCGCTGCAAAGCGATCAGCCGCGCATCGTCGTCGAAGATAAACTTGAACACGATGCGGTCCACCAGCGCCTTCGGCCCCCAATAATCATCGAAGCGTTCGAGAGTAATGTGGCTGCCCGATACCCATTCTTTGAACTTGAAAGGCCCCGTGCCAATTGGAATCGTGCCACTTTTGCCGAGCATGAACTTGCCCGCCGCCTCAGGTGGAATGATGCCCGGTAACCCCGTGTCACCGCCGGTAAACGCCGTGACCATCATCGGCCCGGGCTCGTCGATGGTGATTTTTATTTTATAACGATCGAGGATTTCGACGTTTTTGATTTTGCTCATCGCCTCGAGATTGCGCATGCGCGGCCAATCTTTGGGTGCTTCCGTGCTGCGCCATTCGATGTTGGTTTTTACATCATCAGCGGTCAGCTCCCGACCATTGTGGAATTTCACTCCCTTGCGCAGATGAAAAATATAAGTAGTCGGATTGGGCTGTTCCCATTTTTCCGCCAACGCAGGACGAATGTCGCTCATGTTTTTACCGAAGACGGCCAGACTCTCGTAAACTTCCGGGAACAAGAGAAATCGCCGGCCGGGATAACGCGCATCGAGGCGATCCGGCTCTTCTTTGAAACCGATCGTCAGCGTGCCGCCCCGTTTTGGTGTCTGCGCCGAGGTTGCCGAGACAAATCCGGTGAGAATCACCACGCCGATGAAAACAATTAACCATGCGCGCTTCATGGTTGCCTCCCAATAATACCGAACAAAATCCAAAAGCTGGCGGATATTACTTTTAGCTTGAAGTTAATGTCAAGGTAGAGTAGACGACGATTCCACAAGGGCTTAAACGAAAACGATTTGACCGGCTTGAACGTTTTGAACCACGTGAACGAGTCCACAGGAGGT
>VBKY01000603.1:0-3131 GCA_005879255.1 Deltaproteobacteria bacterium
TCGGCCAGTCGTACCTCTAACGCGAACCTTGCAGTTTGAGCTTACTCCGATGCCGACTATGCACCTCAGCGGAAAACTGAAAGTCTTGGTCGCGGAATGTATACCCGAGCGGGATCTCGTTGGTCGAATATCGCGCGAGGGATGGAAAATGGGAAAGGAAGTCTTATCGGGAGTCCCGAACGTCGAGTGCGACATCAAAGAAATAGGCGCCTTAAACGATCTCACAGAAGCCCTAACTAGCAAGACGTACGATGTTCTGGTGATCAGTGCGCATGGCGGTTTGGATAATGAACGAAATCAGACCGGCTTTGTGTGCGGAGACAGATTGGTTGTCGGAGAGGATTTGGGTTCTCTCCCAACAATTGTCTGTCTCAGTGCTTGCCAGGTCTCACCACGAGGGAAAGGTAGCACCAACGTTTCCGATTTGATGTTTCGGCAAGGCGCCGCCGTGGTCATCGGGACACTGGTGCCTGTTGATGTGAGGAGAAACGCCACTCTGATGGCGCGGTTTTTTGTCAATGTGTCGGAGGCTCTTCAAGGTCGATCAGCCGGAAAGAGCTTAGAGGAAATCTGGCATTTTACATGTACCTCAAATGCAGTTAACGACATCGTGAGCAGCAACGAAGCATTATGGAGGTCGATAGAACGACGGGGAAGCTACAGCGTCATCGAAGATTTCATGCTAAAGCGCTCTCCGGGAAGACTTAGGAAGAACCACGTTTACCAAGATAGTGAAAATGTGCTTGCCGAGATCGCACAAGATCACGGCATTTTGGTTAAGTTTCGATCCTGGATAAATAGTCAAGGTTACGTGCCGGAATCTGCGTTCTATGTGATCATGGGTTGGCCCGAGCGTATCGTTTTTTACGATCCTGAGATTGAAAAAGTAGAAAGAATGTATGCGCCAATTTTCTCATCGTCGGTGTGAAATGACCGATGCATTTATTTCCTTTCTTCCGCCTCGATGGCCTTGATAGTCAATTCCACCGCTTTTGCTATCGGTGACTCGCCTGACTCATATCTAAAAATCGTAATACGGGCTGGTGGGCTAAATAGGAAAGCGTACTTTGCTTTTAGAGAAGTAAGTTCAATCAAGCCGATCAAAGGAGCCCTTGTCCGATATACCGAAAATGAACGGCCGGGCCGTTTCGGTTGCTAGCCTTTGAATCTCATTGAAATGTTTAAGAACCAGCATCATCATGGAATCCACATCCCGTTCAGCTCGTCCCGTGAAAATGAATGCTCCAAGTCCGGCCCGCCGCAACGCTTCGAGTTCATGTTTTTTTCTCTTGATTTTTTTGTCCTGAGTTACAAGAAACCAGCTCAATTCCCCGAGTCGAGAAAATAGGGCTATGTCATCCGTTCCTCGCGGTAAAATATCCGTGAGATAGGCGACGGGCTTGCCCAACGCCTTAAGCGCATCGACAATAAGCTGGCTGATGTTCTCATCGAAGAGAAATGTCAAATTGTGGACGTGGTCTCAAGCTGCAAGAAGGTCCTCAAATTGCACCGATGCTTGCACTTGCCTTTTGGTTAACTGGTAGACATTGGCCGCGACATCAGTCGATGTCGCCTTCGCCATGGCTGCTACGACTTCAGTTCGGGTCGCAGTTCCTTCAATCACTGGCGCTCCAAAAGCTATTTTCGGATCAAGTATAACGGGGAACTGTTTAGAGAGTGGCCACCATCGGTCTGCAAGAAGCGTTTTATCACTAAAAGATATTTCGTCGAGATATTTAGCCAGCAAAGCTCCAGAGTAGATTTGCAAATCTCGATTTTTCGTAAGCTCGATTACATCTGGGTCGTCCATGCCCCGAACGAGTTCGGCAAAGATAGTTTTTCCGGCGGAAAAAACTCGTCGCGTAGCAAAGGGATGTGCGGTATTGAAGAGTTCCATGGCTCGTTCAGCCGCAATTCTGACTCGCTGTAAAGAAATGCCCCGGTCTAGGAAACTTTTAACGACCCGAAGCTCCATCAATTCGACAAACGAGAGTGCCATTGTGCCGTCCACCGTGGGTAAATCGACAAGTACGATGGGGCCTTTGTGTCGCTCTATTTGCTTGCTTTCTTCTCGTATCTTGTACGTATATCCTTGCACCCAACGATTCAATCTTGCTGGATGGACCTTTAATAGCCGAGCTGCTTCTGCACGGATGTAAAAGCCTACTCCCAGCAATGTCATACTCTCTTTCATGGTAGCCGCTTATAGATAGTGTACCACATCGTGTCAAGTAGCCAATTTGGGTAGTGAATTTGTCGGGATGCGGTGGGTTTCAAAGATTTGTTTGTAAATTCGAAATGGTGCGCTCGACAGGAATCGACCTCGGACTTAGGGTCCCCCGATTTAATGAGAACCCCCTGCTTCCTCTTTCTAAAGGAGATGCCGATTCTCGGAAGCCGTTAAGATCGCTGGCTTATGTTCGTCGTCGCGTGGGGTCGCAACGGAAAAGCCATTGCTCGCGCCCGGCTATCAGTCGCTCTCGATCTATAGGATATGGGCCAATCAACCGCCTTTTTACACGGGCTCAATATCAAGTGGGTGGCGGAATACTGCGGTACATCGTAGCGATGATCGAAAAGCACTATGGACGATACACAAAGAATGATTCGCGAGAGCAATTAAATTAATGAGGCTTTTCAAGACCAAACCGAAAGCTTTACCGAAACCTATGAGAAGCGGGATGCTGTGGGAAGACACAGGTCGTGAAAAAATTTGGTGGAAGGAAATGGTCGGGGCGAGTGGATTTGAACCACCGACTTCACGGTCCCGAACCGTGCGCTCTACCAAGCTGAGCCACGCCCCGACCCGCACAAACTAACATACCGAAACGAGAACAGCCAGGCCCGCTTGGGCGCGGCATTTCAAATTACAAATTCCAGATGATTCCAGATGACAGAATCTCACAATGTCCATTTGGAATCTGAAATTGGAAATCTGGAATCGCAGACGTAGCCGCTGTCTACGACTGCGCCACGGCCTGGCGCATTTGACGGATTGTCTCAGCGTAGTTGGGAGTCTTGAAGATGCCGGAGCGAGAGACGATAACTTCGGCACCGGCTCGTACCACGCGCGCGATATTGTCGGTCTTGATTCCACCGTCGGCTTCGATGAGCACGGTGAGCTTTCGCTG